>REEE01000059.1 GCA_007695245.1 Candidatus Competibacteraceae bacterium | reverse complement strand
ATCCACTTCATCGATGAACGTACTCCAGCCATGACCTCGATCTCCCCACTCACTAATTTCTTGCTGTTGCCGAAAAGCTCGAACCACCCCGGCGCTGGCGCGCCACCCCTCCTCATCCGAGGAGGGGAATTGTTACGATGGCGGCACCCGTCGCCGCCGCGCCATCAGTCCGCCCAACAAGCCCGCGCCGAGCAACCAGACCGTGGAGGGCACGGGCACGGTGGCGACGGGCTCCAGTGTCCAGGTCACCGAGGCCTCCACAGCCTCGAAGAGGAAGACGTCACCGCCGCGCGAGCCGTCGATGTCTACCGCGAACAGGGCGTTCGCACCCAGCGGGTCGGTGGTCTCGAACAGGGGTATAAAAATCTCACCCAGTTCTGGATCTTCATACCGCTCAAGTAGGTAGAACGCGAACGAGTCCGGGAAAATCCCGCCCCCTCGTTGCTGGGTCAGCGTCAGGGTGAAACTCAGCGTGGTCCCGAAGGTGAACCGTTGTTCGTAAATGCTAAATCCGGAATCCACCAGCGTCAGTGGGCCAGGCAGCTCGCCGGTTACATCTCCTGCATCTCCATAGATGACGATGTCATCCTCGTCCAGGGTTCCATTCGTGGAAAAATCGCTGATCACCGCAGTGTTGTTGCCTGCTTTGCCATCGCCGTCGATGAAATCGAAGGCCAAAACCCCAGAGGTACCCGACAGGGACAATGTATTGAGGGAGAATTGCAGAATCGTGGCACTGGCGGAGAGCGGGGCCGCCAGCAGGAATACCGCGCAAACGACGGCAAGAAGCCCATGATAACGCGCATGCGTTGCACGAATTGGGTGCGATGGAGACAAAGCCATTGTGAGTCACCTTCAGTCCGTGTTTAGCTATGAGTTGACCGGGCATTAAGAAAGCAAAAACCAAGCCATGTATTCCAAGTGCTTCTAAATTAGAAAAAATTATAAATTGCGACCGATGCGGACCCATACGGCCATCGAAAACTGTAAAATTTTCTGACAAGCTGATTTTTCACTCAATGGAGACTTTAATCCACCCAAGGAGATAGCCTCTGAATTTGCATCAGCGAGTTCGTCGCCCGATCAAGCTAAATAATCCACTGAGTTTTTCCTTATTTTGTCATTCAAAAAGAACAGTAATCTCCAATAACAGACAAAAACACTGTTCAAATCCAAAAAAACCGACTGCGCCGCTCCTGTAAAAAATTCCGACAAGCCTCCGTCGTATCCATTGACAAACGACGCCCGAAAACCCGTGTTCAGCGCTGGGGAAAGACCGGCCGGACACCGACAAGAAAAAGCGGGTTTCCGGAAAAAGAAATGCCAAAACAAATGAATGCGCGAACCATCCGCCGGGCGGTCCCAGTTGAAAAGCCGCTTGCGAGCCACGCCGGAGCGGTGTAAAAAATCCTGACAACGGACGGGAAATCTCTCAAGGCCCCTGCCGCGAAGGGGAGAAACGCCCCGATTCGGGCGAAGCCATCGCCGGAAACCGCTGATGCGGTGCTGGGAAAATCCACCAGCGAGTCGCCGAAACATCGGGAGAATTTGGCGAAACGCTCGGGATCAGCGGCGAACAGGTCGCGCAGGGGCCGGTCGTCGGCGACGACGGCATGATGGGCTTGCAACTCTTGCCAGACCGGCAAGTCGCTGGGATCAGCGCGGGCCACACCCCGACGCACGGCGACCGCCATCGCCCGCGCATGGCCTTACAGCTACTATAGGGTGACTGTCGAATCGCGCGCTCGGTCCATTTAGAATGTGGCCTGCTTCCAGCACGATAGAATACCCCTTAGTCCATTGTCATCCGACTGGCGTCGACGGAGATTCCCATGCCCGCTATATCCGATCAATTCCTGCGTGATCGCGTCAAACTGCTGGGTCGTATCCTGGGCGAAACCCTGCGCGACCGGGAAGGCCGCCACGTGCTGGATGCCGTGGAAACCCTGCGTCAGGGGTTCACCGACCTGCGCCGGCAACCCGACGCCGCGCCAGCAACCCGCGAACGACTGATGCGCTTCATCACCGCGCTGAATCCGAAAATGTTGAACCATGTGATACGGGCTTTCAGCGCTTATTTCAGTTTGGCCAACCTCGCCGAGGAGTCCTTCCAGCACCAGCAACGTCGCGAGCAGGTCCGCCGCGGCGAGCCGCTGTGGCGGGGTTCGTTCGACGAGACCTTGCGCGCCCTGCGCGCCGCCGGCGTCGGCGTTACCCAGTTGCAGTCTCTGCTGGACCGGCTCTGCTTCACCCCGGTGTTCACCGCTCACCCCACCGAAGCCAAGCGCCGGGTGCTGCTCGGCGCGCAGCGCCGCATCTTCCTGACCAACGGGCAACTCGACGATGCGGCGCTCAACCCGCTCCAGCGGGACGAAGTGTTGGAGGAACTGCGCAGCCAGATTCAGATTCTCTGGCATACCGAAGAGGTACGCGCCTATAAACCGCAGGTGCGCGACGAGATCAAGAACGGGCTGTACTACTTTCGGGAATCGATTTTCCAGGCACTGCCGGTGCTCTACCGCAATCTGGAGCGGGCGCTGAACGCGGTCTACGGCGACGAGGGCGGCAAGGCAGCGGTGCGCATTCCCTGCCTGCTGCGCTTCGGCTCATGGATCGGCGGCGACCGCGATGGTAACCCCTTCGTCACCCCCGACACCACCGCGCTGGCCGTGCGTCTGCAAGCGCAGGAGATCCTGCGCGAATACCTGCGCCGGGTCGAGGAACTAAACCGGCACCTGACCTATTCCGGCTCCTTGGTCGCGCCCTCGCCGCCGCTCGCCGCCAGCCTGGAGGCGGACTTGCAGCGCATGGCCGAGTTGTTCCGCGACGCGCCCCGGCAATACGCCCAAGAGCCGTACCGGCGCAAGTTTTTCCTGATCTACCACCGGCTGCGGCACAACCTCGAACGCCTCCGCGCCCGCATCGACGGCCGCCCGGAAGCGATCCCCGCGCCGTTCTGGGGTTATGAATCCGGGCAGGAATTTCTGGAGGAACTCTACACCATCCGCGATTCGCTGGTCGCCCACGGCGACGGCGCGGTCGCCGACCGGGAACTCAAGGACCTGATCCGGCTCGCGGAAACCTTCGGCTTCCACCTGACCGCGCTGGACGTGCGCCAGGAATCGGCCCGGCACACGGCGGCGGTGGCGGAAATCTTCGCCATGGCACCCAACCTGCCAGACTACGCGGCTCTGACCGAGGAAGAGCGCCTGGAAACGCTCGGCGACCTGCTGGCCCGGCCGGGCACGCCGCTGCTGTACTGCGACTCCCTGAGCCCCGCGACGCGTGAAACCCTGGAAGTGTTCCAGGTGATGGCGCAAATGCGCGCGGAAATCAGCCCGCGGGCCTTCGACAATTACGTCATTTCCATGACCCACGAAGCCAGCCACGTCCTGGAGGTGCTGTTCCTGGCCAGCTTCGCCGGCCTGGCCGGGCGCCGCGCCGACGGCGGCTGGCACTGCGAAATCCGTGTGGCACCGCTGTTTGAAACCATCGCCGATCTGAACCGGGTCGAGACCCTGCTGACCCGGCTGCTGGACCACCCGACCTACCGGGAGCTGCTGGCGGCGGCCGGCGGCGTACAGAACGTCATGGTGGGCTACTCCGATTCCTGCAAGGACGGCGGCATCCTGGCGTCCAACTGGGGGTTGTACCAGGCGCAGCAACAGGCGGTGGCCCTGGCGACGGCGCGCGGCTTCGACTGCCGCCTGTTCCACGGCCGCGGCGGCACGGTCGGGCGCGGCGGCGGTCCCGTCCACGACGCCATCCTGTCCCAGCCGGCGGGCACGGTGCGCGGCCAGATCAAGATCACCGAACAGGGCGAAGTGCTGTCGTTCAAGTACCAGAACCTGGAAACCGCCGTCTACGAACTGACCCTCGGCGTCACTGGCCTGATGAAAGCCAGCCGCCACCTGATCCAGGAAGTACCGGCCGATCCGCCGGAAGCGGCGGCGGTTATGGCCGAGCTGGCCCGCCACGGCGAAGCCGCGTACCGCGAACTCACCGAACGGACGCCCGGCTTTATCGATTACTTCTACACCGCCACGCCGGTCACCGAAATCGCTCAGCTCAACATCGGCTCGCGACCCTCGCACCGCGCCCAGGGCGACCGCTCCAAATATTCGGTACGGGCGATTCCATGGATGTTCGGCTGGGGCTTGGCCCGGCACACCCTGCCGGGCTGGTACGGCATCGGCGGCGCGCTGGCGGCCTGGCGCGGCGACGACCCCGAGCGGCTGGCGCTGCTGCAAAAACTGTATCGGGAATGGCCGTTCTTCCACGCCCTGCTCGACAACAGCCAGATGTCGTTGCGCAAGGCGGACCCGGACATCGCCCGCGAATACGCCCGGCTGTGCGAGGACGCCGGAATCGGGGATGCGATTTACGCGCGGTTCCACGAGGAATACGAACAGACCTGCCAGGAAATTTTGACGGTGGCGCAAGTCGCGACGCTGTTGGAGGAAAATCCGACGCTGGCCAAATCCTTGGAACGGCGCAGTCCCTATCTGGACCCGCTCAACCACCTCCAGGTCACGCTGCTGCGCCGTTACCGGCAGGCCACGCGGGACCACGGCGCGGACTCGACCGAGGCGGCGCTGTGGCTGGGACCGCTGCTGCGCTCGATCAATGCCCTGGCGGCGGGACTGCGGAATACCGGCTGAACCCCGGGCGATACCGCCGATTCCACACTCCCCAAAAGGCAAAAATCGTCCATACTCCATAC
>REEE01000255.1 GCA_007695245.1 Candidatus Competibacteraceae bacterium | reverse complement strand
GGAACCGTGGTCATGGTTCACCAGAATGGCCAAGGCTTTGAGGTTGAATTTGTAGCCCTCGATGGAGAAACCTTGGCGGTCGCCAGTCTACACGCCTCACAGGTCAGACCGGTCGTTCACCGCGAAATTGCTCACGCCCGCTCGCTTGCAACCGCTTGACACCACGGTACGGCGGGTGAGCCCCAATACCGTTCAATACACGGTACGGCGGGTTACCACGGTACGGCGGGTTAGCTGGGTCGGGTGGGCACCGCCCACCTTTTCCATCATCCGACGCCACCGACTACACAGCCCGGCGTTGATCCCGGAGGCGCGGGCGGCGGCGGTGGAAGGATTGTTGGGCGCGATTGCGGGGTAGTCGAACAGGTTAGAGCACCGGTCGCTCGATTCGGGAACCCGGCTCCATCCATGGAGGGCTAGCGCAACGATTCCAAGCGCCGTTCGGCGAGGCTGGCGGCTTGGGTATCCGGATAGACTTGCACCAGTTTTTCCAACACCTCCCGCGCCCGATCAGGATCGCCTTCGGCCCCATACAGGTAGCCCAGCTTCAGCAGCGCATCCGGCAGGCGCGCATGGTGCGGGTCGTGCAACCCCATGTCGATGAACATTTCCTTGGCCGCGTCGAGGTTGCGACGCAAATAGTACGATTCGCCCAGCCAGTACCGCGCATCGCCCGCCAAGGGGCTCTCCGGATAATCGCTCAGAAATTGCCGGAACTCCGCAATCGCCTCCCGAAACCGGCCCTCCCGGAATTCGTTCAAGGCCACCGCGAAATCCGCCTGTTCGGTTCCAGCAGCCGGTAATGGAGTAACGACCTCGGGCGGTGCCACCGCCGACAGTCGATCTTCGGCTCTGGAGGGCGCACCCGGGTCCGCCCATTCAATGGCGGCCGAAGGGCGCGCGCGCGCCTCCGGCGGGTGGCCCGCCGGGGCATCGCGTTCCCGCTGCTCGAGTTGATAGCGGTGAACTTCCAGTTCACCACGCATCTGCCGCACTTCCGCCTCCAGACGTTCGATTCGCTGCAACAACTCCAGCGTCAGTTCGCCATCGAGCGGACGTTGCGCGTGACCGACACCGGGCAGCAACATGCCGCCCAGCGCCAGCCATATCAACCACGTAGTCCCTGGACGGACCCTGCATGACCCGTCCATCAGTAAACGATTTCCACGCGCCGGTTCCGCGCGAAACTCTGCTCGTCACGACCGAAGGCCACCGGTCGTTCCTCACCGTAGCTGACGACCCGAATCTGTTGTGGCGATACCCCCATGGCGATCATGTACTGACGCACCGAATTGGCGCGACGCTCGCCCAGCGCGATGTTGTATTCGCGGCTGCCGCGTTCGTCGGTATGTCCCTCCAACTGCGTGATGATCTGCGGGTTGCCCATCAGGGCGCGCGCATTGGCGTCGATGATGGGACGGCTGTCCGCGCGGATTTGCGCGCTGTCGAAATCGAAATACACGACGCGGTCGGCTGAAACCGCGCCAGCCACCGCTTGACCCGGTTGCGCGCCGGGCTGAACGGCGGCGATTCCAGGACTGGCGCCCGCCATGGTGGTGTCGTAGAAGTCATAGGCGTCCCAGCCGCTCGGCGCTTGACCATAGGGATAACTGTAGACCTCCTGCCCCGGTTGCCCGGCCCACTCCGGTTGCCCCGTGAAGTCCGGTTGGACGCCGGTCTGCTCTTCGGTACTCTCGCCGGTTGCGGCGCACCCGAACAACAAGGCCAGTGAAGCGACGGCAATCAAGGTACGAATGAATGGTTGCATGGCGATTCTCCCCTCATCTGTCATGTAAAGTCATTGCAAGAAAATTACCGACCATAAGGTGCCCAGGCCGGGTCACGCGCGCTGCCAGGAATGGCGAAATCCTGTTTCACGCTACCGTCCACGGACACCGCTGCCAACCGCTGGCCGGTGGAATAAATGATCATCGCGCCATTGGGCGCGAAGCTGGGCGATTCATCCGCTCCGCCCGGCGTTAAAACCCGGAACTGGCGGTTGGCCAGATCCAGGACCGCGATATGAAAGCGACCGCGGCGCCCGTGCATCATCGCCAGATAACGGCCATCCGGCGAAACCGCCGGGCGGGCGTTATAGTCGCCCTCGAAGGTCAGCCGTTGCGGCACGCCACCGCCCGGACCGATCCGATAGAGCTGCGGCGAGCCGCCCCGGTCCGAAGTGAAGACGATGCCGCCGTCCGGCATCCAGACCGGTTCGGTATCGATAGCGCTGTTGTCGGTCAGCCGAACCGGAGTTTGGCCGGTCAGATCGAGCGCATAGATTTCCGGATTGCCGTCCCTGGATAATGTGAAGGCCAGCCGCCGTCCATCCGGCGACCAAGCCGGCGCGCCGTTGATACCCGGCGCGGCGGACACCGTGCGGCGGGCACCCGTGTAGACATCGTGGACCACGATCTGCGACCGGCGTCCCTCGAAAGACACATAAGCCAAGCGTCGCCCATCCGGCGACCAGGCCGGCGACATGATCGGCTGCGTGGAACGCAGGATGACCTGGGGATTCCGGCTATCGGCGTCGGCGACCACCAAAAACCAGAAATCGCCGCTTCGCCCCACGAAGGCGATGCGCGTACCGGCCAATCCCGGCCGACCGGTGATTTTCTCATAAATCAGGTCGCTGATGCGGTGGGCTACCGGGCGCAACTGATTGGCCGGCACATCGAAGGACAGATTCAGCAGTGAAGCGTTCTGCGCGCCGGTCAACTGAAATTGCACGACCCAACCGCGAGAGCCGCCAGGACGCGCTTGGCCGACGACAGCGTAATCGACGGGCGCTCCCGGAGGACGCGGTGCAAACCGGCCGCTCCGCTGGAGGTTAGCGGCGATGATGCCGGCCAGATTTTCCGGCGCCCCGCCGCCGAACGGCGCGATAGCGATGGGAATGCCACCGTCTTCAATGCCCTTGGTAATGTCGATGGTCTGTTGCGCCTGCGCCATTGCGCCGTGGATCAGCAGCAGGAATCCCAATAGCAGGAAAACTCTATTCAAGGTCTTGCCCTCCTAAAAATCCAAAAAACCATTGCTCGTGCTCGGCGTACCGTCTTAGTCTTCTGGCCTGAACCGCCATTGGAAGGCGTTCAACTCGCTCAGAACGGCGGAATCCGCAGGCACGGGCAGTGGCGATGCCTTAAGCACCGCCGCCTTGGCGGAATTATCGAAAAGATCATCGCCACTGCCTCTCACAATATCGACCCGGGTCACGACGCCCGAAGCCGTTATCGTGATTTTGAGGGTACAGGACAGACCGGGGCGAGCGCTGGGCGGCAGCACCCATTGTCGTCTGACATGCGGCATGATCGCCTGCCGCGCGTGTCGGGTCGCTGCTTCCCGAGCCGCCAACTCCGCAGCCAATTTTCGCGCCTCTTCCGCCTTGCGCCGTTCTTCCTCGGCCTTGCGCGCCGCCTCGGCCTTGCGCGCCGCCTCGGCCTTGCGCGCCGCCTCGGCCTTGCGGGTTTCCTCGGCCTTGCGGGTTTCCTCGGCCCGCCGCGCCGCATCGGCCTTGCGGGCTTCCTCGGCCTTGCGCGCCGCCTCGGCCTTGCGGGCCGCCTCGGCCCTGCGGGCTTCCTCGGCCCTGCGCGCCGCCTCGGCCTTGCGGGTTTCCTCGGCCTTGCGCGCCGCTTCGGCCCGCCGCGCCGCATCGGCCCGGCGGGCTTCTTCCGCCCTGCGCGCCGCCTCGGCCCGGCGGGCTTCTTCCGCCCTGCGCCGCACTTCCGCCTGACGGGCTTCTTCCGCCCTGCGCGCCGCCTCGGCCCGCCGCGCCTGTTCCTCCCGCCGACGTTGTTCCGCCTGGCGCTGCTGTTGCGCCTCCCGCTCGGCTTGGGCCAGCCGGGCCTGGCGTTCCGCTTCCTCGGCGGCGGCCCGCCGCCGCGCCTCTTCGGCCAGCCGTTCCCGAGCTTCCAGGATGGCGGCTTCATCCCAGATCTCGGCGGGCATGAAATCATGTTCAACCGGCTCGGAGTGCGGCACATCCGAAACGTTCAAACCCAAGAACAAGAGCGCACCCGCCAGAACATGCACCGCCAACGCGATGACCGCGGCCACGAAATCATGATGCGTTGTTTGAAAGCCCGCGAGCATGGCGCATGTTCACCGACGGTGTGGCGGCAGGTCCGGCGGCGCCGTGGATAAGCCGACTCGAACCGCGCCCACCTCCCGCAGGGCCTGCATCCCCTGAATGACTCGATCATATTTGATATCCCGGTCCGCGCGCACCAGAACCGGCGGCGGCGGACTGCGCCCCAAGAGTTCTCCAACCGCTTCCCGGCGCGGCTCCAGGGTATCGCAGGCCACCGGTTCGGCGCGCTCCGGACCCACGCCCAGGTAGCAGTCCTCCTCTCGGGTGATCGACAGAATGATCGCGTCGAGTTCCGGAGCCAAGGCGTCCAGCGCTTCCGCCTGCGCTTGCGGCAAATCCACCTCCACGCCCTGATTCAGCAGCGGTGCGGCCACCATGAAGATCACCAGCAAGACCAGCATCACATCAATGTAGGGGACGACGTTCATTTCCGCCTTCAGGCGACCGTGCGAACTGCGTCGGGCCATGGGCTTTAACCTTGCGCCACCGCGGCGCGAGCGACGGCATCGACGTGGCTCTTGCGCAAGTGGTAGGACTGGCGCTGCAGGATATTGGCGAATTCCTCCATAAAGGTCTCGTAACGATTGGCCACTCGGTCCACCTCGTGCGCGTAACGATTGTAGGCAATCACCGCCGGAATCGCCGCGAACAACCCCATCGCGGTCGCGATCAGCGCCTCGGCGATGCCCGGCGCCACCTGCGCCAAGGTGGCCTGCTGGGCCACGCCCAGCGCGATGAAGGCGTTCATGATGCCCCAGACCGTGCCAAACAGACCGATGTACGGGCTGGTGGAACCGGTGGTCGCCAACAACGGCAAATACATCTCCAAATGATCCAACTCCCGCGAACCGGTGGCCCGCATCGCCCGCTGGGCGCCGCTGACCACCGATTCCGGATCCATGGTCGGCTGCGCGCGCAACCGCAGAAACTCCTGAAACCCCGCCAGGAAAATCGCCTCCATGCCCCAGACCGCTTCCTTCTGGCGATTGACGCGCGCGTACAGCGAAGCCAGATCGATGCCCGACCAGAAATCGTCCTCGAACTGGTCGGCGGCCCGCGCCGCGGACCCCAGCACCAAGGCTTTTTTGACGATCACCCACCATGAGGCCAGCGACATGAGCGCCAGCAGCAGCATGACCAGTTGCACGACCAGGCTGGCATCGGCGATCAGGGTCCAGAACGATAAATCATGGGTCACCTGCGATCTCCCTAATACCCTAATAACTATTTTATCGGGCGAACAAATCGCCGACGGTCGGGCCGGCGACCGCCAGCCCGAAATGCCGATAGGCGTGAGCGGTCGCCACCCGCCCGCGCGGGGTGCGCATCAGAAAACCCTGCTGGATCAGAAACGGCTCCAGGACGTCCTCAATGGTGCCGCGCTCCTCGCCCAGCGCCGCCGCCAGGGTGTCCAGGCCTACCGGCCCGCCGGCGAATTTGTCGATGGTCAGCCACAGCAACCGCCGATCCTGCTCGTCGAATCCCCGTTCGTCCACCTTGAGCAGGGCCAGCGCCTGTTGGGCCACCTCGACGGTGATCCGGCCGTCGGCCCGCACCTGCGCGAAATCGCGCACCCGCCGCAGCAAGCGATTGGCGATGCGCGGCGTGCCGCGCGAACGCTGGCCGATTTCCGCCGCGCCGGCGGACTCGGCGATTTCGACGCCGAGAATCCGCGCCGACCGCGTCATGATCGTGGTCAATTCCTCCGGAGTGTAGAACTCCAGTCGGTGGACGATACCGAAGCGGTCGCGCAACGGCGAGGTTAGCAACCCGGCGCGGGTGGTGGCGCCCACCAGGGTGAAGGGCGGCAGATCCAGCTTGATCGAGCGCGCCGCCGGTCCCTCGCCGATCAGGATATCGATCTGGTAATCCTCCATCGCCGGATACAGCACTTCCTCGACCACTGGGCTCAGCCGATGGATCTCGTCGATAAACAGTACGTCGCGCGGTTCGAGATTGGTGAGCAAGGCGGCGACATCGCCGGGTCGCTCCAGCACCGGCCCCGAGGTCTGGCGCAGATTGACGCCCATTTCGACGGCGATGATGTGCGCCAGCGTGGTCTTGCCCAGTCCGGGCGGCCCGAACAGCAACACATGATCCAACGCCTCGTCGCGCGCTCGGGCAGCCTGGATGAAAATCTCCAGTTGCTCGCGCAATGCCAGTTGGCCGATGTATTCCTCCAGCCGCCGCGGGCGGACGGTCCGGTCCAGCGAGGCGTCCTCACCGTTGGCGGCGGGTGAAATCAGACGGTTGGATGAACTCATGGATGGCGACGAGCGGTCCGAGATTTCCGGTAAAGCGTGTAAGGGTCAAAGTGTAAAACCAAACGATGGCGAGCGCCGCCCTTTTCGGTGGCGGACGGTGGATTCCCGCTGGTTAGCGCCGCACGCTGGCTTGCAAGGCCAGGCGGATGATCGCCTCGCTGGTCAGCCCCTCGATCTCCAGGGACTGCACCATGCGCGACGCCTCGGGCAGCCGGTAGCCCAGCGCCACCAGGGCGCTGATCGCATCGTCGGCCGGACTGATCTCCGGATCGGGGCTCCGTTCGCCGGGCAGCGCCACGGCGGTCGGACTCAGACCCAGGGCACCGACGCGGTCGCGCATCTCGATCACCAGCCGCTCGGCGGTTTTCTTACCGATCCCCGGCAGGCCGGTCAGCGCGGCGGTATCACCCTCGCGCACGCAACGGCCGAACCGATCCACGCTCATCCCCGACAGAATCAACAACGCCAGGCGCGGGCCGATGCCGGATACCCGGATCAGCCCGCGGAACAGGCTGCGTTCCGCCGTGCTGGCGAACCCATAGAGGGTGTGTGCATCCTCGCGCACCGCCAGGTGGGTATGCAGCATCACTTCCACCCCGAGGTCCGGCAGCGTCTGGAAGGTGGTCAGCGACGCCTCCAGCTCGTACCCGACGCCGTGCGCGTCGATCATCAGGTACGGCGGCTGCTTCCAGGCCAGCAGCCCGCGCAGGCGACCGATCACCGGCGCCTCCCGGGCAACGCAATGCCGCCGAGCCGGTTCAGAGTCTGACGGGTGTGGCCGTGGCAGATCGCCACCGCCAACGCGTCGGCGGCATCGGCCGGCAGGGGTTCCGCGCGGTTCAGCAGCAAGCCGACCATGCGCTGCACCTGGGTCTTATCGGCCGCCCCACTGCCGACCACGGCCTGCTTGATGGCGCGCGGCGCGTATTCGCTGACCGGCAGGCCAGCCATGACCACGGCGCACAGAGCCGCTCCCCGGGCCTGACCGAGTTTGAGCGCTGAATCGGGATTGCGATGCATGAACACCTGCTCGACCGCCACTTCCACGGGCTGATGCTCCCGAATCATGCCGGCCACGCCTTCAAAGATGATCTTCAAGCGCTCCGGCAGCGGCCGGCTGCTGTCGGTCTGAATACAACCGCTGGCGACGTAGCGGCTGCGGGGTCCGTCCAGATCGATGACACCGTAGCCGGTGATTCGCGAGCCGGGATCGATCCCCATCAGCCGCACCGTCGCCACGTTCAGAGTTGCGCCAGAATCGCATCGGGGATGTCGGCGTTGGAGTAGACGTTCTGGGTGTCGTCCAGATCCTCCAACAGCTCCAGCAGCTTGACCATCTTCTGCGCATCCTCGAGGCCGAGGGTGATGTTGGAGGCGGCGCGCTGCGTGACCTCGGCACCCTCCGGTTCCAGACCCGCGGCGATCATCGCTTCCTGAATCGGGGAGAACGCGGCGGGCGCGGTCAGCACGTCCACCGAACCGTCTTCGTAGCTCACCACGTCGTCGGCGCCAGCCTCGATCGCCACCTCCATGATTCGGTCCTCGTCGCAGCCGGCCGGATAACTCAACACGCCCTGTTCGCTGAACTGGAACGCCACCGAGCCGCTGGTGCCGAGATTGCCGCCGCACTTGCTGAAGGCGTGACGGACTTCCGCCACCGTGCGGTTGCGGTTGTCGGTCATGGCGTCCACCAGCACCGCCACCCCGCCCGGTCCGTAGCCCTCATAGCGGATTTCTTCGTATTCCATCCCTTCCAGCGCGCCCGTGCCCCGCTTGATGGCGCGCTCGATGGTATCCCTGGGCATGTTGGCGGCCAGCGCCTTATCCATCACCAACCGCAACCGCGGGTTGGCACCGGGATCGCCGCCGCCCATGCGGGCCGCCACGGTGATCTCCCGGATCAGCCGGGTGAACAGCTTGCCGCGTTTGGCGTCCTGGGTGTTCTTACGGTGTTGAATGTTCGCCCATTTACTATGTCCAGCCATGCGAAGCCTCGCGCCTGAATACCCTGGTGATTGCGTGAATGCGCTTCAGTCTACCATCTTGCCGTCCCGGCGCGGATGATGAAACCGCCCGGTGGCGAAAAACGCGCAGGACTGAGTGATCGTCGTCGGATCCACCAGCATCTGCATGTGCGAAACCGGCAGGCAGATATGATCGGTCATCCCCGGCAACTGGGTCTCGACCACGGCGATCATGCCATCGGCCGGCTCCGGCATGCCGGGAAAGAGCAGACCCAACCCGATATTCATCGTCCCGGCGATCGAACCCAGTTGATGGGAGGGCGCCCAAGCCGGCGCATCGCCCAGCAGTCCGCCTTCCACGCCCCGCCCGACGAAGTAGTCCACCAGCCCGCAACCCTGCATGATTCGGGCGGCATAACTGCCCTGATGCGGCGTGCCTAGCGTCACGACCCGGCCCGGTCGCTGTTTCGGGTAATAGTGGAACAGGTGGCGAACCACCAACCCCCCCATGCTGTGCGCCAGAAAATGCACGGTCGGTGCTTCCAGCCGCTCGAGTATCGCGTGCAGGTCCTCGGCATTTTCCGCCGGCGTGCGGGTCATGGTTGGATAGGAATAGTTCACCGTGTGATAGCCGGCTTCCTCCAGCCAGTATTCGAGCAACCGCATCCACAACCCATGCACGTACAAACCATGCACCAGCACCACCGTTTCCCGCTGGGCCACCATCGCCAGTTTCTCCTCAGAATTATGGTTGAGTCACGGATTCTAGCGAAATTCGGGGCATCCAGTCTGGCCCGCCGCCAAAATCGCGTCATTTTCTTGTAATAGTTTCAAAATGAAACTAAGATGCCGCCATCGGTTCAAAATTGTCGACAACCACCATCGCCACGGTCGCTGGAGAACAATATGAGCGCAGTCTTATCCGTCGTATCCGACCCGATCATGAGGGACCGCCGACTGGCGCCGCTGCACGTGCCGCCGACCGTGGTCGAGACGCTGGAGGCCGATGAAAAGGCGGCGCTGATCGCGCGGATCCGGCGGCTGTTGATCGCGCGGGACGCCACGCTGGTCGCGCACTACTATACGTCCTCCGACTTGCAGGAACTGGCCGAGGCCACGGGGGGGTACGTGTCGGATTCACTGGACATGGCCCGCTTCGGCACGGAATGCCGGTCCAGTACGCTGGTGGTGGCCGGGGTGCGGTTCATGGGCGAAACCGCCAAGATTCTCAACCCCGAGAAGCGGGTGCTAATGCCGGACTTGCACGCTGAATGCTCGCTCGATCTGGGTTGCCCGGCCGACGAGTTCGCCGCCTTCTGCGACCAGTACCCGGATCGGACGGTCGTGGTGTACGCCAATACCAGCGCGGCGGTGAAGGCCCGTGCTGATTGGGTAGTCACCTCGGGGATCGCCCTGGATTTGGTGCGCGATCTGGCGGCACGCGGGGAAAAGTTGATCTGGGCGCCGGACCGGCATCTGGGCGCGTATGTCCAGCGGGAAACCGGGGTAGACCTGTTGTTGTGGAGCGCTTCCTGCGTGGTGCATGAGGCGTTCAAGGCGGATGGATTGCGAAAACTGCGCGCCCGGCATCCCGATGCCAAGATCCTGGTTCATCCGGAAGCGCCGCTGGACGTGATCGCTCAAGCCGATGTGGTGGGTTCGACGACGGCACTGGTTGAGGCGGCGCGCGATCTGTCGGCGCGCAAGTTTATCGTCGCCACCGACAATGGCCTGTTTCATAAAATGAAGCAGGTGGCCCCGGACAAGATCTTCTTAGAGGCGCCCATCGCTGGCAAGGGCGCAACTTGCGTCAGTTGCGCCCATTGTCCGTGGATGGCGATGAACGGTTTGCGCAATCTGGCGCGGGTGTTGGAAACCGGGGATCAGGAAATTACGCTTGACGGAGCGGTGCGCGAACGAGCGGCAATACCGATCCGACGCTTGCTGGACTTCGCCAGGCAGCGCCGGCAAGTCGTCTTGGGGAATAACGACGCCTGAATGCCAGGAGGCGTTTTTGCGCGGGCACTCGCGAATTCAGCGCTTGAAACCTTCCTGGCTCCAACCCCTCTCCCGTTAAGGGAGAGGGGGAGTCTTCGCCTGACCTTCACCTCCGACTAAAAGGGTTAGGCCATCACATCCTTCTCGTCCGATCCTGAGTCGTCGCTGTCGCTCTTATCCTCATCCACCGTCGCCTTCACCTCGGACTCGCTACTGTCGAACAGGTGTCCGCCACCCACAGCCAGTTGGCTCGGCACCCAGTTCTGCCGTCGCAGCAGGTGGTAGGCCAAACCGGTGCCCGCTGGAATCAACCGACCGACGATGACGTTTTCCTTGAGCCCGCGCAGGTCGTCGCGCAGACCGCGCACCGCCGCCTCGGTCAGCACCCGGGTGGTCTCCTGGAACGAGGCGGCGGAGATAAACGACTCCGTGGCCAGTGAGGCCTTGGTAATGCCGAGGAGGATCGGCTGCCAGACCGCCGGCAGACGGTTCTCGGCGCTGGCCCGGTCGTTTTCCTCCAACACCCGCGTCCGCTCGACCTGCTCGCCCTTGATGAACGGGGTCGTGCCCGGATCGAGAATTTCCACCTTACGCAGCATCTGGCGGATGATCACCTCAATGTGCTTGTCGTTGATCTTCACGCCCTGCACCCGATAGACATCCTGGATTTCCTTGACCATGTAAGCGGCCAGTTCCGGCACGCCCAGCAGGCGCAGGATGTCGTGAGGGTTCGGCTCGCCGTCGGCGATCATTTCGCCCTGTTCGACATGTTCGCCGTCGAACACGCCGACGTGCCGCCACTTGGGGATCAACTCCTCGTAGAGGATATCGCCGCTCTTGTCGCGAATCACCAGGCGCTGCTTGCCCTTGGTCTCCTTGCCGAATTCGATGATGCCGGATTTCTCGGCGAGAATGGCCTGCTCCTTGGGCTTGCGCGCCTCGAACAAATCCGCCACCCGCGGCAGACCGCCGGTGATATCGCGGGTTTTGGACGATTCCTGCGGGATGCGGGCGACGACGTCGCCAACCGCCACTTCGGCACCGTCGGCCAAATTGACGATGGCGCCGGTCGGCAACGGGTATTGCGCCAGGGTGCTGGTGCCGGGGATGAACAGATCGTTGCCATGTTCGTCCATCAGCCGGACCAGCGGACGCTTGTCCTTGCCCAGGACGCCGCGCTGCTTGGGATCCATGACCACCAAACTGGTCAAGCCGGTGATCTCGTCGGCGTGGCGCTGGACGGTGATGCCTTCCTCGAATTCGGCGAACCGCACGATGCCGGCCACCTCGGTGATGATCGGGTGGGTGTAGGGATCCCAGCGGGCGATCACCTGTCCCGCTTCGATCAGGCTGCCATCCTCGGCCGACAGCTCGGCACCGTAGGGCACTTTATAGCGTTCCCGCTCCCGGCCCTGCTCGTCGGCCAAGGTGATTTCCCCCGAGCGCGAGACCGCCACCAGATGGCCGTCCCGACGCTGCACCACCTTCATTTTATGCAGGCGCACGATGCCGCGGGCCTTGACTTGCACGCTGTTGGTCACCGTGGTCCGCGAGGCCGCGCCGCCGATGTGGAAGGTGCGCATGGTCAGCTGAGTGCCGGGCTCGCCGATCGACTGAGCGGCGATCACGCCGACCGCCTCGCCGCCGTTGACCCGGTGGCCGCGCGCCAGATCGCGACCGTAGCAGGCCGCGCACACTCCGTAGCGGGTTTGGCAGGTGATGGCCGAGCGCACCAGAATCTGGTCGATGTGCAGTTCGTCCAACTGGGTCACCCAGTGCTCGTCCAGCAGGGTTCCGGCGGGAATGGCGATCTCGTCGCTTCCGGGCACGAACACATCGCGGGCCACCGTCCGACCCAGCACCCGGTCGCGCAGCGGCTCCTTGATGTCGCCTTCCTCGACCACCGGCGTCATCCAGACCCCTTGCTGGGTGCCGCAATCGGGCTCGGTGACCACCAGATCCTGCGCCACGTCCACCAGCCGACGAGTCAGATAGCCGGAATTGGCGGTCTTGAGCGCGGTGTCGGCCAAGCCCTTGCGGGCGCCGTGGGTGGAGATGAAATACTCCAGCACGCTCAGCCCTTCGCGGAAGTTGGCCTTGATCGGGGTTTCGATGATTTCGCCGGACGGCTTGGCCATCAGCCCGCGCATGCCGGCCAACTGGCGAATTTGCGCCGCCGAGCCGCGGGCGCCGGAATCGGCCATCATGAACACGGCGTTGAACGAGATCTGCTTGACCTCCTGTCCGTCGCGGTCGAGCACCACCTCGCTGCCCAAGTGATCCATCATGGCCTTGGCCACCTGATCGTTGGTGCGCGACCAGATATCCACCACCTTGTTGTAGCGCTCGCCCTTGGTCACCAGTCCGGAGATGTATTGATCGTCGATCGCCTTGACTTCCTGTTCGGCTTTCTCCAGTAATTCGACTTTCCGGGCGGGAATCTGGAAATCCTCGAAGCCGATCGAGGAACCCGAGCGGGTGGCGTAATGAAAGCCGGTATACATCAACTGGTCGGCGAAAATGACGGTGTCTTTCAAACCCAGCCGCCGGTAACACTCGTTGATCAGCCGGGAAATGGACTTCTTGTTCAGAGACTGGTTGACCATGGCGAAGGGCAGACCCCGCGGCAGGATGTCGAACAGCAACACCCGACCGACGGTGGTCTGGACGCGACGCGATCCCGTGGGGGCGTCCGCCTCATCGGACTCTTCGCCCGGCAGGCGCACCGTGATGCGGGCGTGCAGTTCCACATTCCGATTTTCGTAGGCGCGATGGACTTCCCGCACGTCGGCGAAGATGATGCCCTCACCCTTGGCGTTGATCCGCTCGCGGGTCAGGTAATACAGGCCGAGCACCACGTCCTGGGAAGGAACGATGATCGGCTCGCCGTTGGCCGGGCTGAGGATGTTGTTGGTGGACATCATCAGCGCCCGGGCTTCCAGTTGCGCCTCGATGGACAGCGGTACGTGGACGGCCATCTGGTCGCCGTCGAAGTCGGCGTTGAAAGCCGTACAGACCAGGGGATGCAACTGGATGGCCTTGCCCTCGATCAACACCGGTTCGAAAGCCTGGATACCGAGCCGGTGCAGGGTCGGCGCGCGGTTGAGCAGCACCGGGTGCTCGCGGATCACCTCTTCCAGGATATCCCACACCTCCGGCTCTTCCCGCTCCACCATCTTCTTGGCGGCCTTGATGGTGGTGGACAGCCCCTTGAACTGCAATCGGCTGAAGATGAACGGCTTGAACAGTTCCAGCGCCATCTTCTTGGGCAGGCCGCACTGGTGCAGGCGCAGGGTGGGGCCGACCACGATCACCGACCGGCCGGAGTAGTCCACCCGCTTGCCGAGCAGGTTCTGCCGGAAGCGGCCCTGCTTGCCCTTGATCATGTCGGCCAGCGATTTCAGCGGCCGTTTGTTGCTGCCGGTGATGGCGCGCCCGCGCCGGCCGTTGTCCAGCAGCGAATCCACGGCTTCCTGCAACATCCGTTTTTCGTTGCGGACGATGATGTCCGGGGCGCTCAGATCCAGCAGGCGCTTGAGACGGTTGTTGCGATTGATCACTCGCCGGTATAAATCGTTGAGATCGGAAGTCGCGAACCGGCCGCCGTCCAGCGGCACCAGCGGCCGCAGGTCGGGCGGCAACACCGGCAGCACGGTCAGCACCATCCACTCCGGCCGGTTGCCGGAGTTCAGGAACGACTCCACCAGCTTCAGCCGCTTGGACAGTCGCTTGAGCTTGGTCTCGGAACCGCATTCCAGGATTTCCTGGCGCAACTGAACGACCAACTGCTTCAGGTCCAGTCCACGCAGCAGATCGCGGATCGATTCGGCGCCCATGCGGGCGTCGAACTCATCGCCGTGTTGCTCGACCGCTTCCAGATAAGCCTCGTCGGTCAACAACTTCCCGCGTTCCAGCGGAGTCATGCCGGGATCGATGATCATGTAGGATTCGAAGTACAACACGCGCTCGATGTCGCGCAGGGTCATATCCAACAGCAGACCGATCCGCGAGGGCAAGGATTTCAGAAACCAGATGTGCGCCACCGGCGAGGCCAGTTCGATATGGCCCATCCGATCGCGCCGCACCTTGGCCAAGGTCACTTCCACCCCGCACTTTTCGCAGACCACGCCCCGATGCTTGAGCCTTTTGTACTTGCCGCACAGGCACTCGTAATCCTTGATCGGCCCAAAGATCTTGGCGCAGAACAGCCCGTCGCGCTCCGGCTTGAAGGTCCGATAGTTGATCGTCTCGGGCTTCTTCACCTCCCCGCAACTCCAGGAACGGATCATCTCCGGCGAAGCCAGACCGATGCGGATGGCGTCGAAATCCTCGACCTCTTCGAACGGCTTGAACGGGTTTAGCAGATCTCTCATCATTTCTCACCCACGGAGTTTCTCACCCACGGAATTGCATTGTCCCACCACGGCGGCGGCCGGTGCGCCGGCCCGCCTCACTTAGGGCGCGCCGGCGGCGCCAGATCGTTTTCCAGTTCGATGTTGATGCTCAGCGAACGGATCTCCTTAACCAGCACGTTGAATGATTCGGGCATGCCCGCTTCCATGCGGTGGTTGCCATCCACGATGTTTTTGTAGAATTTGGTGCGCCCGTTCACGTCGTCCGATTTGACGGTCAACATTTCCTGCAAGGTGTAGGCAGCCCCGTAGGCTTCCAGCGCCCACACCTCCATCTCGCCGAAGCGCTGGCCGCCGAACTGCGCCTTACCGCCCAGCGGTTGCTGGGTCACCAGGCTATACGGGCCGGTGGAACGGGCGTGCATCTTGTCGTCCACCAAATGGTTCAGCTTGAGCATGTACATGTAGCCGACCGTCACCGCCTGATCGAAGGGCTCGCCGGTGCGTCCGTCGAACAAGGTGGTCTGGCCGCTTTCCGGCAGTTCCGCCAACCGCAGCAACGCCCGCAACTCCTCTTCGGTCGCGCCGTCGAACACCGGGGTCGCCACCGGCACGCCGCCGCGCAGGTTATGGCCCAAGGCCCGCAGTTCGCTGTCATCGAACTGCGTCAGATCCACGGTCCGTTCGCCGACTTCGTTATAGATGCGGTCGAGCAACTCGCGCAGTTCGGTCGTTTGCGCCCGGGCGTCCAGCAGCCGACGCACCTTGAGACCCAAACCCTTGGCCGCCCAGCCCAAGTGGGTTTCCAGAACCTGGCCGACATTCATCCGCGAGGGCACGCCCAGCGGGTTCAGCACGATATCGACCGGCGTGCCGTCCGCCAGATAAGGCATGTCTTCCTGCGGTACGATCATCGATACCACGCCCTTGTTACCGTGGCGTCCGGCCATCTTGTCGCCCGGCTGGACGCGGCGCTTGACCGCCAGGTAAACCTTGACCATCTTCAGCACGCCGGGCGCGAGATCGTCGCCCTGGGTCAGCTTGCGACGCTTCTCCTCAAACTTCTTATCGAAATCCGCGCGCTGCTGGGCGAGCTGCTGCTGAGCTTTTTCCAACGGCTCGTTGAGATCGTCGGCGCGCATCCGGACTTCGAACCAGCGCTCGCGCGGCAGGGCGTTCAGATATTCCGCCGTGATGGTTTCACCGCCTCGCAGGTCATTGGGACCGCCCTCGGCCGGTGCGCCGATCATGATGCGCTCCAGGCGCTGATACAGGTCATCTTCGAGAATGCGCAGTTGATCGTTCAAGTCCTTGCGGATGCGCTTCAGCTCCATCTCCTCGATTTGCCGGGCGCGGGAATCCTTTTCCACGCCGTCGCGGGTGAACACCCGAATATCGATCACCGTCCCATCCATGCCGGAGGGGACGCGCAGCGAGGTATCCTTCACGTCGGAAGCCTTCTCGCCGAAAATCGCCCGCAACAGTTTTTCCTCGGGGGTCAGTTGCGTTTCGCCCTTGGGGGTCACCTTGCCGACCAGGATATCACCGGACTTGACTTCGGCACCGATGTAAACGATGCCGGCTTCATCCAGCCGGGCCAGCGCGCTTTCGCCGACGTTGGGAATATCGGCGGTGATTTCTTCCGGCCCCAGTTTGGTGTCGCGCGCGACGCAGGACAGCTCCTCGATGTGGATGGTGGTGAACCGGTCTTCCTGCACCACCCGTTCGGAGATCAGAATCGAGTCTTCGAAGTTGTAACCGTTCCACGGCATGAACGCGACCAGCAGATTCTGGCCCAAGGCCAGTTCGCCCATGTCGGTGGAGGGTCCGTCGGCCAGCACGTCGCCGCGCGCCACCCGATCGCCGACCCCGACCAGCGGGCGTTGGTTGATGCAGGTATTCTGGTTGGAGCGGGTGTACTTGGTCAGGTTATAGATGTCCACGCCGGGTTCGCCGGCCCCGGTTTCGGTGTCGTCGACCCGCACCACGATGCGTCCGGCATCCACCGAGTCCACCACGCCGCCGCGGCGGGCAATCACGCAGACCCCGGAATCGCGGGCCACGATCCGCTCGATGCCGGTGCCGACCAGCGGTTTCTCCGCGCGCAAGGTCGGCACCGCCTGGCGCTGCATGTTAGACCCCATCAGCGCCCGGTTGGCGTCGTCGTGCTCCAGGAACGGGATCAGCGCCGCCGCCACCGAGACGATCTGGTTGGGCGAAACGTCCATATACTGGGCGCGATCCGGGGCGACCAGAATGAACTCGTTCTGGTGGCGGCAGGACACCAACTCATCGGTCAATCGGCCGGTCTCGTCGAGCGCGGCGTTGGCCTGGGCGATGACGTACTGGCCTTCCTCGATCGCCGACAGATAGTCGATCTGGTCGGTCACTTGGCCGTCCACCACCCGCCGGTACGGCGTTTCCAGGAATCCGTAGCGGTTGGTGCGGGCGTAGACCGCCAGCGAGTTGATCAGGCCGATGTTCGGCCCTTCCGGGGTTTCGATCGGGCAGACGCGGCCGTAGTGGGTGGCATGCACGTCGCGGACCTCGAAACCGGCGCGCTCGCGGGTCAGGCCGCCCGGCCCCAGCGCCGAAACCCGGCGCTTGTGGGTCACCTCGGACAGCGGGTTGTTCTGATCCATGAACTGCGACAGCTGCGAGGAGCCGAAAAATTCCTTGATGGCGGCGGCGACCGGCTTGGCGTTGATCAAATCCTGCGGGGTCAGGCCCTCGGCCTCGGCCAGACTCAGCCGCTCCTTAACCGCCCGCTCGACCCGCACCAGGCCGATCCGGAACACATTTTCGGTCATCTCGCCGACGCAACGGATGCGGCGATTGCCGAGGTGATCGATGTCGTCCACCACCCCTTGGCCGTTGCGGATATCGATCAACACCTTGAGCACCGCCAGAATGTCTTCCATGGACAGCACGCCGGGCGGACGCTCCTTGACCGGCAAGCCGGGCGTCGGCGTCCGGCGGTGACCGACGCGACTGTCGAATTTCATGCGACCGACATCCGACAGATCGTAACGCTCCGGCGTAAAAAACAGATCGTGCAGCAAACGCTGGGCGGCGTCCTTGGTGGGGGGTTCGCCCGGACGCATCATCCGATAGATTTCGACCTGGGCTTCCCATTGGCTGCGCGTGGGGTCGGCGCGCAGGGTGTTGGACAGGTAAGGCCCGCGATTGACATCGTTGACGTAGAGAGTCTGAAATTCGGTGATGCCGCTGGCCTGAATTTTCTCCAGCTTGTCCGGCGTCAGTTCGTCGTTGGCCTGCGCCAGTTGCTCGCCGGTTTCCGGATCGCGCAGGTCGTGGGCCAGAATCTTGCCGATCAGATAGTCGCTCGGCACCCGCAGACGTTGCACGTCGGCCTTGCTGAGATCGCGGACGTGCTTGGCCTTGATCCGTTCGCCGGCCTTGAGCAGCACCTGCTCGCCCAGGTAAATATCGAAACTGGCGGTTTCGCCCTGCAAGCGCTCGGGAACGAGATCCAGCGTAAAGCCTTCGCTATCGACCCGAATCGTATGGGTTTCGAAGAAAATCTCCAGAATCCGTTCGTTGACCCCGCGCGCGTGGGGATCGTCGGGTTTCGGCTCGTCGAACAGCGCCCGCAGCAGAATGCTCACCGGCAGCTTGCGGCGGCGATCGATGCGCGCATACACGATGTCCTTGACGTCGAATTCGAAGTCCAGCCAGGAACCCCGGTAGGGGATAACCCGCGCCGAAAACAGCAGCTTGCCCGAGGAATGGGTCTTGCCCTTGTCGTGGTCGAAGAACACCCCGGGCGAACGGTGCAACTGCGAGACGATCACCCGTTCGGTACCGTTGATCACGAAGACGCCGTTATCGGTCATCAGCGGCAACTCGCCCATATACACTTCGTTTTCCTTGATATCCTTGATCTTGTGGACGCCGGCCTCGGCATCCTTGTCCAGCAGGACCAGTCGCAGCCGCACCCGCAACGGCGCCGCGTAAGTCAGTCCGCGCAACTGACATTCCCGGACATCGAACACCGGCTCGCCCAGCCGATAGCTCACGTATTCCAACCGCGCGTTCCCAGAGTAGCTCACCATTGGAAACACCGAGTGGAACGCGGCGTGCAGCCCTTGCTCCTGGCGTTCTCCCGGCGGTGTCGCGGCTTGCAGGAACTCGCGGTACGAATCCAACTGGATCGCCAGCAGATAGGGCACCTCGAGAATGCTGGCGCGCTTGCCGAAGTCTTTACGAATGCGGCGTTTTTCAGTAAAAGTGTAAGCCATCGGGATTTCTCTCACGGGAACACCCGCGCGGGGCGGGAACCGGTTTCACCTGTTCGTCGGGGCGGTTTTGCAGGAAATCCCTAACGAACTCCAACGAAAACAGGCCGGCGACCCAGGGTCGCCAGCCGTTTCCATCTTCACTCCGTCCAAACCGGACGGCGTCGCGCAACGAGATCCCACGCAACGGGGCGGGGCGGCGCTTACTTGACGTCGACCTTGGCGCCGGCTTCCTCCAGCTTCTTTTTGACGTCCTCGGCCTCGGCCTTGGGGATGGCTTCCTTGATCGTGGAGGGGACGCCTTCCACCAGATCCTTGGCTTCCTTCAGCCCCAGACCGGTCAGGGCGCGCACCACCTTGATCACCTCGACCTTTTTCTCGCCGAAGCTGCTCATCACCACGTCGAACTCGGTTTGCTCCTCGACCGGCGCGGCGGCCACGGCGGCGGCCGGCGCGGCGGCCACGGCGGCGGCGGCGGTGACACCGAATTTTTCTTCCATCGCGGCGATCAGATCCACGATTTCCATGACGGTCATGCCGGCGATGGCGTCCAGCATTTCTTCTTTCGAAACAGCCATTACGGATTCACTCCTGAATAAAAAACTCGATACTGCGATCGGTTGATCGGGGTTGTGGCGGCGAACT
Organism: Candidatus Competibacteraceae bacterium; assembly: GCA_007695245.1. Lineage (GTDB taxonomy): Bacteria > Pseudomonadota > Gammaproteobacteria > Competibacterales > Competibacteraceae > REEE01. Next base: position 3,184 of record REEE01000255.1, on the reverse strand, counting down.
CGCTGGTTCAGGCGGCTTCCTTCTGCCGCCGAACCGCATCGAGAGTGCGCACCAGCTTGCCGGGAATTTCGTTGAGGGTCCGCGCGAACTGGTCGAGCGGCGCTCTCATGCAGGCCATGAGCAGGCTGATCGCCTCGTTGCGGGTCGGCAAGCTGGCCAGCCGGTCCAGCTCGCTGGCTGGAAAAGTCTGCCCGCTCACCGCCAACGCCTTGACGATCAGTTTATCGTTGGCCTTGTCCTTGAGAAATTCCTTGAACAAGCGTGCCGCGGCGCCTGGATCGTCCTCGGAGAACGCCAGGATCAGCGGCCCCACCAGACTGGGTTGCAGGCACTCGAACTCGGTCCCTCGCACGGCGCGGCGCGCCAGGGTGTTCTTGATGACGCGCAGATAGACGCCGGTTTCCCGCGCTTTCACACGCAGGTGGGTGACCTGAGCCACGCTCAGTCCCCGGTATTCGGCGGCGATCACGGAGTGCGCGCGGGCGGCTACCTGGGCGACTTCGGCCACCACGGCCTGTTTTTCCGCCAGATTGAGACTCATTGCGTTACCTCGCGGGTTTTCCTCCACCGGAGTGGAGAACGGAAACGGCAGCCTGACCAGCAGTGATTCCGGAAAGGGCCTGGCCGTCTGCGCGGGCGGTCCTGGTGCGAGACCCGGATCGATTAAGCCGGATGGCGCCCGCGGTCTTTGACACTGGCCGGAAAGGGTTCCGGCCGGCCCAAAGTTCGTCGTTGGCCTCCGGGGAAGTTGTCGGAGGCCGGGGATTGTTCAGGGTAATAACGTCGCCTGATCCACCGCCAAACCTGGACCCATGGTGGTGGATACGGTCACCCGACGGATGTAGACGCCCTTGGAAGTGGCGGGTTTGAGCTTTTTCAGATCCTGGAGCAGCGCTTGCAAGTTTTCTTGCAACTGGTCTGTAGCGAAATCCACCTTGCCGATGGTGCAATGAATGATGCCGGCTTTATCGGTGCGATAGCGGACCTGACCGGCCTTGGCGTTGCGAATGGCGCCAGCCACATCGGCGGTCACGGTGCCGACCTTGGGGTTGGGCATCAAACCGCGCGGGCCGAGAATCTTGCCGAGTTGACCGACGACCCGCATGGCGTCGGGCGCGGCGATGACGACGTCGAAGTCGAGTTGGCCGGCCTTGATCGATTCGGCCAGGTCCTCAAAGCCGACCACATCGGCACCGGCGTCCCGGGCCGCGTCGGCGTTGACGCCCTGGGCAAAGACCGCCACCCGCACCGTCTTGCCGGTGCCATGGGGCAACACCGTGGCGCTACGCACCACCTGATCGGATTTGCGGGGGTCCACGCCCAGATTGACCGCCACGTCCACCGCCTCGCGGAATTTGACCCCCGACAGATCCTTGAGCAGGCCGAGGGCTTCGTCGACCGGGTAGAACTTGCCTGGAACCAGTTTGGCGTGGATCGCCTGCATGCGCTTGGAAAACTTGGCCATGACTCAACCCTCCTGGATGTCGAGGCCCATGGAACGGGCGCTGCCGGCGATGCTCCGCACGGCCGCGTCGAGGTCGGCGGCGGTGAGATCGGGCATCTTGGTCTTGGCGACATCTTCCAGTTGCGCGCGAGTGACCACCCCAATTTTTTGGGTGTTCGGCTTGGGGCTGCCCTTGTCCAGTCCCAGCGCCTTCCGCAACAGCACCGAGGCTGGCGGGGTCTTCATGATGAAGGTGAAACTGCGGTCGCTATAGACCGTGATCACCACGGGAATCGGCAGACCCGGCTCCAGATGCTGGGTCTGGGCGTTGAAGGTCTTGCAGAACTCCATGATGTTGACCCCGTGCTGGCCCAGCGCGGGACCCACCGGCGGACTGGGGTTGGCCTTGGCGGCCGCAACCTGTAATTTAACGTATGCGGTGACTTTCTTTGCCATGCTGACTCCTGATGGGTGCGAACGCCTTACGGCTCCCCAAAGCAACGCCCGAAGATCGGGCGGCGGAAAAAGGCCGGCGAACGCCGGTTACCGGGATACTTTTTCGACCTGGCTGAATTCCAGATCCACCGGCGTGGTGCGGCCGAAGATCATCACGCCGACCCGCAGTCGGCTTTTCTCATAGTTGACTTCCTCGACCACGCCCTCGAAGTCGTTGAAGGGACCATCGGTGACGCGCACCATCTCGCCCGGCTCGTAGAGCACCTTGGGCTTGGGTTTGTCGACGCCATCCTGAACCCGCTGCAGGATGGTCTGAGCTTCCTTTTCCGAAATGGGTGCCGGCTTGTCGCTGGTGCCACCGATGAAGCCCAGAACCTTGGGGACGCTGCGCACCAGGTGCCAGGTGTCATTGTCCATATCCATCTGCACCAGCACGTAGCCTGGAAAAAATTTACGATCGCTCTTGCGTTTCTGACCGTCGCGCATCTCCACCACTTCCTCGGTGGGCACGAGAACCTGACCGAACCGATCGTTCAGCCCTTCCCGACCGATCCGCTCCAGCAGCGAACGTCTGACGTGTTGCTCGAAACCCGAGTAGGCCTGTACCACATACCAGCGCATCGCCATGCCGTCGTCCTCGCTAGCCGGTAACCATGCGAACCAGCCACAACAGCAGGATATCGAACAACCACAACAGCAAGCCCATGATGATGACCATGATGATCACGATCAACGTGGTTTGCGTGGTTTCGGCGCGGGTCGGCCAAACGACCTTGCGCAGTTCGGCGCGGGCGCCTTGGACGAATTCCAGCGTTTCCGCGCCCAATTCGGTTCTCAAGGCGATGGCTACCGCCACGCCGACCGCCACCAGCAACCCGATGACGCGCACCAGCAGCCAGTGAGCGGAGAAGACATAGAAAGCCACCAAGGCTAGAAGTACGATGGCGCCCGCCGCCAACAACTTTAATTGGTCAGCGCGATGGGGAGCTGGTATTTCGGGTTTGGTCGAATTCATGCTTTGGGCTTTGCGCGCTCTGGGGGATTTTCAACCCACGGTAACGGGTAGCTGGAACCGGGGCGCGCCATCGAAGAGATGGCAGGCCAGGAGGGAATCGAACCCCCAACCTGCGGTTTTGGAGACCGCTGCTCTGCCAATTGAGCTACTGGCCTGTAACGGGACGGCATGGAACCGCGGCGAACGGCCCCATGCCCGGATGCTGCTAACAGGATCACTCGATAATTTTCGCGACGACGCCGGCGCCGACGGTGCGACCGCCCTCGCGG
>REEE01000061.1 GCA_007695245.1 Candidatus Competibacteraceae bacterium | reverse complement strand
GGCCTTGGCCTCGGTCTTCTTGCGACGAGACGGGGCCTTGGAAGGTATCGTATCAGGGTTGACCGGTGTGTCGGCGTTGACCGGGGTACCAGGATTAGCGGGGGTGTCGCTTGAGGACGCCCCGCCAGACCCCGGCGGGGTCATCTCCGCGCTGATCGTATAGGCCGTGTTCGCCGTCACATCGACCCAGCTCAACGCATTGATTTCCAATCCCCGTTCCGCCCGCCCGGCACTGCCGTTCCAAAAGTGGCCCAGCCCTTCGGTGTGCTGGCCGCTCTTCGGGACATGGCTCGGGTCGAACGCCAACACCGACTCATGCCCCACCGGCACCACCGCCCGGATCGCCGCCACGTTCATCCCCGCCCAATCGACCTTCCGCCGAAACCACCGGCTGAAGGTTTTCTCCACATAGGCGCTGTAACGACTCAGATTGCGAAACGTCGCCCGCCCCGGGACGATCAGCAACAGGAGCAATAACTCGTTCAGAAAAGACCGGAACGGTTGGCTCAATTTCAGGTTCGACAGTACACTTTCGAGTAGCGGCATCGGGTCATCCCTCGGATTCGGTCTGGGTTCACAACTTCACCCTATCCGAAACTGACTCGGTGCCGCTACCCTCCTGACCTTGCCCCCCAAAAACTGTCCGAACTATTGACCAACGCGCCGGCATGCTGGTGCGCTGGTGCGTCGCCTATTCCGAGACCGTCCAAGGCATCACCCGCCCGGCGGGGTCGGTCGTCATTTTGCCGCATGATCCCGAATATATGCTCGACCAACTGAATCGCTTGATCGAGTGGCGAGCGACGCTTAAAAACGGTGAAGTGGTCCGCGCCAACGCGCCGCGTCAGGTCGCTTCGATCCTGCTCTCGCGCCACGGCGACTGGAGGGCGCAACCGCTGATCGCGGCGATTAACGCGCCGACCCTGCGCCCCGACGGCTCGCTCCTCGACCGGGAAGGCTACGACGCCCGAACCGGGCTGTTGTTCGTCAACGCCGGGGGCGAAGCCTTTCCGTCGATCCCTGCTCGCCCTACCCGCCCGGAGGCGTTCGCCGCGCTGGCCAATCTAAAGGAGGTCATCGGCGAGTTCCCGTTCGCCGCCGAGCACGACCGGTCGGCAGCGCTGTCCGCCATCATTACCGCCACCGTCCGCCACGCGCTCAAGGCGGCACCGATGCATGTGCTGTCCGCGCCGCGCATGGCCTCGGGGAAGAGTTTGCTGGCCGATGTCGTGGCGCTGGTGGCGACCGGCCGCACCGCGACCGTCATGAGTTTCACTAGTGATCCAGAGGAGATGCGCAAGCGGGTGTTGGCTGTGTTGCTGGCCGGTGACGGCGTCGTCAGCCTCGACAACATCGAAAGCGTCCTGGCTTCATCGGTGCTCTGCACCGTCCTCACCCAGGAATCGTTTTCGGATCGCCTGTTGGGCGCGAACAAGCGCGCGACCGTCCCGACCTTGACCTTTTGGCTCGCGACCGGCAACAACCTGCAAGTCGCCGGCGATCTCACGACGCGGATCGTGCCCTGCAATCTGGACCCCCAGGTCGAGCGACCCGAGGAGCGCGAGTTCGAGCGCAATTTGTACGACTGGATCCCCCGGAACCGCGCTCGGTTGGTGATGGCGATCCTGACGCTGTTGCGCGCCTACGTTGCCGCCGGTCTGCCCAAGCAGAACCTCAAAAATTTCGCCCGGTTTGAGGACTGGTCGCGGTTGGTGCGTTCCGCGCTGGTGTGGCTCGGCGAACCCGACCCGCTGTTGGGGTTGGAACGGGTCGAGGATGCGGACCCTGACCGAATCCGGCTCCGGTCTTTGCTGCTGGGCTGGTACGCGGCGTTTCAGGGCCGCCCCGTCACCAGCAAGGCCGCGATGGAACTCGCCTACCCGGACAGAGTGAGGATGGCGAGGATTGGTGAGGATTCCACCCCTCGTGCGAGTTCGATTTTGGCCGAAGTGCTTGATGAGTGTTTCGCGCACCGCAAAGGCGGCGTCACGAGCAGCCAGATCGGTTATTTTCTCCGCAAATACGCCGGTCGCATTGAGGTGGGCGCCCGGTTCGGTCGTGGCGGTTCCAGTCAGCGCCGGGAGTTGTGGCAGGTCGAGGTACTCGACTCCGAGCGCTTTCACCGGGAACTGTACGCTTTCACGACCTCGGGCGAGAATCCGCACTTATCCTCGTTATCCTCACTCCCCGCGCCGTCCGCCCCCGCGCCGTCAGTCCCCGAAGCCGCCGATTGTGCCAACCAGGAGCCCGTCACTGAGGATCTTGAGGCGGTTGAAGTTGAGTGGGAGGTTTTTTGATGGCCCCGTTGCTCGCCGATCTGCGCGCGGCCGGATTTCAAGTCGAGATCATCCCCCCGGATGCTTTGCGGATTGCGCCCTGCGACCGACTCACCGATGAATGGCGTGCGCGGGTTCGCCGGAACAAGCCGGCGTTGGTCGCAGCGCTCCGCCGGGAACAAGATCCGACTTCGCCCCCGGTGATCCCTGCGGCCGCGAACGATCAAACTCACGACCGGCCTCGCCTCATGATCGGCGATCTACTGCACATCCTCGACGGCGACCCCACGGTCGCGACCGCTAACCAGCGTCTCGCCGAATTTCTGGCGCGGCCTGGTTTGGCGCGGGTTCGCTGCGGTGAGTGCCGGCACTTTATTCGTGATCGGGTCGGCGATGGTAGCGGGATCGGTGGCTGTTCGGTGAATGCGCCCAGCACCGGGTTACGCTGGCCCAATGCGGCGCGATATTGCCCGGCCTTCGCCGCGCGATTATCGACAACTGAACCCTTGAGGGATCAACTGATGAGTGGTGAACGATGAAAACCAAAGGCTGTGGTTGGCGTGAAGTCATCGACCCCGCCGACCTGCAAGCGATGGCGACGGCGGGGATGACTCCGGCGCAAGTGGCGGCCTACTACGGGATGTCGCGACAAAATCTCTGCGCGCTGCTGAAGAATCATCCTGAATTGGATTTGGCCTTCAAGACCGGACTCAACAAAGTCATGATCAAGGCGACGCGCGTGCTCATGAGCAAGTTGGAGAAGGAAGACGTGCTGGCAGCGATGTTTCTTCTCAAGTGCCGAGGCGGCTGGGTCGAAGAGCAACATCGCCGAGAAAAGCTCGTCATCGATGCGCCGCGCCCGGTGATTTATCTTCCGAGCAACGGACGTGATCCAGCACCGGAACCGGAGACTACAGAACCCGTATAGAGTGATCAGGAGTTTTTATGATGCAAATATATGGTGTTATCGAACTCACCATCGTCCATGGGTCTTTTTTTTGCGGGAAAAATGTGGCGCTGCTGAGTCCTATCGGTTGAACCGATCGCAATAATCTGAGCGAACATCAGGAGTAGAGATATCATGAGTGAAGAACAACCGCAGGTGATCGTTGACGAGACCGATGATGAGTCGGTGGTCGAGGTAATGGCCGGCCTGGTGGCGGTGGTCGGAACATTGACCGAGCGGGTAAAAGTTTTGCAGGAGCGGGAACGCCAGACGCGGATTGAGAAAGGCCGGAGCAAGACAACGTCGCGTGATCGCCTCCACCATCTCGTGAACGACCTGAACAAGATCGCGCGGGGGCTGTAATGAGTCTGTTTGTTGGTATCTCGCCGAACGTGCAACGCAAGATCAACGAACTGCTGAGGAAGCGGCACTTGCCGGACTCGGCGTTGCGCTGGATCGGCGAGCGTTATGCGCGAGATGCTCGCAACTGTTTCGCGTTCCAGCGAGCGCCGAGCGGCCAAGCGTGGCCGCCGCTGGCGCCGGAGACTCTCCACCGCAAGCAGAAGGAACGAGCGCGCTTCCAGGGCGTCGGCCGTTGGAGCGGGGCGTTGCAGCGGTCGGTGCGGTGGCGCTGGAACCGGGAGCGGTTGGAGATCGGTACGTCGGCCCCGCACGCCGCCTGGTTCGGCCTCGGCAACCAGCGGTTGCCGGCGCGGCCGTTCCTGGGGGCGGATCGCCCGGTGGACCGGGAAGTCTTACGGTATCTCCAGCAATTCGAGGCGGTGTTCCCACCCAGCAAGCGTTGATCCGCAATCCTTCAAGCCGATAGTGAGTGGCGACCCTCCACGCCGTCAGCGGTCGCGGTAGACCTTTCCGCCTTGCCACATCCGGCAACGGGTCTATAATCCTTAAATCACTTGCGGGATATCCCTGTTGGGTCCGCTGCTCGGGTAGGAAATGCTCGTTGCGGCGATACGCATCACGCAATACGGAAACGCGCACTGCAAGGCAAGTGAACTCATCAGAGTTAAAAGGCGTATAAAAAATCAATATTTTGGACGGTTTATTAAATAATAATCAACCGGTTAGCCTGCATCGTCCACATTAAATCTAAAGTCGGGGTTTGACCCGAGTTAGATAAAATAACTCGTTGATTTTGCTTGATCTGCTGACGATATTGAAGGTGCTGATTTTGCAAGAAGTACGTCATCCGTCACGAGGCCGCAACCAAAAACTGTCCGAACTATTGAAAAATAAGACATTGGTTTTTATTATTAAAATTAGTAATTTTTTGATGAATTTTGGTCGATGAATTAAAATTTGGAAAAGCGATGTGAGGTGATTTATGTCTTGGCCCAACAAACCGAGTGATCTGACGGATCATGAATGGGATCTCATCAAGCCGATCATCTTGAAACAGTACGATCCTCATACTCGGATTGAAATGAAAACAGATTTTTCTATCTCAAGCGAAAAACCCAAATCTGAAGAGATTTATATAGGCGTTTTTGTTTCTGAAAATCCTCCAGACCTTTATAA
>REEE01000062.1 GCA_007695245.1 Candidatus Competibacteraceae bacterium | reverse complement strand
CGGCTGGCCGCTGTCCAGATGACGCCAAACCGTGGGAAACGCGATGGCCCAGGATAGAAAGCCTTCCTGCTCGGCCAGTTCGCGGGCTTGCCGAAGCAATGCCCGGATAGCCCCTGCCTCGTCGCTGGCGGAATCTCCAGCGACCACCGAACCGGCGTCGATCACCTCGATGACATCCCCGAACCGCCCAGACGCCAATTCAGCCCAGCCGCGTCGCCAAACGGGATGATCCGCGGGCAACCAGCGCCGCGCCTGCCAAAAATCCAGCAACTTGCGCAGCGGCGCGAGTTCCGCGTCGATCTGCTCGAACAGATGCCGGGATTGATGAACCTCGGCGATGTCCACGTCGGTGAGATCGGCAATCTGGTTCATGCTGGCGGTGGCGACCGCGATCCGGGCCAGTTCGTTTTTCTGAAACAGGGCGCCGAACGCGCGCAACTCGTCCAGCACCTGATCGATCCGCTCGCCGTACAAGGCATCGCCGGCGCGCAGATGATGATCGAGAAACGACAGCGGCGCCCCGACCGTGAAGGTGTGCAGCCACAGCGCGACCTTGGCCAACTCCACCGCCATCGGATTCTTGTCCACCCCGAAGATCACCCGCTTCAGGATCATGCGCCGCACGATATGGCGGTCGTCGAGTTGCGCGGGATCGACGGTCCAGCCCTGCGCTTGCGACGAGGCCAGAATGCGCTCGCGGATGTCGGCGATGCGTCGCGCGAGGGGCGATACGTAGGGTTCAGCGGCGTCCGCCCAATGCACCCGCGCGGTGCTGTCGGCCATGCGCTCCAGGATTTGATCGGCCAGGTAGTCCACCAGGCTGACCAGGAAATGGCCGCTGCCCATCGCGGGGTCGCAGATTTTCAATTCCAGGATGGCGGCGGCGGGATCGTGGTCCTGCAAGTCGCGCACGCGTTGCGGCTTGGGCGAACGGAGCCGGCCCAACGCCTCCACCTGGCGCTCGAAAGCCTCCGCGCGCTCTTCGAGCAGAGGACCGACCGTTTGCCGGATGAGCAGTTGGACCAAGTCGTCGTGGGTGTAATAACTGCCGCTGCCCTTGCGGGCGAAAATGGTCGGACTGACCCGAATTTGGCCGGTGCCGTCACCGACCACCCGGTATTCCAGCAGGCGCTCGTAGATGGACCCCAACTGTTGCACCGACAGATCGCGGTAATTGATCCAGCGGCGCTCCTGCCCCACCGGACGGCGCGACAGGCCGTCGATCAACTCGGCCACCACCGCGTCGGGCAGGGTGAGACGTTCCAGCAGGGCGTGCGCGCGGTCGTCGAACAGGCCGCCGTTGTAGGGCGGCACGCCGAGCGCGGCGTCGCCCTGGCCGATGATCTGGAACAGGTCCTTGAGCGCGCGGTGGCAGCGCCCGGCGCGGGCGCTGAAGACGGCGTTGGCGTCCAGATGCCGCGCGACATCCGCGCGGATCTGGCGCAACGAATAGTCGTCGTAGCGGCGGTCGTGGACCGGCAGCAGGTTGCGGTCTTCGGCGTAGAGGACGAACAACAGGCGGTAGAGCAGGATCAGCGCCTCGCGGCGCACGGCATCCAGATAGTCCGTCGCATACGGTCTGGACGCCGCCGGATCGTGTTCGGCGATGGCCGCGACCAGGCGCGGGAACAGCCGCTCGAACACCAACGCCCCCAAATCCTGGGACACGCGCGCTTCCCAGCGCCGGGTTTCCGCCAGGGCGATGGCCAGGAAGGCGCGGTTTTCGGGATCGCTGGGCTGAGGAACGAAACCGGCGGGGCCAAACAGCAGGTAAAACACGGTGAGGAAATGGGCGGCGTCCTGGTCGGCGGGATCGAGCAGATTCGCTGGCAGTCCTTTCATGCCGGCGAGCCGCGCCAAGTCGAGTTCCAAAAACTCCTCGGACCGCGAACGCGCGCCCTGATAATACAGCCGCCAATACCGGCCATTGGTCAGCAGGCCCCACTGAATCGCCCGCTCCGAGGCCACCTCCGCCCGGCTCAGATAGCGCAACATCTGATTTGACGGGGCGTTCGCGTCGAGCGGATCGGTGCGGTCGCCGCGATCCAGCGGGCGCTGCCAGCGCTTGCATTCGACGATGGCGGCACCGCGACGATAGCGTTGCGCGTCCCCGTGCTCCGCCAGCGCCGCCCGCTTGGCGGCGACATCCGCGAACAGCAGCACGTCGGGCACGTCCTGGCGGCCCTTGCCGGAGGCCGTTTGCTGCGGCAGAGACGCCCAGCCCAGCGCTTCCAACACCGGAAAAATGATCTCGGTTTCCGTGACCGCTTCGTTGGCCTGGCTGTCAGCGGGAAAAGCGCCGAAGATCGCCTCGATCCGGGCGCGGAATCGGGCCAGTTCGTCGGCGTCCAGGCGCTGCCAGGCGTCCGTTTCCTGGATGCCTTCCCGCACAAAATCCTGGGTGAACAACTTGCCTTGCATGGATCGCCCTGCAACAAGGTAGGGGTGCCTCTCTCCGACCAGTCCTTGCCATCGGCGCTGGTTCGGGCAATATACCTCATCCCCAAGCGTTCGAGCTGCAAATACCAGGATTCGGATTCGGTCGCGTATCCTTTCAACGAAAGGGTTTCCAAGATCAATTCTTGGGCGGATATCGTTGCCCGCACCGCTGGCCACTTTTTCGAAAGAAGGTCAGCGACCCCTGTCGTAACGGCTCTCTGGTATTTTCACCGCACCACGCACCGGATGGATCGCCCTCTGCACAATTTCGCCTCCCTGCTGAACGCCGCCGCCCGGCAACTGGCCGCGGTCAGCGATGCCCCGCGCCTGGAGGCCGAGGTGTTGCTGGCGGCGGCGTTGGGCCGGCCGCGCGCCTATCTTCACGCTTGGTCGGAGCGAGCGCCGGAACCGGAGCAAGCCGCCCGGTTCGCCGACTGGCTGGAACGCCGGCTGCGTGGCGAACCGGTCGCCTATCTGCTCGGACGGCGGGAGTTTTGGTCGCTGGATCTGGAAGTCACGCCGGACACCCTGATCCCCCGCCCGGACACCGAGTTGCTGGTGGAACTGGCGCTGGCGCGGCTGCCGGCGGAGCATCCGGTCGCGGTGGCCGATCTCGGGACCGGCAGCGGCGCGATCGCCTTGGCCTTGGCGGTGGAACGACCCCGAGCGCGCATCGTCGCCACCGACCGCAGCCCGCTGGCTCTGACCGTCGCCCGACGCAACGCCCGGCGGCTGATGATCAATAACGTGGAGTTCCGGGAAGGCGACTGGTGCGAACCGCTGGCCGGCGCGCGGTTCGAACTGATCGTGTCCAATCCGCCCTATGTCGCCACGACCGATCCCGGCTGGCGGCGCGGCGCATGGCGCTATGAACCCTCGGCGGCGCTGGCGGCGGGGACGGACGGACTGGAAGCGCTGCGTGCCATCGTCCGGCAAGCGCCCGATCATCTACAACCGGACGGCTGGCTGTTACTGGAGCACGGTTACGATCAGGGCGAGACGACGCCGGCGCTGTTGCGGGAACGCGGCTTCACGGACGTCCGCGACCATTTGGATATCGCCGGCCTGAGCCGGGCCAGCAGCGGACGCTGGCCGGGTTGCAAGGACACGCTCCAAGGTCTACGGTTACCGGTAGATCTGTTATAACGATATTCCGCGTGATTCAGCAGCCTTGGAGGAGGACGTCATGCACGCCGACACCGATGAGCTGTACAAGAGCCGCGTCATTCAATTCTGCCGCTTTCACCCCGAACCCGATCAAGCCCATTCGGCGGCGCTCTGGCTGAAGGACGTGGCGGGCATCCAGCACGCGCGGCGTCTGACGCCGCACGCGCTGGCAGTGATCTATGACCTGCGGCGGGTGACCCTGCACAGCATCGAGCAGGCCCTGACCGAGCTTGGCTACCATCTCGACAACAGCCTGCTGTGCAAGTTGAAGCGGGCGCTGTTTCACTACACTGAGGAAACCCAGCGGGAGAATCTGGCCGTGGTCCAGGAAGGTCAGATCCTCCAGCAAGAGGTGTTCGTCAACCGCTACCAGCAATTGCCGCATGGGTGCCGGGACCCACGACCGGAATACTTGCGAGAGTATCAATGAGGATCATGAATTCGCTACGAATGGGCGGGCTGGTGGGAAGTTTTACTTGTTTGCTCATATAATGAGCTAATCATACTCATTTGAGGTAGCCATGGCTTCCGATACCAAACGCGCCAATTTCGATCTGTCGCCCGAGCAGGATGAGTTGCTGAAGAACCTTCGCGGTTTGCTGTCCGCGTCCAGCACCAAGGACGCCGTGCTGCGGGCGGCGCAACTGACGACCTTGTTGATCGGTGAAATACGCCTTGGCAACCGGTTGTTTGTCGGAAAAAACCCAGCCGCCGCGATCCGGTTCGTGATTCCCGAACTGGAGGGCCGCGCCGAACCGGAATGGCAGTGGCTGGTCGAGCGACCGCATCCCTGGCGGCGCCAACTCTGGATCAAGGGACGCAAGCTGTTGGCGTCCAGCGTCTGGCTGGACGCGCTCACCAACGGCCTGGGACCGCGCGAAGCGGCCGAACATTGGGACTTGCCGCTGGAAGCCTGCGAAGAGGTCTTCGCGTACTGCGAGGCACACCAGAGCCTGATCAAAGCCGAGGCGGACGAAGAACGCCAGCGACTCAAACTGGCCGGTATCGACGTGGACAGCGGGATAGCGGCGTGAGGATTCTGGTGGATGAGGACTCGCAAGCGCGCCGGCAACTGGAAGTCCTGCGCGCCGCTGGCCACGATGTGGTCAGCATCGCGGAACTGGACAGGAACGGAAGTCTGGATTCGGAAGTCTTCGCCTT
>REEE01000220.1 GCA_007695245.1 Candidatus Competibacteraceae bacterium | reverse complement strand
AAGGGCCTGCTCATCGTCTTCACCGGCCCCGGCAAGGGCAAGACCACCGCCGCGTTCGGCATGGCGTTGCGGGCGATCGGCCACGGCATGACCGTGGGCGTGGTGCAGTTCATCAAGGGCGGGCGGGACAGCGCCGAGCGGGCGGTGCTCGGCCGGTTCGAAACCGTGGATTTTCAGGTGGTCGGCGACGGTTTTACCTGGCTGACCCAGAACCGGGAGCAGGACGTGGCGACCGCCGAGCGCGCCTGGACCGAGGCGGAACGGATGATCGGCGATTCCCGTTACGCCTTGGTCATTCTGGATGAACTCAACCTTATTCTGAAATACGGTTATCTCGATCTGGAACGGGTTCTGGCGACCTTTGCCGACCGCCGGCCAGAATTGCATGTGGTGACGACGGGCCGCAACGCGCCCGAGGCGCTGCTGGAACAAGCCGATCTGGTGAGCGAAATCCGCGCCATCAAGCATCCCTATCGGGAACAAGGCGTCAGAGCGCAACCGGGTGTCGAGTTTTAAAGCGATTTCCTGGAAAGATCATACTGGTTTAGCCGATAGCGACGCGAAATGCGTGGCTGGTAAGAGTTGGGGCAACGATCGTCACCGCCCTCGCGACTGATGAGGGCACTCCCCGACCAGTTCCACCCGGCCTTCATCGTCCACCGCTTCCAGGCGCACCGCGAAGCCCCACAGCCGGTGCAGGTGCTTCAGCACCTCCTGAGTCGTGTCGGGATGCAGCGGGCGACGGTGGTAGCGGGTATGGCGCAGGGTCAGCGAGCGGTCCTTGCGGTACGCGACGTTCCAGACCTGAATGTTCGGCTCGCGACTGCCGAGGTTGTACTGATCGGCCAGTGCCGATCGCAGCCGCCGGTAGCCCGCCTCGTCGTGGATGGCGGTGATCTCCAGTTCGTCCTGGGTGTCGTCGTCGAGCACCGCGAACAGCTTGAGATCGCGGATGACCTTGGGCGACAGGTACTGCGCGATGAAACTCTCGTCCTTGAAATTGCGCATGGCGAAGTCCATGACCTTCAACCAATCCTGTCCGGCGATATCCGGGAACCAGTAGCGATCCTCGTCGGTCGGTTCCTGACTGATGCGCTTGAGATCGCTCATCATGGCGAAGCCCAGCGCGTAGGGATTGATGCCGGAATAGTAGGGGTGATCGAACGGAAGCTGTTGGATCACACTGGTGTGCGATTGCAGGAATTCGATCATGAACCCGTCGTTGATGTAGCCCTCATCGTACAACCGGTTCATCAGGGTGTAGTGCCAGAAGCAGTTGTGGTTGATGAAGCAGGATGCCTTGTAGGCGTGGGAATTCTCCACGCTGAAATCAACGACCGGCCCCTCGTCGTGGTCGATCGACTCAATGGTCGTCAGATCGTCCTTGTCAAGAAACCACCGGACATCCGCCAACGTGTCCTGCAAGGCCTGGCGCTTGTACGGCAGGCGAAAGCCGATCTTCTCCGCGAAGCGTCCGACATCCGAACCCGTGATGACGAGCCGGAAGGTCCCGTCTTGCTGCGGTCGCACGGAACTGACAATGCCCAGATTCAGGATGAGCAACTGCTCGACCCGCAACAGATCACGGCTCTTGCTGACGAGAATGATCTGACGGTCCTGGCGCGAGACGCAGCCGTCGGTGTCGAAATGTCCGCGCAGAAAGGCGCGGACGACGGCCTCCGGCGAGCGCAGGATGAGGTCCGGGACGGTCTTGCGTCCCGCGGCGCCCCAGCCTGTAGCCATTCCAAACGTCTGTTTGAACAGTCGCGCCAGCACGGCGCTGTGGACCGTCGAGTTGAAATGGTTGCGGCTCGGTCGGCGTGACGCCGTGACCCCGAAGCACGCGTACAGCGCCTGCTCGAAGAAGTCCAGCAGTTCCGCATCCTGCGAGGTCAGATTGATGCGGCCGGCGTCGACGAATCCATCTCCGATCACTTGGCCCAACACTTCAGCCAGGTCGGGTCCCAGCGTCTCAGGCCGGCGGGGCAGATCCTCCGGCGTCAACAAGGCCCAGGGTCGGTCGGGGTCGGCCTTGATCGCTTCCCACTCGGCAAAACACGCCTGCAAGCGGACCAGGGTCCGCGCGCCGACGGACAGGCCCGGGGCAGCGCGGCGCCATTTGTAATAGGTATTCAGCGACACATCATGCTTTTGGCAGACATCAGCGATCCGAGGGCGAACCTTGAGCGTGTAGTCGATCGGTGCTTCGGCGGCGGCGAAGACCGATTGGCCGCGCCGGATTTCCACGGCATCACCGACCTTCAGCTTCCGCAGTTCGATCCATTCCCCATCCACCAGGATCTTATGGTCGGCGCCGCCGTGCAACTCGTACCCGTGCCGGGTTCTGATGTGGATGCGCCGTTTCGCCGGATGCGCGAACCAGTTGACCACCCGGTTGCCGTCCTCGACGCGTCCGGAGAATCGCGACTCGACGAGTTCCTGGGCCCGCAGGAGACCGTGATCCGTCACGATCAGCGTGTCGCCGGTGACGCAGGCCCAGCCTTCATTCATGACCTGGGTCTGGCGCTGGGGGTAGAAATACTGGCCGAGCTTGCGGACGATCCGGATCAGCTCGCGCTGCCAGGGTTCCAGCAGCGGGGCATTTTTTTCGATGAAGTACAACAGATTTTCCTGTGGCTCGGAGGGAAAGCGCCGCTCGGCTTGAGCCGCGGTCTCCACCGATTTGACCGGAATGGTCCGCCACAGATCGTTGACCAGCGATTGCAGGTACTCCTCGCGCTCGTGCTGGCGCTGCTTCTCCTCGCGCATGGAGAGCGGCGCGGGATGCTTGTAGCGATCCACGCCGTAGTTCATCAGCGCGTGACAGGAGTCGAGGAACAGCTCCACGGTTTCCTCGCCGTGCAGCTCCTCGCATTCGGCCACGTAGTTCCGGGCGAACAGCAGGTAGTCGATGATGGCGTCGGCGCTGGTCCAGGTGCGGAACAGATAGTTGCCCTTGAAAAAGGAGTTGTGGCCGTAGGCGGCGTGGGCGATGACCAGCGCCTGCATCATGGCCGTGTTCTCCTCCATCAAATAGGCGATGCAGGGGTCGGAATTGATGACGATCTCGTAGGCCAGCCCCATCTGCCCGCGCCGGTAAGTCTTCTCGGTCATCACGAACTGCTTGCCGTAGGACCAGTGCTTGTAACCGAGCGGCATCCCCACCGAGGAATAGGCGTCCATCATCTGTTCGGCGGTGATGATTTCGATCTGATTCGGGTAGGTGTCCAGCCCGAATTCCTCGGTGGCGATGTGGCCGATGACCTCGTTGTAGCGTTCCAACATCGGGAACGTCCATTCGGAGGAGTCGGAAATCAGGTTCGACGCACTCATGACACACGCCTCTTGAAAAGATCCCGGAACACCGGGTAGATGTCGGCGGGCCCGTCGATCTGCCGCATGGCGAAGTGTCGATGGGCGGCGGCTACTTCCTCATACGCCTCCCACAAACTTTGGTGGCGATCCGGAGTGATTTCGATGTAGGCGTAGTAGCGGACGAACGGCATGATCCGTTGCATCAGCAGGTCCTTGCAGGCCGGCGAGTCGTGATGCCAGTTGTCGCCGTCGGACGCCTGCGCCACGTAAATATTCCAACTGGACAGCGGGTAGCGGGCGGTCATGATCTCGCCGGTCAGTTGCAGGGCGCTCGAGACCACGGTGCCGCCGGTTTCCCGCGAGTAGAAGAATTCCTGTTCGTCCACTTCCTTGGCGATCGTGTGATGGCGGATGAACACCACCTCGATCTTCTCGTAGTTGCGCATGAGAAACAGGTAGAGCAGAGTGAAAAACCGCTTGGCCAGATCCTTGCGCGACCGGTCCATGGAACCCGATACGTCCATGACGCAGAACATCACCGCCTGGGTGGTCGGCTGTGGTTGCTGGACCCGGTTGACGTACCGCAGGTCGAAGGTGTCGATGAACGGCACCGCCCGCACCCGCCCCCGCAGGTAGTCGACCTCCTCCCGCAGTTCCTGGGCGCGAATTTCATCCACCGGCGGCTGGCTCAAAATCCGCTGGAGTTCCTCCTCCGCGTCGCGCAGGCGCCGGGAGTAGGGGGCGGCCAACGCCATGCGCCGGGCCATCGCGCCTTTCAGCGAACGGACGATATCGATATTGGCCGGGTTGCCGGCGCTGGTGAAACCGGCCCGCACCGATTTGAATTCGGTGGCCTTGGCCAACTGGGTCCGCACCAGGTTGGGCAGCTCCAGATCCTCGAAAAACAGCTCCAGAAATTCCTCGCGCGACAGTTCGAAAATGAAGTCGTCTTCACCTTCACCGCTGTTGCTGGCCTGGCCACCGCCGGCACCGCCGCCGCCGCCGCCCGGCGGACGGGCGACCCGGTCGCCGGACACGAATTCCCGGTTGCCGGGGTGGATGGCCTCCCGCCGCCCTCCCGGACCGTGGCCGAACACGGGTTCGGACAGGTCACGGGTCGGGATGTTGATTTTTTCACCGGTGTCGATATCGGTGATGCTGCGGCCGTTCATGGACTCCGCAACGGCCTTCTTGATCTGACTCTTGAAGCGCCGGATGAAGCGCTGGCGGTTGACGGTGCTTTTCTTCTTGCCGTCCAGCCGGCGGTCGATAAGCGTAGCCATGAGCGATGCCCTCCGGTCAGGATGCCTTGCGGACGCGCAGATACCAGTCGGACAGCAACCGCACCTGTTTGGCGGTATAGCCTTTGTCGACCATTCGGTCCACGAACTCGGCGTGCTTTTTCTGCTCGTCGGCGCTGGCCTTGGCGTTGAAGCTGATCACCGGCAGCAGGTCCTCGGTGGTCGAGAACATCTTCTTTTCGATCACCGCGCGCAGCTTTTCATAGCTGGTCCAGGCTGGATTCTTGCCGGCGTTCTTGGCCTTGGCCCGCAGGACGAAATTGACGATTTCGTTGCGGAAGTCCTTGGGATTGCTGATGCCGGCCGGTTTTTCGATCTTCTCCAGTTCGGCATTGAGAGACCCCCGATCGAAGGATTCGCCGGTGTCGGGATCGCGGTATTCCTGGTCCTGGATCCAGAAGTCGGCATAGGTCACGTAGCGGTCGAAGACGTTCTGCCCGTACTCGGAATAAGACTCCAGATAGGCCTGCTGCAGTTCCTTGCCGATAAACTCGGCGTAGCGCGGGGCCAGGTAGCCCTTGAGATAGGACAGATATTTTTCCTCGACCTCCGGCGTGAATTGCTCGCGTTCGATCTGCCGTTCCAGGATGTAAAGCAGATGCACCGGGTTGGCGGCGACCTCGCTGTGGTCGAAGTTGAACACCTGGCTGAGGATCTTGAAGGCGAACCGGGTCGAGATGCCGGTCATGCCTTCATCCACCCCGGCGTAGTCGCGATACTCCTGCATCGACTTGGCCTTGGGGTCGGTATCCTTGAGATTTTCGCCGTCGTAAACCCGCATCTTGGAAAAGATGCTGGAGTTTTCCGGTTCCTTGATCCGGGTCAGGATCGAGAACTGCGCCAGCATTTCCAGGGTGCCGGGCGCGCAGGGCGCCGCGGCCAGCGAGCTGTGGGTCAACAGCTTCTGGTAGATCTTCACCTCGTCCGAGACCCGCAGGCAGTACGGCACCTTGACGATGTAGACCCGGTCGAGAAAGGCTTCGTTGTTTTTGTTGTTCTTGAACGACTGCCATTCCGATTCGTTGGAGTGGGCCAGGATGATCCCCTCGTAGGGGATGGCCGACAGGCCCTCGGTGCTGTTGTAGTTGCCTTCCTGGGTGGCGGTCAGCAGCGGATGCAGCACCTTGATCGGCGCCTTGAACATCTCGACGAATTCCATCAGGCCGCGGTTGGCGCGGCACAGGGCACCGGAGAAGCTGTAGGCGTCCGGGTCGTTCTGGGCGAGGTGCTCCAGCTTGCGGATGTCCACCTTGCCGACCAGCGAGGAGATATCCTGGTTGTTCTCGTCGCCCGGCTCGGTCTTGGCTACGGCGACCTGGTGCAGCACCGACGGGCGCAGTTTGACCACTCGAAACTGGGTGATGTCGCCGTTGAATTCGCGCAGGCGCTTGGCCGCCCACGGCGACATGATGTGGTTCAGATAGCGGCTCGGGATGCCATAGTCATCTTTGAGAATCTGGCCATCTTCGTCGGGGTTGAACAGCCCCAGCGGTGATTCAAAGACCGGCGAGCCTTCGATAGCGTAGAACGATATCCGCTCCATCAAGAGCTTGAGCCGTTCGGCCAGCGACGACTTGCCGCCGCCCACCGGCCCGAGCAGGTAGAGGATCTGCTTCTTTTCCTCCAGTCCCTGAGCGGCGTGCTTGAGGTAGGAGACGATCTGTTCGATGGCGTCCTCCATCCCGTAGAATTCCTGGAAGGCGGGATAGATTTTGAGGACCTTGTTCTGGAAGATCCGCGACAGCCGCTGATCGTTACGAGTGTCCAGCATTTCCGGCTCGCCGATGGCCATCAGTAGTCGCTCGGCGGCGCTGGCGTAGGCGCCGGAATCCTGTTTGCACAGATCCAGATACTCCTGGAGCGATAGGGTTTCCTCGCGGCTCTCTTCGTAGCGCGACAAGTAGCGCTTGAAAATGGTCATGGTCATACCTCTCTAAGGTCGCGGAAGCGTGACGGCTTCCGATTCAAGTCTGTCGGGTGAACATCGGGCAATCCTCCATTTGATCCTTGCGTCCCGTCTCGATCCGCCGAACCCGCCAGCATTTTTCCGTCCAGAACCCGGTCGGGTCCGGCAAACATTTTCATGGCGGCAGGCTGCGATGGGATCCCCCGTGGACACGCGTTTAAGAGGAGATAAGCAATTAACGGACCATTATGGTTTTTTGCGGTTGAGAGCGGGGTCCGGTTCTTGAAAAGCACTTCGACGCATCCCATGAGCGGGTATTGGATCTAAATAAAACAGAATCAATAGATTAATGATATTTTCATGGTCTGAACCGCGCCTGAATCACTCGGAGGACCGCCGGTCGGTTCTGGTTCGGGGTCGGTGTTCGGCTACCGCGGTGGAAATCCGGAACCGCCTATGCACTAGTTTAGTGCGCTTTTAGTGCGCTGGGCTGAGAGTGCGAAAGTGGAAGGCGGTTCCAATCTCGACACTTCTCGGGCAAGGGTCGGAGGGATTTTCGCAAATCGACGGATCGGGACCACGCACGGGGTCAGGAATGAATCGGGCGGTGCCATGGAGCCACATGGCGCGAGGATGCGATCTTGCGGTCCGCGTCCAGCCAAGCACAGGTTCCGACCGTTGATAGACCACGCCTGAAGATAACGGTTCAGGCGCCGAGCGAGTGATGGTTGGGACCCGATCCGCTTTATTGCTAACATCGCGCGCATCGCGAACGGGCGATGCGCCAAGGCCTATCATGAAGATACTCAGCGACTGGTTTCAGCGGTTTTTCAACGATCCCCAAGCGGTTATTTTGACCGTCGTGCTGGTGGTGGGCGCCAGCATCATCCTGATCATGGGCAGGGATCTGGCCCCGGTGCTGGCCAGCATCGTCATCGCCTATCTGCTGGAGGGCGTCGTGCGGATCTTGCAGCGCTGGTTGCGTTTGCCGCGGTTGCTGGCGACGTTCGTGGTGTTCGTGCTGTTCAGCGTTTTTGTGTTGTTCCTGCTGTTCGGGCTGTTGCCGTTGGTTTCCCGGCAATTGACCCAGTTGGTGCAGCAGTTGCCCATCATGATCGTCAAGGGCCAGCACTTGTTGCTCAGCTTGCCGGAAATGTATCCGGAACTGGTCACCGAGGCTCAGGTGCTGAACGCGATCAACACCATTCGGGCCGAGGTGCTCAACATGGGCCAAAATGCCTTGGCCTGGTCGGTGGCGGCTGGCCTGGGCGTCATCACGATCAGCATCTATCTGGTGCTGGTGCCGCTGCTGGTGTTCTTCTTTTTGAAGGACAAGGAACTGATTCTGAAGTGGTTGCATGGATTCCTGCCGCACGACCATACCCTGGCGCAGCAGGTGTGGCGGGAGGTGGATCGGCAGATGGGCAACTACGTGCGCGGCAAGTTTCTGGAAATCCTGATCGTCTGGGCGGCGTCCTTCGTGGCGTTTTCGCTGATGGGGCTTCAGTTTGCGATGCTGTTGGGCTTAATGGTCGGGCTGTCGGTGATCGTGCCCTATATTGGGGCAGTGGTGGTGACCCTGCCGGTGGCGCTGGTGGCGTTTTTCCAGTGGGGTTGGAGTTCGGAATTTCTTTGGCTGATGGGTGTTTATCTCATTATCCAGGGACTGGACGGCAACGTCCTGGTGCCGATACTGTTTTCCGAAGTGGTGGACCTGCATCCGATCGCCATCATCACGGCGGTTCTGGTGTTCGGCGGCCTGTGGGGGTTTTGGGGGATCTTCTTCGCCATCCCGCTGGCCACCGTGGTGCAGGCCATTCTGAAAGCATGGCCGCGCCCGGCGCTGGCGGCGGAATCGTGACGCCGCGGACCATGGGCTACAGGCGCTCCGAAGCGAATTCGGCCAGCCGCGAGCGCTCGCCGCGCCGCAGGGTGACATGCCCGCCGTGCGGCCAGTCCTTGAAGCGGTCCACCACGTAGGTCAAGCCGGAAGTGGTTTCGGACAGATAGGGGGTATCGATCTGAGCGATGTTGCCCAGACAGATCACCTTGGTGCCGGGGCCGGCGCGGGTGATCAGGGTTTTCATCTGCTTGGCGGTCAGGTTCTGCGCCTCGTCGATGATCAGATACTTGTTCTGGAAGGTGCGGCCGCGCATGAAATTGAGAGAACGGATCTTGATTCGGCTGCTGAGCAGGTCGGCGGTGGCGGCGCGGCCCCATTCGCCGCCTTCCCGCGGGGCGAGCACTTCCAGATTGTCCATCAGCGCGCCCATCCACGGCGTCATCTTTTCTTCTTCGGTTCCCGGCAGAAAGCCGATGTCCTCGCCGACCGGCACGGTGACCCGGGTCATGATGATTTCCCGGAACTGTTTGGTGTCCAGAGTCTGCGCCAAGCCGGCGGCCAGCGCCAGCAGGGTTTTGCCGGTGCCGGCCGCGCCCAACAGGGAGACGAAATCGATTTCGGGGTCCAGCAGCAGGTTGAGGGCGAAATTCTGCTCGCGGTTGCGGGCGACGATGCCCCAGATCGCATGGTTGGGGGTGGTGTGGTCATGGATGATTTCGATCACCGCCTCGGTGTCGCGCCGGTGGCGGACGATGAAGGCGACCTCGCCGTCGATCTGAAACAATCCTTGGTTGGGATACCAGTTTGCGATATCCGGGCCACGAACCCGGTAAAAGGTCCGACCGCTGTCCTGCCAGGAATCCAGTTCCTTGCCGTGAGTGTCCCAGAAGTCCGCGGGCAGGTCCCGCGCGCCTTCGTACAACAGCTTGACGTCGTCGAGGGTCTGGTCGTTGTAGTAGTCCTCGGCGTGGATGCCGAGGATGGCGGCCTTGATCCGCAGGTTGATGTCCTTCGAGACCAGGGTGATCTGATAGTGCGGCCGGTCTTCCCGCAGGGTGAGCGCCACGCCCAGAATATCGTGGTCTGGGGTGTTTCCCGGCAGGGGTACCGACGGATTCAGCCGGCTGGGCTGGGTCTGGAAGTACAGCCGGCCGCTGATGGCCTGGCCGTCTGGACCGGACGGGCCGGGCAGCGATAACCCCCGGTCGATTTCTTCCTTGCTGGCTCCGGCGATCAGATCATCCAGGAAGCGGCTGACCTGGCGGACGTTGCGGGCGACCTCGGAAACGCCTTTTTTGGCGTGGTCCAGTTCCTCCAGCACCATCATCGGCAGGAAAAGGTCGTGTTCCTGGAAGCGAAACAGGGCGGTTGGATCGTGCATCAGGACGTTGGTGTCGAGCACGAACAGCCGGTGGTCGGGCGTGGGGTCGGGAGCAGGGGCTGTGGGGGAGCTGCGGTTGAGGTGAGGAGGCATGGTGAGTCGCCGTGGATGGGCTGGAAGGAGTTAATTTCACTCGCTGTTCGGCAAAATTCCGCGGGTGTCCGTTCGGTAATTGAGGGGTGGACGACGAGTGAGGTCCCGGTCGGATCGGTGCTGCCGACGGTATCATCAGTTGTGCTATCTTACCTTACCTCATGATAAAGCCAGTCAAAACCAGGAAATCGCCGTGATCGCCGAGTCTTACCGTCCGCAAGTCCTTGAAGCGGAAGCCCAACGCCATTGGGACGAGCAACGCGCCTTCGCCGTCCGCGAGGAGCCGGGGCGCGAGAAATTCTACTGTCTGTCCATGTTTCCGTATCCCAGCGGGCGGCTGCACATGGGCCACGTCCGCAACTACACCATCAGCGATGTGATCGCTCGCTACCAGCGTATGTTGGGCAAAAATGTGTTGCAGCCGATGGGGTGGGACGCCTTCGGCCTGCCGGCGGAAAACGCGGCGATGGCCGGCGGCGTCGCTCCGGCGCGATGGACCCAAGACAACATCGCTTCGATGAAGAAACAGCTCCAGGCGCTGGGTTTCGCCCTGGACTGGGATCGGGAGCTGGCGACCTGCCAGCCCGACTATTACCGCTGGAACCAATGGTTGTTTCTGCGGATGCTGGAACAGGGCATCGTCTATCTGAAAACCGGGGTGGTGAACTGGGACCCGGTGGATCAAACCGTGCTGGCCAACGAGCAGGTGATCGACGGGCGCGGCTGGCGCACCGGCGCGGTGATCGAGAAGCGCGAAATTCCCATGTATTACCTGGCGATCACCCGCTACGCCGAGGAACTGCTGGCGGAACTCGACCAACTGCCCGATTGGCCGGAGCAGGTCAAGCTGATGCAGAAAAACTGGATCGGCAAGAGTCATGGGGTGCGGATCGGTTTTCCCTACCAGCTTCCCCAACCGGCGCGATCGAACCACCCCGGCGCTGCGCGCCACCTCTCCTTAGCCAAGGAGGGGAATGGGGAGGAATCCGGCATCCTCTGGGTGTTCACCACCCGTGCCGACACCTTGATGGGCGCGACCTACGTCGCGGTCGCCGCCGAACATCCGCTGGCGCTGCACGCCGCCCGCGATAACCCCGAACTCGCCGCGTTCATCGAGGAATGCCGGCACGGCGGCGTCACCGAGGCCGAACTGGCGACGCAGGAGAAAAAGGGTCGGCCCACCGGTCTGACCGTCACTCATCCGCTGAGCGGCGAGCCGCTCCCGCTGTGGGTCGCCAACTACGTGCTGATGGGCTACGGCGAGGGCGCGGTGATGGCGGTGCCCGCCCACGACGAGCGCGATTTCGCCTTCGCCCAGCAGTATGGCCTGCCGATCAAGCCGGTCATCCGCACCCGCGCCGGCGACGCCACGCCCGCCCCGTGGCAAGATGCCTACGCCGATTACGGGGCATGCATCAACTCTGGGAAATACGACGGTCTCGACTTCCAACCGGCGGTGGACGCCATCGCCGCTGACCTGAACGCCCAGGGGCTGGGGGAAAAGCAGGTGACCTGGCGGCTGCGCGACTGGGGGATTTCCCGGCAGCGCTACTGGGGAACGCCGATCCCGATCATTCATTGCGAGCGCTGCGGCGCGGTCCCGGTGCCGGACGAGCAGTTGCCGGTCATCCTGCCCGATCATCTGGTGCCGGACGGTTCCGGCAACCCGCTGAACAAGTATCCGGACTTCCTGAATTGCGCCTGCCCGAAATGCGGGCGGCCCGCCCGACGCGAAACCGACACCATGGACACCTTCGTGGATTCGTCCTGGTACTTCTTCCGCTACTGCACGCCGGGCGCGGAGACCATGGTGGACGCCCGGGCCGATTACTGGATGCCGGTGGATCAATACATCGGCGGCATCGAACACGCCATTCTTCATCTGCTGTACTCCCGGTTCTGGACCAAGGTCATGCGCGACCGGGGCTTGACCGCCGTAGCCGAGCCGTTCGCCAAGCTGCTGACCCAAGGCATGGTGGTGGCGCCCACTTTCTACCGGGAAGGTGTGGGGGGTCGCAAGCAGTGGCTCAATCCCGCCGAGATTGAAATCCAGACCGATGACAAGGGCCGGTTGACGGGCGCGAGCCTCAAACGCGACGGTCAGCCGGTGACGGTTGGCGCCATCGAGAAAATGGCCAAGTCTAAAAACAACGGCGTGGACCCGCAGACGCTGATCGAGCAGTACGGGGCCGATACCGCCCGCTTGTTCATGATGTTCGCCGCGCCGCCCGAGCAGGCGCTGGAGTGGTCGGACGCCGGGGTGGCGGGGGCCTATCGCTTTCTGCGCCGGTGGTGGGTGTACGCCGCCGAGCATCAGGACGCCGTGCGCGGCGCGGGTGAAGTGGACGCCGCCGCCTTGTCCGAACCCTTGCGCGAGATTCGGCGCGAGGTTCATGAGGCGCTGCGCCAGGCGTTGTTCGATTTCGGTCGCTATCAATTCAACACCGTGGTGTCCGGCGGTATGAAGATTTTGAACGCGCTGAGCCGGATCGAGAGTGGGGAGAACGGGGCGGCCGCCGCGGTGCGCCGGGAGGGGTTGAGCATCTTGCTGCGCCTGCTGTCGCCGATTACCCCGCACATCGCTCATGCGTTGTGGCGGGAGTTGAACTACGGCGACGACGTTCTCGCCGCGACTTGGCCGGAACCCGACGCGGACGCGCTGGCCCGTTCGTTGGTGACGCTGGTGGTGCAGGTCAACGGCAAGCTGCGCGGGCACATCGAAGTTCCCGTGGATGCCGGACGCGCCGCCATCGAACAGGCGGCCCAGGCCGAACCCAACGTCCAGCGCTTCGTCGAGGGCAAGCCGGTGCGCAAGATTGTGGTGGTGCCCGGCAAGCTGGTCAATCTGGTGTGTTGAGGGGTTACGATGCGCTGGATCGTATTCAGTGGAATGGCGCTGGTCGCGCTCCTGCTGGCCGGCTGCGGATTTCACTTGCGGGGTCAGGCTTCATTGCCACCGGCGATGAGCGTGACCTACGTGCAAAGCCAGACCGGCGTCGGCATGCCGCCCGGCGTTCTGAGCCGCCGGCTCCAGCAGGCGTTGCGAAGCAGCGGCGTGACCGTCACCCAGGATCCCAGTCAGGCGACCGCGATTCTCACCATCCTGGGCGAGGGCAGCGGTCGTCGGGTCATGGCCGCCGATCGTTTCGACGTCAAGCGACAGTATGCGCTGGTCTATAACGCGGCCTTTCAGGTGACCTTGCCCGACGGCCAGGTGTTGCTTCCAGCGGAATCGATCAGCGCCAATCGTTCCCTGCTGTTCGACGAGAACCGGATTCTCGGTTTCGAGGCCGCCACGGAGTCGCTGGAGGACAACATGGCGGATGATCTGGCCTGGCAGATCATCCGGCGCTTGCAGGCGGTTCCGCTTTGAGAGTCCGTCCCGAGCAGTTGGCCGCGCATCTGCGCAAGACGCTGGCGCCGCTGTATCTGGTGTTCGGTGAGGAGCCACTGCAGGCCATGGAAGCGGCCGATGCGATTCGCGCCGCCGCGCGCGAACGGGGCCACACCGAGCGGGAATGTCTGACGGTGGAAACCGGCTTCGACTGGAACCTGTTGCGGCAACGCGCCGCCAGCCGTTCGTTGTTCGCCGGCCGCCGAGTGCTGGATCTGCGCCTGGGTAACGCCAAGCCCGGCGACGCCGGAGCGAAGGCGCTGGGTGAGTACGCGGCGCGGCCCGCCGAGGATACGGTGCTGCTGATCACCGCCGGCAAGCTGGACTGGAGCACGCAGAAGGGGCGCTGGTTCACCGCGCTGGACAGCGTTGGGGTGGTCGTGGCGGCCGCGCCCGTTGAACTATCACGACTGCCGACCTGGATCGACCAGCGGTTGCGGAGTCGGGGACTGAATCCCACGTCGGACGCGGTGACCCTGCTGAGCGAGCGCATCGAAGGCAATCTGCTGGCCGCCGCTCAGGAAATCGAGAAGCTGGCGTTGTCCGATCCAGGGCGGGAGTTGACCGCCGCCGCCGTTTTGGCGGTGGTGGGCGACAGCGCCCGTTACAGCATCTATGATTTTGTGGACGCCGCCCTGCTCGGCCAACCGGAACGGGCGGTGCGGATTTTGGACGGGTTGCGCGGCGAGGGGGTGGAGCCGGTTTTGCTGAATTGGGCGTTGCATCGGGAAATCCGGGTGTTGGCCGCGCTGGCTTTCGCCCGCGACCAGCGCCAGTCGCCGGAGACGGTGTTCGCCGCGTTCGCCGCGCGCAAACAGCCCGTCTGGGACAAGCGCAAGCCACCGCTGCTCCAGGCCCTGCGCCGGCTGACCCTGGTCCAGTGCCGGCAACTGCTGCTGGCCTGCGCCCGCATCGACCGGCTGGCCAAGGGTGCCGAGGCCGGTTCGCCGTGGGATGCGCTGCTGGCGAGCGGACTGCGGCTGGCCGGCCTGGAACGGTTCGACCGGTTAGAAGAAGCTATCCTTACGGCTGAGATGACCATGAGCCCGGGATAAATTGATGAATAACACGAACGCCGACAGCAACACCATCGACCAATACATGACCGAAGTCGGCCAGCGCGCCCGCGCCGCTTCGCGCCTCGTCGGTCGCGCCGAGACGCGGGTCAAGGATGCCGCCTTGCGCGCCATCGCCGAGGCGCTGGAAGCGGCCGGCTCCGCCTTGCTGGCCGCCAATCAGTGGGATATGGACGCCGGGCGGAGCGCCGGCCTGGACGCGGCGTTGTTGGACCGGCTGGAATTGACGCCCAAGGGCATTCGTTCCATGGCGCAAGGCTTGCGAGAGGTCGCCGCCCAGACCGATCCGGTGGGTGAAATCACCGACCTGAAATACCGGCCCTCAGGCATTCAGGTGGGACGGATGCGAGTGCCCTTGGGCGTCATCGGCATCATCTACGAATCGCGGCCGAACGTGACCGCCGACGCCGCCGCGCTGTGCCTGAAGGCCGGCAACGCCGCCATCCTGCGCGGGGGTTCCGAGGCGCTGCATTCCAACCGGGCCATCGCCGCCTGCGTCCAACAGGGCCTGGCCACCGTCGGCTTGCCGGCCGACGCCGTGCAGGTGATCGACACGACCGACCGCGCCGCGGTCGGGGCGCTGATCCGCATGAACGAGTATGTGGATGTGCTCGTGCCGCGCGGCGGCAAGGGCCTGATCGAGCGGATCAGCCGCGAGGCGCGGGTGCCGGTGATCAAACATCTGGATGGAGTTTGCCACGTTTACATCGACGACCGCGCCGATCTCGACAAGGCGGTCGCGGTCGCCTACAACGCCAAGACCCAGCGGTACGGCACCTGTAATACGCTGGAAACCCTGCTGGTGGCGGAGGGCGTCGCCGAACGAGTGTTGCCGGTGTTGGGTCGAATGTATGAGGAGGCCGGCGTCGAACTGCGCGGCTGCGCCCGTACCCGCGACTTCCTGCCCGGTAGCAAGATCGCCACCGAGGACGACTGGTTCGCCGAGTACCTGGCGCCGATCCTGGCCGTTCGGGTGGTACGGGATCTGGATGAAGCCATGGCGCACATCGCCACCTACGGGTCGGCCCACACCGATACCATCGTCACCGAAGACTACGGCCGGGCGCGGCGCTTCCTGCGCGAGGTGGACTCCAGTTCGGTGATGGTGAATGCGTCCACCCGCTTCGCCGACGGCGGCGAATACGGACTCGGCGCGGAAATCGGAATCAGCACCGACAAGCTGCACGCCCGCGGTCCGGTCGGCGTGGAAGGATTGACGACGTTGAAATTCGTGGTGCTGGGTGACGGTCATATCCGCCAATAACCGCTCCGCTCCCTGGGCGGGAGAAAAGCCGGGGGTCGAGGCCCGCCCCATCGGCGTTCTGGGTGGCACCTTCGACCCCATCCATGATGGCCATCTGCGGCCGGCCCTGGAATTGCTGGAAACCCTGGAACTGGCGGAAGTCCGCTTCGTGCCCTGCCGGATTCCCGCGCATCGGGGCGCGCCCCAAGTCACCGCCGAGCAACGACTGACGCTGGTGCGGCTGGCCACGGTCGGGCAACCGGGCTTCGTGACGGATGACCGGGAACTCCAGCGGGAGGGCCCCTCCTATATGGTGGATACCCTGACTTCCTTGCGCGACGAATTGGGTGCCGATACGCCCTTGTGTCTGATCCTCGGTAGCGACGCCTTCCGGGAGCTGCATACCTGGCGCCGCTGGGAGGTGTTGAGCGACCTGGCCCATCTCGTGGTGATGGAGCGGCCCGGAATTTTGCAACCGCTCCCGCCGCTTCTGGAAGCGTTCGCCGCTCCCCGAACCATCGAGGGTGCTGTTGAATTACGGCGGCGGCCGGCCGGCGGCATCCTGTTCCAGCCGGTGACCCAACTGGCTATTTCCGCCACCCAAATCCGCGCCTTGCTGGCGCGCGGCCGGTCACCCCGCTATTTGTTGCCGGAGGCGGTGCTGGCTCATATCCACGACCGGGCGTTGTACCGGTCGCCGCTTTCCCCAACTTCGCTGACTTCATGAGGATAAACCAGACTCCATGCAACTTGAGAATCTACGGAAGATTGTCATCGACGCCCTGGAAGACCTGAAGGCTCAGGACCTCCAGGTTCTGGACGTGCGCGACATCGCCAGTTTTACTGACCTGATGGTCGTCGCCAGTGGGACCTCGACCCGGCAAGTTAAGGCGCTGGCCGACCGGGTGGTCGAAAAATGCGCGGCGGCCGGCGTGAGACCGCTGGGCGTCGAGGGTGAACGTGAAGCCGAATGGGTGCTGGTGGATCTGGCCGATATCGTGGTCCACGTCATGCTGCCCCAGACGCGCGATTTCTATAATCTGGAAAAACTGTGGTCGGTGGACGTGGCCAAGGCGCTGCGGGGGTGAATGGTGGACGGTGGATAGTGGATGGCGAAAACCACCGACCACCGACCACCGACCACCAATCTGGAAATGAAAATTCACCTGCTGGCCGTCGGCACCCGGATGCCGGACTGGGTCAAGGCCGGTTACGCGGAATACGCCGGTCGGCTGCCTCGGGAGTGCGCGCTGATTCTGAGTGAAATTCCCACCGGCAAGCGCGGCCGCAACGCCGATGTGGCGCGCATCGTTCGCGACGAGGGCGAACGCCTGCTGGCGGCGGTCCCCGCCGGTTCCCTGGTGATCGCCCTGGACGAGCGCGGCCAGGAATGGAGCACCGTGGAATTGGCCGAACGGCTGGCGAGTTGGCTGCGGGACGGTCGCGATGTCAGCCTGCTGATCGGTGGTCCGGATGGCCTGGATCCCGCCTGTCGCGCCCGCGCCGATCTCGAATGGTCGCTGTCGCGGCTGACGCTGCCGCATTCGCTGGCGCGGGTGCTGGTCGCCGAACAACTTTACCGGGCCTGGAGCCTGTTACACCATCATCCCTATCATCGGGCCTGAGATGCCGGCGTTTCATCTTTACCTCGCTTCCGCCTCACCGCGCCGCCGGGAATTGCTGCGCCAGATCGGCGTCGCCTATCGGCGGTTGCCCGTCGCGGTGGACGAGACTCCGCTGCCCTGCGAGTCCCCTGGTGACTACGTCGTCCGGTTGGCGCTGGCCAAGGCGCGAACCGGTTGGCGGACCCTGGGCCGGCGAACGCCGCGACCGGTGCTGGGCGCGGATACGGCGGTCGTGGTGGACGCCGCGATTCTCGGCAAACCTCGCGATCGAGCCGAGGGGTTAGCCATGCTGGCCCGGCTGTCCGGGCGCGAGCATCAGGTATTCAGCGCGGTGGCCCTGGCGACTGGCGCGCGGGAGATTGTCAAAACCCAGGAGAGCCGGGTTCGCTTTCGCGAACTCACGGCGGCGGAACGGGTGGCTTACTGGAACAGCGGCGAACCGCTGGACAAGGCCGGGGGCTATGCGATTCAGGGTCGGGCGGCGACCTTTATTACCGAGTTGCGCGGCAGTTACTCCGGGGTGATGGGGCTGCCGCTGTTTGAAACCGCCGAACTGCTGCGAGAATTCGGTATCCCGTCCTGGGCCTTTTCCACTTCAGACTGATGGATCGAGACCGTATGGCCACACGCGCCGAAGGCGGCACTGGGGACGAGATCCTCATCAACATTACTCCCCGGGAAACCCGGGTCGCCGTGGTTGAAAACGGTGTCCTACAGGAAATCCTGATCGAACGGGCCGGCAAGCGCGGTCTGGTCGGCAACATCTACAAGGGGCGAGTCTGTCGGGTGTTGCCCGGCATGGAAGCGGCGTTCGTGGATATCGGTCTGGAGCGGGCCGCGTTCCTGCACGTTTCCGACATCCGCCCCGAGATCGCTCCCGACAATGGCGAAGGTGGCGACCGCGCGGCACCGGCCATCACCGACCTGGTGCGCGAGGGTCAGGAACTGGTGGTGCAGGTGATCAAGGACCCGATCGGCACCAAGGGGGCCCGCTTGACCACCCATGTCACCCTGCCGTCCCGGTTTCTGGTGTTTCTGGCCGATTCCGGGGTGGCCGGAGTCTCGGTCAAGATCGACGGCGAGCGCGAACGGCAGCGGCTGAAAGATCTGGTCAACGCCTTCCGCGCCGAGTTCGGCGGCGGCTATATCGTCCGTACCGCCGCCGAGGGGGCCGAGAATTGGGCGCTGCGGGCCGACATGCAGTTCCTGCAACGGTTGTGGACGTCGATTCAGGAACGCATCCGGGAAACCGGCGGCATCGCCGCGTTGTATGAGGATCTGCCGCTGGTGCTGCGGGTGTTGCGCGATTTCATCGGGGATAGCGTAGAGAAAGTCCGCATCGATTCGCGCGAGACCTGCCAGCGGATGCTGGAGTTCGCCGACAAGTTCGTGCCGGAAATGGTGGCGCGCCTGGAGCACTATCCCGGCGAGCGGCCGATCTTCGAACTGTACGGGATCGAGGACGAAATCCAGCGGGCGCTGGGTAAGAAGGTGCTGTTGAAGTCCGGGGGTTACCTGATCGTCGATCAAACCGAGGCCATGGCCACCATCGATGTCAATACCGGGGCTTATGTGGGGCATCGCAATCTGGAAGAGACCATCTTCAAGACCAACCTGGAAGCGGCGGCCGCCATCGCCCGGCAACTGCGGCTGCGCAATCTGGGCGGGATCATCATCCTCGATTTCATCGATATGATCAGCGAGGAGCACCGGCAGGCGGTGTTGAAGGCGTTGGAAAAGCATTTGGAGAAGGATCGCGCCAAGAGCCATATTTCCCAGGTGTCGCCGCTGGGCCTGGTGGAAATGACCCGCAAACGCACCCGCGAGAGCCTGGAGCAGATTCTGTGCGAACCCTGTCCGCTGTGCGACGGCCGCGGGTCGATCAAGACCGCCGAGACGGTGTGTTATGAAATCTTCCGCGAGCTGCTGCGCGAGACCCGCCAGTACTCGCCGCGCCAGTTTATGGTGCTGGCCGCGCCGGAGGTGGTGGACGCGATGCTGGATCAGGAATCCACCAGCGTGGCGCAACTGGAGGCGTTCATCGGCATCCCCGTCAAGTTCCAGGCGGAAGCGCTCTACACCCGCGAACAATACGACGTGGTGCTGATGTGAGCAAGGTTCGCGCGGCCCGCCGCGCGTTTCGCTGGACGCGCTGGCTGATTCTGGCGCTGTTGTTGCCGGTGCTGCTGCTGGCGGCGTTTGGCCAGTGGTGGCTGTTGCCGCGTCTGAATGATTATCGCGACGATCTGGCGGGCGCGCTGCGCGATCACCTGCATCTGCCGGTGCGGATCGAGACGGTGACGGCGGCGCGGGAAGGGTGGCGCCTGAGTCTGTGGTTGCGCGGCGTCAGCCTGCGCGATCCCGACAGCGACGCGGTACTGGTCAACTTCAGCCGGGCGCTGGTCAATCTGGATTTGTGGCGTTCGGCGCGGGAACGGCGTCCAGTCATCGAGGATCTGCGCCTGGACGGGGCGAATCTGATCCTGGAATCGGGGCTGGAAGGGATGCCGCGCCTGCGGACCGCCGCCGATTCCACCGCCGCAAACGGGGATTCCGCGTTGCCCCTGCCGGAACTGGCTCGCTGGTTGTTTGACCTGCGGCGTCTGGTGATCGTCGGCGACCACCTGACCGTGCGCCGGCCGGATGGCGGCGAATTGCGCTTTCCCCATCCCTTCCTCAAGCTCCAGGAGACTCCACAAGGGCGACGCTTGACGGTGACCGTCGAGTGGCCGGACCGACGCGACGGGCAGATCCAGTTCGCGATCGAGCCGCCCGACGATAGTCTCGCGGCCGATGAAAGCGACGCCACCGGCTGGCGTGTGGAAGGCCGCATCGAATTCGAGGACGGCACGGATCGGACCGTCGCGCATCCCCGTTTCGAACTGATCGGGACCGACGGGCGCTGGCGGGGTCGGGCGTGGGGTATGCGCGTCCAGGAGGCTTGGTCCTGGGTGATGCCCTGGCTGGACGAGCCGGCCCGGCGCTGGCTGGAGCCGCTCGCCCCGCGCGGCGAAGTGCCAGAAATTGCTTGGCAAACCGACGCGGGCGCCTGGACCGTCACCGCGCGCTTGCGCGAAATGGCTTGGCGGCCCGCCCACGGGTTGCCGGGATTCGGGAATCTGTCCGGGGTGTTGGAACTGACGCCGGAGGGGGGCCATATTGTCCTGGACAGTCGGCGAACTGAGGTCGATACCGGTGGCTTGTTGCGGGCGCCGGTGACTCTCGACACGCTGGCGGGGATCGTCAACTGGGAGCGTGACGCCACCGGGTTGCGGTTCGCCAGTCCCGGTCTGGAGTTGGCCAACGCCGATCTCGATGCCCGGGTCTGGGGTGAAGTGACTCTGCCCGACACCGGGGAAACGCTGTTGGATTTGCGCACCGAGTACCGGGAGGTTCAGGTCGAGCAGGCCTGGCGTTATTTGCCGGCGGCGGTGATGTATCCGGCGGCGGTGGCCTGGCTGGATGGGGCATTGGTCGGCGGTCGGGTGATTTCCGGGGAGGGGGTTTTGCGCGGTCCAGCGCACGCTTTCCCCTTCGACCGGGACGAGGGGCTGTTCGAAACCCGGTTCCAGGTCGAGGACGCGGTGCTGGATTACGCATCCGGCTGGCCGAAGCTGGAGGGGTTGGGAGCGGAGGTGACGTTCCGCAATCGCGGTTTGCGGATCGAAGCCAGCGCCGGCCGGTTGCGCGATGCCGGCTTGCGGAATCTGACCGCCGGCATCGACGATCTGGAAAACGCGGTGGTGCGCGTCGAGGGTCGGGCCAGCGGTCCGGGCGCCAGTATGTGGCGCGCCTTGCAAGAGAGTCCGGTCGGCCGCGACTGGGACGCTTTGCCGGAGTTGCGGATCGATGGTGCCAGCACCCTCGATCTGGATCTGACGGTGCCCTTGGACGGACGGCCGACGCAGGTGCGCGGTCAGGTCGAATTGTCCGATAACCGCGTGTCGCTGCCGGCCTGGACCGTCGATCTGGCGGCGGTGCGCGGCGCGGTGCGGTTCACGGAATCCGGCCTGGACGCCCGGGACGTACAGGCGCGGTGGCGCGGCGCGCCGCTTCGGCTCGATCTGGGTTTGGCGGGTCCCGAGGGCCGTCGCGAACTGAGAATTCGCGTGTGGGGCCGGCTGGGTTTGCCGGCTTTGCTCGGAGAGTCGGCGGGCGCGCTGGCGCGGTTTGTCGAAGGCGATAGCGACTGGGAAGCGCTGTTGACCGTGCCGATCGTCGGTCGCGCGCGCCGCGACCCAGCGCCGCCATTGACTTTGGAGCTGAGTTCGAACCTGCGCGGCATCGCCGTCCGGTTGCCGGCACCGCTGGGCAAGGCCGCCGCCGAGACGCGGCCCCTGCGCGCCGGCCTGCGTCCGGTCGATTCTCGGGGAGAGGCGCTGGAAATGACGCTGGAATATGGCGAGGGGACGCGAGCCGCGCTGGAATGGGTGGATTTTGCCAGCGATCCCCGCTTCGTCCGCGGCGAGTTGCGCGTGAATGCCGGCGCGGCGCGGTTGCCGGAGTCCCCGGGACTGACGATCGTCGCCGATCTGCCGCGCTGGGAGCTGAGTCTGCCCGCCGGCGTTTCAGCCGCGGACGAGGGGGGCGCTGTGCCGTCAGCCCCCAATCCGCTGGCCGGCTTGCATCGCCTTGATGGCCGGATCGGCGAGTTGGTGGTCGGCAACCAGTCCTTTCCCCGCGTGACGCTCGCCGCGACGCGCCAGGAAGGGGGAATGCGCATCGAACTCGACAGTGCGCGCCTGGGGGGGCGGATCACCGTGCCGGACGCGCCCACGCCCCAACATCCGCTCAATGCGGCGCTGCATCGGGTGTATCTGCGGTCGGAGGCGCCTCCCGCTCTCCCGGCTCCCCGTGCCGTAGCGAGTGGCCCGCTCGATCCCCGCCGCTGGCCGCCGCTGGTGTTGACCGTGCTCGATCTGCGCCGGGACGAGGCGGAACTGGGTCGCTTGCGGTTGATCGCGATGCCCCTGGCGGATGGGATTCGCTTGGCGGATCTCAGTCTGGATGCCGACCGCCGACAAATCGAGGCCGCCGGTGAATGGCGATGGACCGACCGTGGCCCGGTTTCCCGGTTGCGAGCGACGCTGGAGGCGCGGTCTTTGCGCGAGGCGCTGACGGTGTTCGGTTATCCGGATCTCGGGATCGCCCGTGGCGAAACCCAGGCGGAACTGACGGCGGAATGGGCGGCGGCGCCGACGGATTTCACCGTGGAAGGTCTGGAGGGGGCTCTCAAATTCCAGGTGGGTCCCGGGCAGTTGTTGGAGGTCAAGCCGGGCCTGGGACGCATGGTGGGGTTGTTCAACGTGCAAAATCTCCTGCGCCGCCTCAATCTGGATTTCAGCGACCTGTTCCAGCCCGGCACCAGCTTCGACCGAGTCGCCGGTGAGTTCGCGTTCGGGCGGGGCCAGGCCGAGACCACGGATCTGACCATCGAGGCCCCGGCGGCGCGGATCGAGATTCAGGGTCGCATCGGGTTGCGGGCGCGCGACTACGATCAGGTCATCACGGTGACGCCGCGTCTCGGCGGTACGCTGCCGGTGGCGGGCGCCCTGGCGGGTGGACCGGCGGTCGGCGCGGCGGTGTTCGTCGCCGAACGGCTGCTGCAGAAGGGCATCGAAAATGTCACCCGGCACCAGTACGCGCTGACCGGGTCGTGGGACGAGCCGGTTCTGGAGCGGTTGGACGAGCCGTCGCCC
>REEE01000160.1 GCA_007695245.1 Candidatus Competibacteraceae bacterium | reverse complement strand
TTGCGGCAATAGCAGCGTGAAGACCGCGCCGCCGCCGGTATTGGGACGGTACCCCACATAGCCGCCCAATTCTTCAACCAGAGTCCTGACGATCGCGAGACCCAGACCGGCGTGGCCGCCGCCCTTCGCGCTCGTCAGGGGTTGGAAAAGGTGGGCTCGCCGTTCGGCGGACAGGCCGGGGCCATCGTCGGCGACGGCCACTTCCACGTACTGGCGCCCTTGTAGGTTGATCTGGTCCTGGGTAGTCACCGTGATGGCACCACCCTGCCCCAGAGCTTCGGCGGCGTTGCGCAGCAGATTGAGGATGATCTGGCGAAGGGCGTCGCAACCGCGCGCCAACGGCGCAAGATCCTCCGCCAGTTGCAGATTCAGGCGGATGCCGCGCGGCCGGCACAGGGCGTCGTCCAACACGCGCGCCAGGTCGCGGATCGTTTGATTGAGATTGCAGCCGATTTTCTCCGGTTCCACGTCGTCCGCTTCGGCAAGACGCCGCAGAATTCGGCCGACGCGTTCCGTCTCCTCCCGCAACACGCGCAGATCTTCGCCCGCTGCCGGTTCGCCCAGCTTGAGGGCGAGCAAATGCAAGTAGTTGCGCATGATGGTCAAGGGATTGGAGACTTCATGCACCACCGCGTGCAGACGTTGTTGTTCCAATAGCCGGTGGTCTTCCCGAACGCGGTTCATTCGGCACTCGCGTTGGCGCAGCGCGTCGAGCGCGCGGGCGGCCTCCGCGCCGAACCGCTCCAGCAGCGGCGACTGAGCCAGCAGCCGGGGCAGTTGCGTCCGGGTAACGCCAGCCACCCAAACGCCCAAGGGTTCGGCGGCAGCGGACAACGGCAGGCACAGTATCCCCTCTCGTTGCCACCAGCGGGCGAGCTGACGGTCGATCACCCCGGCGTCGGCACCACCATCGCCCAGGGAATGGCAAAGGCGCCGGTCCCGGAGCGCCCGGCTCAGACTGTTCCTGGCTCCGTCCGGGTCGACCACGATCTCATCGGGCCACCCAGGATCGGAGCCATGCAGCATCCCGGTTTGCGGGTCGCGCGGGAAAAAGTGGACTTCGGTCAACTCGAACAGCATCGCGGCGGAGCGGGCGATGGCGGCCAGCAGCGTCGGCTCGTCGTCGGCCGCGCTCCACTCGGCGCGCGCGCCATCGACCAGCAGCAGATCGCGAACCGTTTGCTCCATCGCGCCGTCGACCGACGCGGATGGTGCCGTGGGCCAGTCGCTGGGCGCGGGGCCGGCGATCCCGCAATCCGCGACGACCTCCTCTACTTCGCGCGCTGATTCGGCGCACAACTCCCGCAACCGCGCGGGAGCCAGTCCGAACAGGCGGTCGGCGGCGCTGAAGGCGGCATCTCCCGGCGCGTCGCCCTGGTTCAGGAGATTGGCGACATGGAGCAGGCGCAGCAGGGGATGAGCGCCGCGCAACGCTTCCGTGGGTTGATGGTGGAAGCGGATGGCGTCGGCCAGAAACGAGCGCAATCGCCAGGACTCCACCAGAGCCGCGCCCAAGTCGCAATGATCGACGCCGAACAGCCGTTGCTCCAGAGCGGGGATGTCGCCCGCGTCCTGGCCGAGCACGCGCACTTCCTGCAAGGCCGTGGGATGCCGCGCGGCGATGATCAAGCGCCCGAGATCGTGGAGCAGGCCCGCCAGATACGCTTCGTCCGGCGCCGGATAAGCCAGGGTTTTGGCCAGATTGCGGGCGAGGCAAGCGCAGGTCAGGGTATGCCGCTGGAAGCGGTCCAATTCATCGCGTGGGATGCCGTGGGATCGAGAGAAAGTCTGATAAACGGCGGCGGTCGTCGCGATCGTGCGGATGGTTTGCGGACCCAGCGCCGCGAGCGTGGCTTCCAGGTTGGCCGGTTGTGGCGTCCGACCGGGATCGGCGGTCGAGTTCGCCACTCCGAGCACCCGCGCGCTCAGGGCGGCGTCACGGCCGATGATCCCCGCCAACTGTCGGAGATCGACCGGATCGGCGCTGACGGCGGCCAACACGGCGGCCAACACGGCGGACGACACTGGCAATGCCAGTAAGTGGGTGTTGTCGAAAGACGGGGATTGGAAGACGGGGACTTCCGACATGGCTCGCGACGGCGCTCGGTGGTTTGATGATACAGATGTATAGAGCAACAACCATACCGAGCAACCAACCCCCAGGAGGAAAGCCGGTTTTATGATGATAAAATATATTTAACATCATCATATTATTAACAAAAAATAAAAGGTTTGACCCATAAAGCCACGTCTTGGAGGGCGAACCGGTCGAGATCCATAACTGCTACATCCCGGAGATAAAAGCCTGCTCTGCGAACGCGACGCTCGAGGTCAGCAAACGTCACCTTGGCGAGCAGAACCTGACTTTCGACCAGCGGCGTCAGGCCAATTTGGCCCACTGAGGCGCGACTGCACCGCGCGATCGTTACGAGCGCTCTTCAATCCTCCCCCATGAGCCACGCCCGCGCCACCGCCGCCGCATCCCGCACCCGGTTCGGCGCGGTCCCGCCCAGCACGTCGCGGGCCGCCACCGAACCTTCCAGCGACAGCACCGCGAATACGTCGTCCTCGATCAGCGGAGAAAAGGCCTGCAATTCCACCAGCGTCATCTCCGCCAGATCCCGCCCGGTCTCCACCCCCAACCGCACCGCCTGGCCGACGACCTCATGGGCGTCGCGAAACGGCAGGCCCTTGCGCACCAGATAATCGGCCAGATCGGTGGCGGTGGCGAAGCCGCGCCGGGCGGCCCGCGCCATGTTGGCGCGCTGGGGCCGTAGCGCCGGGATCAGGTCGGCGAAAGCGCGCAGGCAGCCCTGCACGGTGTCCACCGTATCGAACAGCGGCTCCTTGTCCTCCTGATTGTCCTTGTTGTAAGCCAGCGGCTGGCTCTTCATCAGCGTCAGCAGCGCGACCAGATGCCCGTTGACCCGGCCGGTTTTGCCGCGCACCAGTTCCGGCACGTCGGGATTTTTCTTCTGCGGCATGATCGAGGAGCCGGTGCAGAACCGATCCGGCAGCTCCACGAAGGCGAACTGCGCCGAGGACCACAGCACCAACTCCTCGGCCATTCGCGACAGGTGGGTCATCAGAATGGCCGACGCGGCGGCGAATTCGATGGCGAAATCGCGGTCGCTGACCGCGTCCAGCGAGTTGGCGCACGGCGCGGCGAACTCCAGCAGGTGCGCGGTGTAATCCCGATCCAGCGGATAAGAGGTCCCCGCCAGCGCCGCCGCGCCCAGCGGCATGACGTTGACCCGCTTGCGACCATCCACCAGTCGCTCGTCATCGCGCTTGAGCATCTCGAACCAGGCCAGCAGATGGTGACCGAAGGTCACCGGCTGCGCGACCTGCAAGTGGGTGAATCCGGGCATGATCGTCTCGGCCTCGTTCGCCGCCAGCTCCACCAGTCCGCCCAGCAGGCGCCTGAGTTCGGCGCGAATGGCGTCGATGGCGTCGCGCAGGTACAAGCGGAGGTCGGTGGCGACCTGATCGTTGCGCGAGCGGCCGGTATGCAGGCGCTTGCCGGCGTCGCCGATGCGCTCGGTCAGTCGCGCCTCAATGTTCATGTGGACGTCTTCCAGTTCCACCGACCACGGGAACTCGCCGCGTTCGATCTCACCGCGAATCTCCTCCAGACCCGTGATGATCGCCGCGCAGTCGTCATCGGACAGGACCCCGATCCGCGCCAGCATTCGGGCGTGGGCGATGGAGCCGTTGATATCCTGCCGGTACATCCGCCGATCGAACCCCACCGAAGCGGTAAACGCCGCCACGAAGGCATCGGTGCTCTCGGTGAAGCGTCCGCCCCAGCTTGCATTGGTCTGTGTGTCGCTCATCAGCTATTCTGTCGGTTAAGTTCAAGGACGCCATAGCTTAACAAAACCATGCCCTCCGATATCCTGCGCATCGCCACCCGCCAAAGCCCTCTCGCCCTCTGGCAGGCGGAACACGTCGCCGAACGCCTGCGCCAGGCCCATCCTGGCCTGCCAGTCGCGCTGGTCGGCATGACCACTCGGGGCGACCAACTCCTCGACAGCCCGCTGGCCAAGGTCGGTGGCAAGGGGCTGTTCGTCAAGGAACTGGAACAGGGGCTGTTGGACGGTCGGGCCGATCTCGCCGTCCATTCCATGAAGGATGTGCCCATCGATTTCCCCGCCGGGCTCGGGTTGCCGGTGATCCTGGCGCGCGAGGACCCGCGCGACGCCTTCGTGGCCCGTCATTATCCGCACCCCGACGCCCTGCCCGCCGGCGCTCGGGTGGGCACCTCCAGCCTGCGCCGGCAATGCCAACTGGCCGCCCGTTACCCGAATTGGGAGATTCGCAGCCTGCGCGGCAACGTCAACAGCCGACTGGCCAAGCTGGACGCCGGCCAGTTCGACGCCATCCTGCTGGCCGCCGCCGGCCTCAAGCGCCTGGGGCTGGCGGAGCGGATCACCCTGGCGCTGGAGCCGGAATTCAGTCTGCCGGCCATCGGCCAAGGCGCCATCGGCGTGGAGTGCCGGATAGATGACGCCCGGACCCAGGCGCTGATCGCCGGCCTCGACGATCCCGCCACCCATCTGCGGGTCGCGGCGGAACGGGCGTTCAACGCCCGCCTGCAAGGGGGTTGCCAGGTGCCCATCGCCGGGCACGCGCTATTGGACGACGGGCGACTCTGGCTGCGCGGTCTGGTGGGCGAACCCGACGGCAGCCGCCTGATCGCCGGGGAGATTCGCGGTCCGGCGACGGATGGCGCAGCGCTCGGGGCCGCCCTGGCCGATGAGTTGCTCGGGCGTGGCGCCGCCGCGATTCTCCGCCGGGTCTTCGCGGCTTCTTAGAAATCCAGCG
>REEE01000214.1 GCA_007695245.1 Candidatus Competibacteraceae bacterium | reverse complement strand
CACTAGCTAACCTCATCGACCCTCTCGCAAGTCTCATTAACGGGGCTCCATCACTTCAGCCTTGCGGCTTACGGCCTACCGCATCCCTGTCTACGCTTAACCGATGCCGTTACCGGCCATCGGCTCAAGACTCGGTACGAGATGGGCTGGGTCGGCCCTTTCTCGGTGGCACTTTCAGCCACTAGCGAACCGGCGCCTCGTGGCGCACTAACCTATTGATTTTATAAGCACCCTAAAAGGGCTGATCGCCTGCAAGTCGAACATCGCATAAGGTTATGAACATGCGTGGGATGGGTAACACCGTTCAGTGTCATCATGGAAACTCTCCAGATTGATCATGGATTTTCCCGCTGCCCGCCGGCGGCGGCAGGAGTGGCGTCAATTTGATGCCGACTCGGGTGATGCGTCCATCGACGATTTCCCGCACCACCAACTCCATACCGTCCAGACGGGCGCGGTCGCCCACCACCGGGTGCCCGTGAAACGTTTGGGTCAGAAACCCGGCCAACGTCTGACCGGTGGCTTCGGGAGGCAAGGGCAGGCCGTAAGCGGCGGCCACCTCGTAACCAGAACGGGCAACGCCTCGCGAAACGAGACGACGGTGCTATTTCAAAGTGATGGCGGCGAGAAACGCGGCTAGACCGATCAGAAAGAGTATGCCCGTTACCGGCCAGGCGCGCAGATCGGTTTCGAGTCGTTCGCGGTCGGCGGCCGTGAGCGGCGAATGCCACCTCGGCCAGTGGGGAGGATGCAGCGTCGGCCGCCGCGCCCAAAGCACCGCCAGCGCGCGCTCGACGGGGACCAGCAGGTCGCCGGCGGGGATGATGGGTATCCATCCGGTTCGGCGCGAGGCCAACAGCGCCAGCGTCGCGCCGGCCAGAAACGGCCAGGCGGCGCTCCACAGGGCGGTGGGGTTTAACAGGCGTTCGAACGCCCCCTCGGGCGCCAGTCCCCAAGCCAGACCGGCGACCGCCAACAACAGCCCCAACCAGGGAATGATGAGGGACCAGGCGTTACCTGCGCCGTGATCGTCCCGATGCAGGGTCCACAGGAAGCGCGCCATCAGCAGCGTGGTGCCCAGCGCCGCCAGCGGCAGACTCCAGTCCAACACCGCCGGCCAGGGCGCAGGCAGGCCGATCAAAGCCGCTTTCAATTCCGCCTTGGCCAAGGCACCGCTGGTCGACGGAGCGCCCGCCAGGGCCAGCACCGGCAACAGGAGTCCCCAGTCCAACCAGGGACGATGACCGGCCCGCTGCAGCACGCCGACCCCCAGGAACAACGCCCCCTTGGCCAGCCCGTGGTGCAGGGCGTAGAGCGCGACCGCCGCCGCCAGCGCCGGCCAGAGTTCGGGACGCAGCAGGCCCGCGCCCACGCCCAGCGTCATGAACCCCATCTGGCTGATGCTGGAATAGGCCAGCACCGTCTTGGGGTTGTCTTGGGTCAAGCCCACCAGCACCCCGCCGAAGGCGGCGAACAGGCCCAGCGCCATGACCGCCGTCCCCCATTCCGGCAGCGCGACGACTCCAAGCGGCAGAAAGCGCAACCAGCCCAGCAGGCCCGCCTTGATCATGGCCCCGGACAGCACCGCGCTGGCCGGGGTGGGTGCCACCGGATGGGCGAGCGGCAGCCAGACGTGCAACAGCGGCAGACCGGCCTTGACGCCGAACCCCAGCAGCAGAAAGGTTGTGATGATGGCAGCCCGAGGATGATCGGCCAGGGTCCCGGGGGCGATGGCCAGATCGAGAGTGCCCGCCGCCTGGCTCAACAGCAGCAGGCCGGTGAGCAGCAGCACCTCGCCGACGATCGCCAGAATCAGGTAGATGCGCCCCGCGCGCCAAGCCTCGGCGCTGCGGTCGTGGACCACCAAGCCATAGGCGGCGAAGGTCATGATTGCGAAGGTGAGATAGAAGCTGGCCGCATCCATGGCCAGACACAAGCCGAGATTGCCGGCCTGGGTGACGAGAAACAGCGCGGTGAACCCGGCCCGGCGCGGATCGGCGGCGAGATAGCCGCGGGCGTACAGACCGCCGACCAGCCATAGCAGGGCGGTGAACAGCAGGAACAGTCGTCCCGTATCGTCCAGGGCGAAGCGCGCGCCCAACAACAGCCAGGGCAGATCGAGCGTCAAGTTCGGCGGGGCCAGCAGCGCCGTCAATAAAGCCGGCAGCGCGGTCCAGGGCGCCAGCCACTCGGCCCAGCGCCGGGTCGCGGGTGCCGCGACCAGCGCCGCGAGCAGCAGCGGCGTCAGGAACAGGGCGGGCAGGAGCGCGCCGGTCATCGCAGATACTCCCGCGCGGTGACCAGTTTGGCCCATTCCAACGGGCTGTAACCGGAAGCGGCGAACAGCCCGGCGGCCAGAGTCGCGGCGGCGGTGACCAGCGGCGGCACCAGCAGCAGCCAACGGGTTTCACGACGGCCCGCCGCCACCGGCCAGGGTTCCGCGGGCGAGGCGAACCACGCCTGGTAAAGGGTGGGCAGGAAATAGGCGGCGTTCAGCAGGCTGGACGCCACCAGCACCGCCAGCACCCAGGGCATGCCCGCTTCCAGCGCCCCGAGGCCCAGATACCACTTGCTCACGAAGCCGGCCAGGGGCGGCAGGCCGATCATGCCCAAGGCGGCCACGGTGAAGGCGATCGTGGTCCAGGGCATGCGGCGACCGACCCCGGCCATTTCGCTGACCTTGTGGATGCCCAAGGTTTCGGCGTAGTTGCCGGCGCAGAAAAACAGAGTGATTTTCATGATGCCCTGATGGACCAGATGCACCAGGCCACCGAGGGTGCCGATCGGGCCGAACAGGCCGATCCCCAAAACAACGTAAGAGACCTGGCTGACTGTGGAGTAGGCCAATCGGCGCTTGATATCGTCCTGGAACAAGGCGCGCAGAGATCCGTAGATGACGG
This sequence comes from Candidatus Competibacteraceae bacterium, assembly GCA_007695245.1. GTDB lineage: Bacteria > Pseudomonadota > Gammaproteobacteria > Competibacterales > Competibacteraceae > REEE01. The sequence goes on along the minus strand of REEE01000214.1, from coordinate 1,942 downwards.
TGATGGCTCCCGCCACCGCCAGCGGCCACAGCAGTTGCAGATCCTGAGCGAACTCCACGCCGTAAACATCGTAGACGATCCGGGCGATGCCGAAGGCGCCGGCCTTGACCACCGCGACCGCGTGCAGCAGGGCCGATACCGGCGCCGGTGCCACCATCGCCAGCGGCAGCCAGCCGTGCAACGGGACCAGCGCCGCTTTGACCCCGACCCCGACGATGAGCAGGAGAAAGATGATGCGCAGGGCGGGCGCATGGTCCGCCGCCAGCGGTTCCAGCATACCCCCCTCGATAAAATCCACGCTGCCGGCGAGCGCGTACAACCACACCACGCCGACCAGCAGCACCGCGCCGCCGGCCAGGGTATAAGCCAGATAGATGCCGCCGGCGCGCAGGGCCTTATGCGTTCCCCGATGCACCACCAGGGGATAAGTAGACAGCGTCAACAATTCGTAGAAAATGAAGAAGGTGAACAGATTGCCGGCCAGGGCGAGGCCGGTGGTCGAGGCGACGCACAGACTGAAGAAGCCGAAAAACCGGCTGCGGTTCGGCGAACCCTCCAGATAACCGACGGCGTAAATGGTGGTCAACAGCCACAGCGAAGCCGACAGCGGGACGAACAACAGCGCCAGGGCGTCGGCGCGCAGCATCAGCTCCAGGCCGGGTAGCACGGTGTATTGGACTTGAAAAACCTGGCCTTGGGTGACCCCCCAGAGCATGTAGGCCACCAACAGCACCTTGGCCACCGCGCCGCTCATATTGAGCACGGTGCGGGTGGTGTAGTGTTCTTCGCTCAGGAAAAAGATGATCAACCCCGGGATCAGGGAACTGGCGATGACCAGCAGGGGCAGCGTCGTCGTCAGGCTCATAGGCGGGTTTCCCACAAGCGACCCACGTCGAGCAAAGCCAGCGGCTCCACGGCGCGCAGACCCAGGGCCAGGGCTCCCAGCGCCAGGACCAGCGCGACCAATTCCAGGGTCAGCGGCGGCGCGCGGAGCGCGGGATCGGCGGGTTCCGCCGGCGGGAACGGCTGGCGCAGGACCTTGAACACATAAGCGGCGGCGAGCAGACCACCCACGATCAGCGCCACGATCCACCACCACTGACCGCTGGCCAGCGCCGCTTGCAGCAGCAGCCACTTGGCGATGAACCCACCGGTCGGTGGCAAGCCCATCAAGGTCATGCCGGCCAGCGTGAAGGCGGTCAGGCTCAGCGACAGCCGGGCGCCCGCGCCGTGCAGGCCGGCGATGTCGTCGCGACCCATGGCCAGCACCATCGCGCCGGCGGCGGCGAACATCGCCGCCTTGGCCAGGGCATGGGCGGCGATCTGATAGATCCCGCCTTCGATGGCGAGCCGCGCCACTTCCGGCGTCGTGGCGGTCGCCAGCGGGAACACCAGGAATAGATAACCGGCCTGGGCGACGGTGGAGTAGGCCACCAGCATCTTTAGCCGGGTCTGGGCCAGCGCCCGCAGCGAACCCCAGAGAATCGCCCCCACGCCCAGCCAGCCCAGCGCCTGGGCCGCCAGGGGAGTGACCAGTTCGTGAAAGGGGCCGAACCACAAGCGCAGCAGCAGATAGAACGAGGCTTTGATCACCAGGGCGGACAGCAGGGCGCTCACCGGCGACGCCGCACCGCCATGGGCCGGCGGCAGCCAGATATGAAAGGGGAACAAGGCGGTTTTCAGCAGCATCCCCAGGACCATCAGCCCCGCCGCCAGTTGCGTGGCCGGCAGCGGCTGGACCAGGTCGCCGAGCAGTTCCAGCGACACCGTGCCGTAGGTGCCATAGAGCAGGGCCACGCCCATCAGATAGGCGCCGGACCCCAGCAGGGTGGCCAACAGATAGCGCAGCGCCGCGGTGACCGCCGCCCGGTCCCCGTTGATGGCGACCAGCGCCACGGCGGCCAGCCCGAGCAGTTCCAAGGTGACGTAGAGGTTAAAGATG
>REEE01000063.1 GCA_007695245.1 Candidatus Competibacteraceae bacterium | reverse complement strand
CCAGCCCTTTTAAGGTGCTTATAAAATCAATAGCTTATAAGAAAAACCGATCCAATCTGAAGGAGAACGATCAACCACTCCCCGCCAGGAGTCTCGCAGTTGAGACATGGGGTTTTCCGACAAATTGATTCTTGGGTTTCGCCGGTTTTTTGGGACCCCGCTTGTTTTTCTTAAATCTCCAAAGTTCCATTTTTAATGCCAGATCGATTAACAACTGACTGACCTCCTGCGTGCTTCCATTGCTAAAGACCGTCCATTCTTGATCGTCGACGATCATCACCATACCCGTATAGGTCGCTGAGATTTCTTCCGCAATGTAATAGTCCGAAATCTCATCATTAATCGCCTTGTCTGGATGAGCAGCACGCAAAGCAGCCATCACGACCGCATAGACATTAAAGGCCACGAGTGCCAAGCAGAATCCAAATAAGGCCGCTTTTGGATAACCCAGCGTATTGATCTCTGAGTGGAAGTATTTTTCCAGCTTTTGGAAAGCAGTTTCAATCCCCCACCGCAGTCTGTAAAGCTCAGCGACTTTCAGCGCATCCACGACTTCCTTGGGCAGATTGGTGAATATCGCGATTTCCGTTTCTCCGTTTCGCGTCGGTTTATTCAATCGAACAATGATTCGTCTTGCCTCGTACATTTTTCCATCCGTTGAACCGATTCGAACCCGTTGCTCAAAGACCGCTCCCGTTTCACCATTTCCCACAAATTCCTCATTACCCAACGAGAGATAAGGCATTTTTTGATGATGACGGATGACAAAATACGCCGCCTTCTCGTGAATCCCGTACAGAAAGTCCTGAACACAAAAATTGCGGTCAGCTATCCAAATCTCCTGGGCTTTCACGGTTTCCAAGACTTGACCTAATAACGCTCGCTCTTGAACGTAGGCATCTTCACACGGAAATACATTGATCGCGAGATCGGTCTCCGGATCAAAAACCACTAAGGATTTTCCCGGCAAGGCCCCCGCTTTCGTTTCACGAAGAACCTGAAGGCGATGCTCCGTCTTTTCTATACAATTCCCATCCAATAATCGGATTTTGTAGCCCGGCACCCAACTCGGGTTCGTCCCCCTCATTTCTCGGATAATACCCTCCGCTTCGCCAGCAATATAACCAACTATTCCTGCCGAAGTTTGGGTTTCAATCCCTTTCAACTTGTCATAAACCGCCACGACTGAATTGCTGATGAAGTCGGAATACCGATACGCCGCATGCACACTATTTCGGATTCGACAGACGACATGCAGCATCAAATAAACTAAGGAGGAAAATAGAATATGTCTCGTATACTGCACTTGGCAGGTGGTATTAAACCACTCATCAATTTTCTCTTTATCTAACAGGCGCTCCAGTAAACCATGCACCATAACTGTAACAGGACTTTGGTCCGCAAATTTCTGCAAAAGGGTTCCAAGCATGGCCTAGCGTCTCGTTTTGTTTGAAAAGCCAAATTTTACAATATATTGGGATCACCTTAAAAGGGCTGGGCTCAACCCCCGCCATGCCGTTTCCAGACACCTCGCCCGCTCTTGCTCGCCCTTGCCTGTCCGCCCTCACCACTTATCGGTTTTCAAAATCGTCGGAGTCACCCGTTGGAAAGCGGCATTAACTGCTTGATTCGCCGTTGCGGGAACTCTGCCGAAAGGCTCTGAAATCATGGTTTGGGACAAACTGATGGGTGGTGAGCCTGTCCGCCTTCCCTTTCCGCCGTATATCGCCATAATGCGATATATGGCGAAAGCGACGCTGATTTTGAATCTGCGCGACGACCGGCCCAACGGCGTCATCATCGTGCAACGGATTCACCGACTGGCGGAACCCACCGCCGCCGCGCCGCATGGTTACGTCTATCAGTTGCACTGCGGTACCCGCGCCGGTCGGACCCTGGTTCGCTTTGATAACGAGACCGGCAAGGGCGACCACACGCACTTCGGCGACGCGGAACAACCCTACCGCTTCACCACGCTGGAGCGGTTGTTGGCCGATTTTGAAACCGCGATTCAACCCTATCTTGGAGACTGATCCGATGGCCAAAGCGATCATCACCAACCATCGCCGCGCCGATTTAGCGACTTATGCGCTGGATGTTGCCCGCCGCGCGGACGCCGGCGAGGCGTTGCCGGAAGCTGATTATGTGTTGAACTTTGAAAACCCGGTGGACGCCTATCGCGCCGTGACTCCGGAGCGGTTTCGGCTGTTGCAGGCGCTGCAAAACGCCGGGCCGCTGACCGTCCATGCCTTGGCCCAGCGGCTGGACCGGCATTTCAGCAACGTGCATGCCGATGTCGCCGCCCTGCTCGACCTAGGCCTGCTGGAACGCACCGAACACGGCGTTCGGGTCCCCTGGGACGCCGTTGAATGGCGGCTGAGCACGGTGGCCAACGCTGCATAGCGCCCCGCTCCCGCTCGTGCCCGCCTCCGCCCTGCTCGACACCCTCCGCCCGATCAAAATCCGAGCGTGGCGGAATTGCCGTCCGGTGCAGCGCCTCGTTAGGGCGCATTGTATGGCCCAAGGAAACGCTCGCCATTGAAATGAATCAGATGTGACGGTGCATCCGCCACCCACACTTCGGTTTCCCATGCGATTTCGGCAAGGTAGCGGCCCATGATGGCCCGGTTCGGGAAGGCGGTCACATAGACCAGCCCGGCAGTCGATCCGGCAAACAGGTTGGCAAGCTCGGTGTGCCGCTTGCCATCGACCGGCCCATGACTGGTGACAGACTCCACCAGTAGCAGCCAGTTTTTCGCGGTGTAGTGCAGCACCACGTCAGGCATCTTGCCGTGTGAATCCACATCGACGGCCAGCCCGGCCAGCAGGGCGGCATCGAAGTAGCCCCACTTGTCGCCGGTGTCGCCAGCATAGACCAGCGTGCTACCCGGCGCGAAGCGCGGGGCGAAATCCTTGATGATGGCCCGGATCAGTTCGCTGTGCTCGCCGGGGCTGAGGGTGATTTGCTGGCCCGTTGCAATCTCGATCGGAACGCGGTTCTGCTCGCGTTCCTTGGCGTACCTGGCAACCAGCGTTTCGCGCTCGGCCAGATAGACGGCGAGGTTGCCATGCCATGCCGGGGCGCCGAAGGTGCGCAGCAGGGCCAGCGCGGCGGGTTCGATCTGATAAACCGCCTTCGGGCTATTCACCGGGCGGTCGGGCTGGTCCGGGTTGTAGAGAGCCACGCCCGCGTCGCGGAACTGGTGCATGGTCTGACGGCGTACCGTTTCACGAGTATTCGGCGCATAGTCCTTGTCGTAGTGCTCCCGCGCCCAATCCATGATGGGGGTGATGCCCATCAGCGGGTTTTCCGCGTCCGCCCATGCCTTGCCCGGCGTGAGGTTCAGCAGGGCCAGCAGGCACAGGGCGGAACGCTCGTTCTGTTGGGCTCGGGGCAGGCCCAAGGAAATGATGATCTGCCGTGCGGCCTTGATGGAGTCGTTCTTGTCGTTCATCCGGTCAGGGTTCCCAGCTTGGCGTCGAGCTGGTCTTGCGCGAGCGTTCCTTGCTGCATGGCCCACTGGCCGAGTTGGAGCAGGGCGTCACGGCTCGGGTACTTCATCCGCCTGAGGTCGGTGGCATTGACCTGGGTGTGGCCGTTGAAGCGCCGGAATTGCTCATCGACGGCGGTCGTGTTGAGGAACACGGCCAGCCCGCGGGCCAGCGGTTCGGGCAGGCCGCGCTTGTTCTCATGGAATAGGTTTAGGTGGTTCTCGAAGCCCAGCGCGGGCGCGCCACCGAATGCCCCAGGTTCAACCACGCTCGCCACGATTCGGCGCTTTTCCTCCTTGGCTGAGAAGCGCCGCACCACGCAATAAAACCCGTTCGGGTAAAGCCATTTTTCGGTGTCGGCGTTGCGCTCGATAGCGTTGGGCTTCTTCATGCCCTCAATGGGCCATGTGGTGCCGCCGCCGCTGAAATGGCCGGGATAGAGCAAGGGCACGGCACCCGGTCCCGGCATGTCGCACAGGTGCGCTTTCAGGCGGAAATCGACGACCGGCCCGGTCGATACTTGGACGCCAAGATCGGCCAGCGTGTAGCGAATAGCCGAGGATAGCTCGATGGCGTTCTGTCCGGGCGACGTGGGCACATGGATAAACCGCTCCGGGTCATCGGGGAACACGATCCGGTCGAACGGGTACTCATGGGTGGTCAGGTCGGAAAACCGGTCATCGGTCGAGTTCGAAACCGTCACCGGCCCCTGCTGGCCGCCGCGTTCCAAGCGGATGATGAGGTTCTCCTGCAGAACTTCGTCATCCTTGAAAGCTTTGTTGCGCGACTCGAACAGGTGCAGGTGGCGGATCGCTCCCCGCTCAAGGATGAAGTCACGGAACGGGCGGTAATACGGCCCATTGCAGAAGCTGCGGGGGATGATGGCCACGATCTGCCCGCCCGGCGTCGCCTCGGCCACGGCCAGCGCCACAAAGGCGGAATACAGATTCACCGTCTCGATGCCGACACGGCGCAGGGCCAACCGGTGCGCTGACTGGCTGTTGATCTTCTTGTAGGGCGGATTGAGGATCGCATGGGTATAGCGTTCCAGGGGCCTGGAAAATAGTGTGCCGGACAGCGATTCAACCGCGGCATGGATAAAATCCTCTTCGTGGATGTTGCCGAAAAAATTGCCCCCTTGGGTGTATTTGTCCAGCGTTTTCGACAAGTGTGCAATCAGACCACGATCGAGCTCAAAGGCATCTACTTCCACGCGCTGAAAGTGAAAGCCTCCATCCCTCCATCTATCCAAAAAAGCCGCGGATAATGAGCCGATCCCGGATCCTGCGTCCAAAAGGTGACAAGATCCATTTCCATCTGGGAAAAGGCCCGCCATAAATGCCGCTGTTCTTTGAGGCGTAAGAAACTGACCGA
>REEE01000081.1 GCA_007695245.1 Candidatus Competibacteraceae bacterium | reverse complement strand
GCACACACCCTTGATAATCATAATCTAACAGAAACGTCTTGACCGGGCAGTCGGTGTGTTGACAGAGATAGCGCTGTTTGCCATTCTCTGCTTTACCCCGCTTGACGACGTCTTCATGACCACAATGCGGACAACGCACTGGAATTAACACCATGGGTAAGTCCTCAAGTTGAAAATTTTCTTCAATCAAAAGAGAAAAAATCAATTAAGAAGTTTAGTCGGAAAACTATACAATATCCATTTTAAGAACACTACCGAGGCGTCATCAAGAAGCTGAACGGGCAGATAGATGATCCAGGTCGAGCGGGTCACTCTCCACGTAGTCGCGGGCGGTGAGATCATCGAGCGTTGCAACGACCCCATGCACGGGACGGAATCGGCCGCTGGCGGGCACCCATTTCAGCCAATGCTCCAGAAGCTGGTCCCAGCCCTGACCCTTGAAGTCGGGTTCATCCTCGTTGCGGAGGAACCAGAACAGCACGTCGACGGGATCATCGTCCCACGATGGATCCGCCCGCACCCGAATTTCACGCAGCGCTCGGAGTGCTTCACCTTCGTCGCTCTGTTTGTCGTGCTTGGCTTGCAACCGATCCTGGAGCTTGTTCGCAAACGCCGTGAAATCATCGGGGAACGCGAAGCGAGCCCGTTTCCGGGCCAGGGCGCGCGCGAAATCCCGCGCCTCTGGGTCGGTCGTACAACCGGCCTTGCGCGTCCACGTCGCTACTACCGCCTTCTCGACGGTCATCACTCGGTCGAGGTCGCCCACCAGGTGGCTGTTCTGAAGTCCCGGAATGAAGGCATACCTCGGTCGACGGCCCCGCTCGATCACCCGCAAGTCGCCCCTGTCGACCTCGACCAAGGGGGCGACCTCGACGTAGGGGCGCTCGGTGCAGGAACGGGCGAGATCGCAGGTCTGTGAGACGACCACGAAGCCCCGAACCGCCGCTTCGGCCAGGTCGACACCCGCCGTGGCCGCCTCAGCCGCGACTTCGGTCAGGGGGACCTCGGGGGTAAAGCGATGCACGAACCACTGCGCGCCGACGACGCAGTCGCCTTGGCGCCAGGGCGCGAGCGCCGCATCGACATCGTTCCGCGCCGTCACGGGGTACGGTCGACCTTGATCGTTCTGGCCAGTCGGGATTGGCCGACTTCACGATGGACGGTATCATGGAGCGCGCCGACCCGTTCGGCGGGTGGCGGCGGCTTTCGCGCCGCCCGCGCGGACTCTGACAGGGGAGGCCTCACGGGCGCCGACCGCCCCAGGCCAGCGCCCAGCCGCCCCATGACCTCATCGAACCGATCCAGGGCCAGCAGATCGAAAGGAATCACCCCATCGCTCGACGCGGTCATCAGGGCCGCCCGCGTGGCGCGAGCGTGGCCTCGATCGATGTACCGAATGACCGCCAGCAGTCGGCCGAGCCGTTCCTCGTGCGCGGTGTTCGGCGCTTTGCCGGACGCCCAGAAATGCACGCTGCGCCGGGCGACGCCAAACAGGCGCGCGAGTTGGTCCCACGTCAGACCGCTGCGCCGGCGCAACTCGGCGATGGCCGCGCTCGGCGTTCCCGTCGCGGGGCTCGCTACGAGACCGCTGTTGGTCTGTTGCGCATCAGTCGGTTCTTCGGCCCATCGGCTTGAGGCAGCGGTACTCGTCGTGTCCCGCAAGGCGAGCGTGCCGCCAATGCGAATCACCCAGTCCCGGGCCCGTTCGAGTACGCCATCGCCGGACGTTCCCAACGGTACGACCGGTTGGCGAAGGTTATCGATGACGTGGACGCTCATACGTGACCGCCATACCGCCGCAGGAAGTCGTCCGTTACCACCCAACGGAAAAACGCGTAGATCCGCTCCGCATAGGATCGGGCGGTTTCGACGATTTCGCCGGGATCAAAGGCTCTGGGCTCGGCGCGGAACAAATCCAAGTCAAGAATCCAACTGGGCTCGGCGGACGGCTCGATGGCGGCGGGATCGACCGTACCGCCTTTGGGCAACAATCCCCACCGAGCCAGCAGTTGCGCCGACAACTCCGGCACGGTGAACACGCTCTCGCTGAGGGTATAGCGGGCGTGCTCGCCCGCCGCCGTCGCGGCGACCCCGAGAACTTCGGGGCGCACGAGCTGGCCGAGGTCCCGCACTGCTTCACCGGTGACGCGGTCGATGTAGCGGACGCCGATACGGTCGACGATTTTTGGACTCACCTGTTCGGCCAGGGCCTGCACGAGGCTTGTAAAGCGCGCGAAGAAATCCTTCCGGCTCCGGTAAGCCGTCGTTTCGATGGCGGCAAAGTCGGGCGCCAGGGAAACCCGCCAGCGCTCCTCGACGTCGCTGAAGCGCCAGATGATCTGGGGCGATAGCGGCGCCGTGCCTTGGGGACCGACGACCAGTCCTTGCGTCTGTTCGGCTCGGAGGATCGGATATCGAGCGCGGATCGCTTCCTGAAACGGCGCGACAAAGTCGCGCTTCTCAATCGACAGCACCGGTGGGAAGCGCACTTGGGCGATGACCCGAACGAGCGGCGCGTTCGGGAGCGGAATCTCGGCCGGGATCGCGGCGGTCAAGGGATCGTATGCAGTGTTCACGATCACAATGTAGCCGGTTTGACCAAAAATGTGAAGAACAGTGTGAAGAGGAAAACTCCCTGGCCAAAAAAGCGGGATGGAAGGGTCGCCCACCCCGCGGACGACTTTCGCCGCCCGCTAAGGCCGTCCGAATTCGACGGCGTCGATCCTGGCCTGTCCATCTTCCAGGGTAAACGATTCAATGATGATGGCCTCCGAATAGACATCGCCCCCCAGGACGACGTAGACGAACGGCCATTCATCGCGGTCTTCCAACTCGATCGGGTCCACCGGACCCCAGTCGAGCGGAATCATGCGCTCGAACTGCTCGCGCAGCGCCGTTACGTCCAGGCGCGCTTGAAGCCGCCGGCTGCACATCGCGTGGGCGGCGGGGTAGTCTCCGCGCACGAGCGCGCGGGCAAACTCCAAAGCCAAAGTCTTCTGGGTCGGATCGAACATCTCTCAATCTTCCTCCAGCCTGACGGCGAGCGCCGCGCCGGCATTCAGCCACCAAAATAACGGATGGAACACGCCATGTTGGATTGGAATCTTGGCGATGATCCACAACGCCCGTCGATCCGGGAATGAGCCCGGGCCGGACCCCGACCGAACCGGTGGCGACCCGGCGGGGATCGGCTTACCCTCTGCCGGTCTCCCCGTGTTGCCCGAACGCCCATGATCGACCTGTTGTGTTACGAACCCGGCATTTACGCCGTGGACGCCGGCTACCTCCGCCCCCGACTGGCCGCGATCTATCTCCTCGTCGAACGCGGCCGGGTCGCCGTGGTCGACACCGCCACCAACGCCTGCCTGCCGCGGGTGTTGGACGCCTTGCGGAGCCTGGGACTATCGCCGTCCCGCGTCGATTACGTCTTCCTGACCCACGTCCATCTGGATCACGCCGGCGGAGCCGGGGCGATGATGCGGGCCTTTCCCGAAGCCCGGCTGGTGGTGCATCCGCGCGGGGCGCGACACCTGGCCGACCCCGCGCCGCTGTTCGCCGCCGTGCAAGCCGTGTATGGCGCGACCAAAGCCTGTCAATTATACGGTGAGCTGCTGCCGGTGCCGACCGACCGCATTCTCGCCGCCGCCGACGGTCATACCCTCGATCTCGGCGGCCGCGCTCTGGTGTGCCTCGACACCCCCGGCCACGCCCGCCACCACCTGAGCCTGCTCGACACCCGCGGCGGCGGGATTTTCACCGGCGAAGCCTTCGGCCTGTCCCTGCGCGAGCTGGATGTGGACGGCCGGCCGTCGATTCTGCCCGCCATCGCGCCGACCCAGTTCGACCCGGCGGCCATGCGGGCGTCGGTGGAACGGATTCTGTCCTTGCAGCCGCCCGCGCTCTACCTCGCCCACTTTGGCCGGGTTCGGGACGCGCCGCGCCTGGGCGGCGATCTGCTGCGCCAGATCGAGGCGCAGGTGGCGCTCGCCGAGCGCGAGCGGGACGGCGGCCCGGACCGTGGCGCGCGGCTGCGGGCCGGTTTGTGGGCGCTGGTGGAAACCGAGGCCATGCGCCAGGGCTGGCGGCTGCCGACCGAAGCGCTCCACGCCGTGCTGGACGAGTATCTCGCCCTCAATGCCCAAGCCATGGATGGCTGGTTGACGCAAACCGCGCCGAGGTCATCCGCACGATGAACTTTGACGAACTGGATCGGCGGCTGCGAGTGTTCGAGACCGCCCACGATCATTGCCCGTTGCCGGGTTTGTACCTGGTCGCGCGCCTGGACGGGCGCGGTTTTACCCATTTGACCCGGGAGCGTCATCCATTCGCCGCGCCGTTCGACGAGCGCTTCCGGGATTTGATGACGGCCACGGTCCGCCACCTGATGGACCGCGGCTTCCGGATCGTGTACGGCTATACCCAGAGCGACGAGGGATGTTCATTTACTACTACCGACTGTTCGACCGCTACCGGCTGCCCCTGGCCAGTCTGGTGGTGCTGGCCGACGACCGGCCCCAGTGGCGGCCGGATCGCTACGAACGTCAGTTATGGGGCTGTGATCTCCATCTGAAATTTCCGGTAGTCAAACTGCTGGACGATCAGGGGCGGCTGGCGGAACTGGAAGCGGACCCCAATCCCTTCGCCCTGGCGACGGCGGCGCATCTGCTGGCGCGGGCGACCCGGCAAGATTCCCAAGGTCGGTTGGCCGGCAAGCTGGCCCTGACCCGGCGCTTGTACCAGCGGGGCTGGGCCAAACCAGAAGTGCTCGATTTGTACGAGTTCATTGACTGGCTGCTGACCCTGCCCGAGGCTTTGGAAGACGCTTTTCTCGATGAGATGCATGACTTGGAGGAGAGTACGAACATGCGATACATCAGCAGCCCCGCACACATCGCCCTCCG
>REEE01000064.1 GCA_007695245.1 Candidatus Competibacteraceae bacterium | reverse complement strand
CTCTACGCCAAGCTGCACCATGAGGACGCCCTGCCGGCCGCTCCAGGGTTTGACGACGGTACTGCGTCGTGGGAAGGCGGGCGGGCGGGGTTTCGCGCCGACTGGCGGGCCGGAAATGACGACCTGATGATCCAGGGCGAATTTTTTCGGGAAATTCCCGATGATCGTGATCCCACTGGCGGGCATCTACTCGGACGCTGGGAGCAGCGGCATGACGACGGCTCGGTCGGCACCCTGCAAGGCTACTATTACCGATTCAGCACCGATAATGTCCTGTTGAACCAGCTTGAGGACACCCTCGATCTGGAATACCGTCGACAATTCGCTCCCTGGGATCGCCATACCCTCAACGTCGGGGCGAGCTACCGTTGGATTCGCAGCGACATCGAACCGAAAGAAGACAACCAGATTCGCGAACCGGTCCGGAGAGATCAGGTGTTCGGAGCCTTCTTTCAAGACGATATCCGGCTGATCGACGAACAGCTTTACCTGACCCTCGGCGCGAAGCTCGAGCACAACGACTATACCGGATTCGAGGTTCAGCCCAGTGCTCGATTGCGTTGGTTCCCGACCGCCGGGCAAACCCTGTGGGCCGCCGTATCGCGAGCGGTGCGCACCCCCTCCCGATCCGAGAGCGATATGACGTTCAATTATCAGATCGGCGAGGCGATTGCCCCAATTCTGGGAACGATCCCCATTATTGCTAGCGTGGCGGGTAGTCGCGATATGGAGCCAGAGGAACTGATCGCCTACGAAGCCGGCTACCGCTGGCAGGTTTCACCGCGCCTGAATCTCGATGCGTCGCTGTTTTATAATGACTATGATCGGTTGCGCTCCTTCGAGCTTGCCGGTCCGCCGAGCTTGACTCTGTCCCCTTCACCCGCGTTGATCCAGGTCGCCACGGCCGATAACAAACTTAAAGGACAAACCTACGGCCTGGAGCTGGTAGCCGATTATCAACCTTACGATGGATGGCGAATCCAGGGCGCCTACTCTTATCTCCAGATGAACCTGAAGCTCGCCCCCGACAGCTCCGACACCGTCAGCAAGCAGATCGAACGGGAATCGCCCGCGCATCAGTGGACCCTGCGCTCGTCCATGGATTTGCGCGACGATCTGGAATTCGACCTGTGGCTGCGATACGTCGACGACATACCGGCCTTCGCGATCGATCGTTACTTGACTCTCGATGCGCGGCTGGGCTGGCGAGCCGCCAAGAATCTTCAGTTGTCGCTGGTCGGGCGCAACCTGCTCGATTCGCCCCACGCGGAATACGTCCAGTTCGCGTCCTTCAATGAGTTGCACGAGGTGGTTCGGGAAGTATACCTGATGGCCGAGTGGCGTTTTTGAGCCGACTCTCCATGGCGCGCACATGAACGCATCGTCCATCGACGCCAATCTCCGGGGCTCGCTCGCGTGCGGGGATTCGCGGAGTACGCCGGACTCGACGGGCGGAGTCACCGCCGGCCCTCGACTACGCCGAGCCTGGGTCTTGGGCGCGTTCGGATTGCTGGGCCTGATTTGGCCCATGCTGGCCACCGCCCAGCAGCCGTTTACCGACCTGGAAGTCAAGGCCGTGTTTCTCTATAACTTCGCCAGCTTCGTGAACTGGCCGCAAGTTCCCGGACAGGATCCCGCCAAACCGTTCCACTATTGCATACTCGATGATGAGATGACGCCAGTTTTACAGAAGGCCCTGAAGGATGAAAAAGTGGGAGGACGACCCTTGCGGGTGCAACAAGAAGTGACAACCGCCAACCTGATAGAATGCCAGGTGCTCTACGTGGGTAAAAGCCGCATGCGCGGTTCGGAAACCTGGAATCTGGTGCGGGAAGCGCCCGCCGCCCACATCCTCACCGTGAGCGATCTGGAAGGCTTCGAGACCCAGGGCGGCATGATCGCCCTAGTGCGGCAGGGTCGCCGAATCCACCCCCGCATCAACCTCGACGTGGTGGAAAAGAGCCAACTGCGGATCAGCGCCAAACTGCTCAATCTCGCCACGATCGTTAGCGACTCCACCCCCGGACACTGAATATGCTGCTCGCCTTTCGCGACTATCCGATCAAACAAAAAGTGATCGCCATCGCGCTGATCAGCACGGCGATGGGTTTGGCGATCGCGCTGTCGATTCTGTTGCTCAGCGACATCCATAATCTGCGCCGCAACGTCCAGGACTACGCCGCGTCGCTGGCCCAGGTGGTGGCCGTCAACAGCGCGGCGGCCCTGGCCTTTCGTGACCCCGACACCGCCAACGAGATCCTCGCGGCGTTCGCCAACGTGCCCAGCGTGGCGGCGGCGCGCCTGCGGACGCCCGAGGATGGAGTGTTCGCGCGCTACGAAAGCCGCAACCCCGACCATGCCCGCTTGCGGGAAGATCTGGCGAGGCGGCAAGACCCGCAAGAGGTTGGCGTCACGGAGGGGACCAAGACCACGCAAGCAGGGTTGGCCTTTGGTTTGCCCGCCCGATATCTGGAAGTGCAACAGGAGATTGTGGTCAACGAAAGACGGTTGGGCGTGATGGATCTCGTGCTCGACCTGTCGGATCTCAACCAGATCATCCGCCAACAAATCCTGCTGGCCCTGCTGGTTTTGTTGGGAGCGGTCGGCATCGCCTACTGGCTGGCCGCCCGGTTGCAGCATCTGATCTCCGATCCGGTGATCGGCCTGGCCGGGCGCATGCGGGAGATTTCAAGGACCAGGGATTATTCCGTGCGCGTTCCCCGGACCGCGAACGACGAAATCGGCACGCTCATGGACGGCTTCAACACCATGCTCGAACAGATCCAGCACCAGGATGCCGAACTGCATGTGGCCAAGGAAGAAGCGGATCAAGCCAATCGGGCCAAAAGCGATTTTCTCGCGCGCATGAGCCATGAAATCCGCACCCCCATGAATGGCGTCATGGGCATGGCCGAACTGCTGGCCGACACGGAGCTGTCGGGGCGGCAGCGGCGCTTCGTGGACAACATCCGTAATTCCTCCGAGGCGCTGCTGGCCATCATCAACGATATTCTCGATTTCTCGAAGATCGAAGCCGGCAAGCTGGAACTGGATAGCGCTCCCTTCAACCTGGAGGAGCTGATCGACGAACTCGGCGAGTTGTTCGCCGAGCGCGCCCACCGCAAGGGTCTGGAACTGATCTGCGCCTTGACGCCCGGCGTACCATCCCTGCTGCGGGGCGACGCGGGCCGGTTGCGACAGGTGTTGATCAATCTCCTCGGCAACGCCTTCAAGTTCACCCAGGCCGGCGAGGTGGCGTTGCGGGTTTCGTGCGAGAAAGTCTTTGCCTCCGAAGCGCTGCTGCGGTTTGAGGTGCGGGACACCGGGATCGGCGTCGCGCCGGAAGCGCAAGCCCGTTTGTTCCAATCCTTCTCCCAGGCCGACACATCGACGACCCGCCGGTACGGCGGCACCGGGTTGGGACTGGCCATCTGCAAGCGGTTGGCGGAATTGATGGGCGGCGAGGTCGGCGTGGACAGCGAGCCCGGACGGGGCTCCCGATTTTGGTTCACCGCCCGTTTGGCCAAGGAGGCGTCGGCTTCCGAGGACGCCGCGCCCATATCCCGCCGGCTGAGCGCGTTGCGGATTCTGGTGGTGGACGACAACGCCACCAACCGGGAGTTGTTTGAAGAATTACTCACCACCTGGGGAATCCATCACGCCAGCGCCGCGAGCGGGTCCGGAGCGCTGGAGCTGCTGCGGGCGGCGTCCGCCGCCGGACGGCCCTTCGATCTGGGGTTGCTGGACCAGCAGATGCCGGAACTGAACGGTATCGAGCTGACCCGGGCGATCAGGGCCGATCCGGCCATCGAGAGGCTGTCGGTCGTGTTGCTCAGTTCGGTCGCCGACGACCTGGACGGACCGGGAATGCAGGAATTGGGGATTCACTCGTTTCTGACCAAGCCGATCAGGAAATCGCAACTGTATCAGTGCCTGTGGGCGGTGGCGCGCGGCGAGCTGACCACCTGGCAACGGAAGAGCGATTCCCAAGGCCTCTTGTCGTCCGCCGCCTGGTTCGAACGGCGCGGACAACGGGTTCTGCTGGTGGAGGACAATCCGGTGAACCAGGAACTGGGCCGTGAAGTATTACGGTCGCTGGGGGTCCAGGTCGAGGTGGCGGAAGACGGCGAACAGGCGCTGGCCGCGCTCGCGCGCCAAAACTACGCCCTGGCGCTCATGGATTGCCAAATGCCGGTCATGGATGGCTACGAGGCGACCCGGCGGCTCCGCGCCCTCGAGCGGAGCGCCGGCGCCGGAACCCGATTGCCGGTGATCGCCCTGACCGCGAATGCCCTGGTGGGGGATCGGGAGCAATGCCTGGCCGCCGGAATGGACGACTATCTCAGCAAGCCGTTCACGGCGGCGCAGGTCAACGAGGTACTGGCGCGCTGGCTGCCGCGGCGCAAAACCGTCGAGGAGCCGGCCAGCGCTTCGCCCGCGGCGGCGGCGCCCGAAGGTTCGGCGCGGAAGATTCTGGATCTGTCCCGGGTCGAGCAAATTCGCGCCCTCCATCGCGCAGGCATGCCCAGCGTGCTGGCTCGAATCGTCAAGCTGTTTCTTGATGAAGCGCCCGGACAGATCGCGGCGCTGCGGGCGGCGGTGACGGCGGAGGATGCGCCGCGTTTGCGCGAAGTCGCCCATTCCCTCAAATCAGCGAGCGCCAACCTGGGCGCGACCGACCTGGCGGAAACCTGTCGGCGTCTGGAAACCCTGGGACGGGAAGAGCGGTTGGAAGGCGCGAGCGCGATGGTCTCCACCCTGGAGCAGAACTTCCCGCAAGTGCGCGATGCCTTGACCGCCTTGCCCGATGCCGGGTTGGTCGAGTGAAAAACCGGAAAACCCGGGGACAGACCACGTTTTTGCTCACCCCATGCACGTGATAAGGAGGAAAAGCGTGGTCTGTCC
>REEE01000065.1 GCA_007695245.1 Candidatus Competibacteraceae bacterium | reverse complement strand
TTCTTGCCGATATCGTGGACGTCGCCCTTGACCGTGGCCAGCACGATCCGGCCGTTGCTGCGGCGCGCGCCTTCGGCCTGTTCCGCTTCGATGTACGGGATCAGATACGCCACCGCCTTCTTCATCACCCGGGCCGACTTCACCACCTGCGGCAGAAACATCTTGCCGGCCCCGAACAGATCGCCGACCACGTTCATGCCGTCCATCAATGGACCTTCGATCACATGCAGCGGTCGCTCGCTCTGCTGGCGGGCCTCCTCGGCGTCGATCTCGACAAATTCGTCGATGCCTTTAACCAGCGCGTGTTCCAGCCGTTTGATGACCGGCCAGGATCGCCATTCCTGCGCTTTCTCGGGGACGGCGGCCTCGCCGGCCTGGTATTGCGGCGCGATCTCCAACAAGCGCTCGGTGGCGTCGGGACGGCGATTGAGAATCACGTCCTCGACCCGCTCCCGCAGTTCGGCGGGAATTTCCTCGTAAATGGCCAACTGGCCGGCGTTGACGATGCCCATGTCCATGCCGGCGCGGATGGCGTGATAGAGGAACACCGAGTGAATCGCCTCACGCACCGGGTTGTTGCCCCGGAACGAGAAGGAGACGTTGGACACCCCACCGGAGATCAGCGCGTGCGGCAACTCGGCCTTGATCCGCCGCGTGGCTTCGATGAAATCCAGCCCGTAGCCATTGTGCTCTTCAATCCCGGTGGCGACCGCGAAGATGTTGGGATCGAAGATGATGTCCTGCGGCGGGAAGCCGACCTGTTCGGTCAGAATGCGGTAAGCGCGCTGGCAGATGGCGAATTTGCGGTCCTCGGTATCGGCCTGGCCCTGCTCGTCGAAGGCCATGACGATGGTCGCCGCGCCGTAGCGACGGATCAGCCGGGCCTGGCGGATGAATTCCGCTTCGCCCTCCTTCATGCTGATGGAGTTCACCACCGGCTTGCCCTGGACGCGCTTGAGACCGGCTTCCAGAATGTCCCACTTGGACGAATCGATCATCACCGGGACCCGGCTGATGTCCGGCTCGGCGGCGATCAGATTCAGAAAGGTCGTCATCGCCTCCTGCGAGTCGAGCATCCCTTCGTCCATGTTGATGTCGATGATCTGCGCGCCGTTTTCGACCTGCTGGCGGGCGACGTCCAGCGCGGCGTTATAGTCGCCGGCCTTGATCAGCCGCTTGAACGCCGCGGAGCCGGTGACGTTGGTGCGCTCGCCGACGTTGACGAACAATGTTTCCGGACCGATGTTGAACGGCTCCAGTCCGGCTAGCCGGCATTGCGGTTCGATGGTGGGAATCGGGCGCGGCGGCAGATCGCCCACCGCCTCGACGATGGCGCGGATGTGGGCGGGCGTCGTGCCGCAGCAGCCGCCGACGATGTTGAGAAAACCGCTTTCGGCGAACTCCCGAATGGTCGCCGCCATCTGTTCCGGCGTCTCGTCGTATTCGCCGAAGGCGTTGGGCAAACCGGCATTGGGATGGGCGGAGACGTAGGTGTCGGCGACGCGCGCCAGTTCGGCGAGGTAGGGCCGCAATTGGGTCGCGCCCAACGCGCAGTTGAGGCCGAAAGACAGCGGGCGAATGTGCGACAGCGAGTTCCAGAACGCCTCGGTGGTCTGGCCGGACAGGGTGCGGCCGGAGGCGTCGGTGATGGTGCCGGAGATCATCACCGGCAGGCGAAGGCCGGAATCGTCGAAGAATTGCTGGATGGCGAACAGCGCGGCCTTGGCGTTCAAGGTATCGAAGATGGTTTCCACCAGCAGAATATCCACGCCGCCCTCGACCAGGGCGTGCGCGGCTTCGGTGTAAGTCGCCACCAACGCATCGAAGGTGACATTGCGGAAGCCCGGATTATTGACGTCCGGCGACAGGCTGGCGGTGCGGCTGGTGGGACCGAGAATGCCGGCGACGAAGCGCGGCCGGTCGGCCGTACTGTATTCATCGGCCACTTCGCGCGCCAGTCGCGCCGCTTCCCGATTCAGTTCTGGCGCCAGACTCTCCATGCCGTAGTCGTGCATGGAAATCGTTGTGGAATTAAAGGTATTGGTCTCGATGATATCCGCGCCGGCATCCAGATAAGCCGCATGAATCTCGCGGATGACGGCCGGTTGGGTCAGCGCGAGCAGATCGTTGTTACCCTTGAGATCGCTCGGCCAATCCCGAAATCGTTCGCCCCGATAATCGGCTTCTTGCAGCCGATAACTTTGGATCATGGTGCCCATGGCGCCGTCCAGAATCAGAATGCGGCGGGCGAGGTGTTCTTGCAGTGGGGCGGTGCGGTCGACAGTCATCAATGAGGTACCCGAAAATTTTGGTCGGCGATAAGAAAATCCTTCCCTCAAGGAGAGACAGGCTGGCGGTATGGATTTTTACTTGGGGTTAACAAAGACCTGCGGTTAACAAAAACTGGGGGTTAACAAAGACTGGGGAGCTAAAGCTGGAAGGCGTCCCGGATCCATTCAACCTGCGGTTCGGCGCTGGGCTGGAGGATCGCCACCACATCGAAGCGGCAAGGCGAATCGCAGCGCTGGCGTTGCAGATAGAACGCCGCCGCGCGCAGCAGTCGCTGCTGCTTGGTGCGGGTCACCGATTCGGCGGGCGTGCCAAAGCGGCTGTGACGGCGACTGCGAACTTCCACGAATACGAGTTGGTCGGCATCGCGCATGACCAAATCCAGCTCGCCGACGCGGCAGCGAAAATTGCGCGCCACCAGCGTCAGTCCTCGCGCTTCCAGATAGTGGAGGGCCAGTTCTTCGGCGACAGCGCCTTGCGCGACGCGACTGGGCACGGCGAGCCTCCAAAATCATGGCTGGGTCGATGGTTTGGCTGGGTCGATGGCTTTCACGAAGGGCGCATTGTAGAGGTTTGGCGCGCGACCGTCGAATCCGGGCGTCGCGACCGACCCGTTGGCGCGACGCGCGCCGCGGGTTTTTCCCACCGATACAGCCGCAGTGGGGGAATGTTGCGCAACTCCACGGCGACCTGCGCCGGTCCGAACAGAGGGCGCGACAGGTGTTCGACTTGTCGGCTGAGTTGATACGCCAAAAAACGGCCGCCCGGAGCGAGCACGGCGGCAATCGTCTCAAGAATCCGGAGGCCCGTGGCGCGGTCGATCGTGGAGAACGGGATCCCCGAAATCACCACATCCGGGGCCGGCAAGCCGTAGAGGGCGAGCGTTCCCTGGAGTTCGTGCGCGCTGCCGCAGTGGGCGATCAGTCGCGGATCCTCGATGCGCCCGAGCCACTGGCAAAACCGCTGATTGATCTCGATGCCCAACAGCTTGGCGCGCGGCGACATGGCCCCGAGGATCGCCCGGGTCGTGCCCCCGGTGCCGGCGCCCAGATCGACGAGAGTGCGGGCGGAGCGGACCCCCGCCAGTTCCACGATACGCCGTTCGAGAAAGCGCGAACTCGGGATGATGGACGCTACTTGCCGGGGATTCCGCAAGAACTCCCGCAGGAAGGCGATTCGGTCGTCCATGGTTCCGGACCTGCGCGCGATGCGTTGCATGAGTTTCGCTCCATTAGTAAAATTCTCATTATAACCTATTGTAAGCTATAATTAATCGGGCATCCTGGAGAATCGATGCCTCAAGGGGACCGGAACGCTTTAGCCTTTTTCGATCTGGAACTGCCCCTCGCCGGTCAGGCGCGGCGGCGGGCGCCGGCTTTCCAGCTTGATCCGCAGGCGCAGGTTATTCGCGGAGTCGGCATGTCTGATCGCGGTTTCGTAGCCGATGCGGCCGGTCTCGTACAGATTGAAGAGTGCGTCGTCGAAGGTGACGATGCCCTGCTCGCTGGAGCGGGCCATCACGCTCTTGATCTCCTTGACCCGGCCCTGAAAGATCAACTCCGCCATCAAGGGGGTGTTGAGCAGGATTTCCACCGCCGGAATCAAACCCGCTCCGTTTTCACGCGGCAGCAACCGCTGCGAAATGAAGGCCCGGACGTTGAACGACAGGTCCATCAACACCTGTGCCCGTTTCTCTTCCGGGAAAAAGTTGACGATGCGATCGAACGCCTGGTCGGTGTTATTAGCGTGCAGGGTGGTCAGGCACAGGTGGCCGGTCTCGGCGAAATTGACCGCATACTGCATGGTTTCCCGATCCCGGACTTCACCGATGAGAATCACGTTAGGCGCCTGGCGCAAGGTGTTTTTTAGCGCGATTTCATAAGAATCGGTATCCACCCCGACCTCGCGCTGGTCGACCAGGGACAACTTGTGCTGGTGAAAAAACTCAATGGGATCCTCAACGGTAATGATATGCTCCCGTCGTTGGCTGTTACGATAATCCAGCATGGCCGCCATGGAAGTCGTCTTGCCGCAACCGGTGCCGCCCAGGAAAATGACCAACCCCCGCTGGTACATGGCGATGTCCTTGAGGATCGACGGTAGATGGAGTTCCTCAATGGTCGGGATCCGCTGCTGGATCAGCCGCAACACCATGCCGGCGCTGCCGCGCTGGGTGAAAGCGCTGACCCGGAACCGGGCGATGTCGGGAAAATTGAGGGAAAAGTTCGCTTCGTGATGCTGGTCGAATTCCCGCGCTTGTCGGTCGTTCATGATCGAGCGCACCAGCAGCGTAGTCTGCTGCGGAGTCAATTTGCGCTCGCCGATCCGGTGAATATCCTGGTTGACCTTGAGCGCCGGCGGCGTACCGGCGGTGATGAAGATGTCCGATCCTTCCAGTTCCAGCAGCTTGAGCGTCAGATCGTAAAGATACTGGGTCGCCTTATCGTGGTCGGTGACGACCTGTGCCGCGTTTGTTTCCATCGGTCTTTCCCCTTTCTCACTCAATCGCCAGCGTCATCGTCGCCAAACGGGGTCCCCGCCGGGCGCGCCCACGGAGAGCCATCGGCAAAACGATCACCCGTTTCAATCCGCATCGACATTAGAATTTTCATCAGG
>REEE01000217.1 GCA_007695245.1 Candidatus Competibacteraceae bacterium | reverse complement strand
GTCAACGGACCCTGGTGTATCACCTTCGAGTGGGAGGAACCTGACGCGTTGCGGGTTGACCTGGAGCAGTATCATTGAGGAATAACCATGGTTGAGTACCCCGTGAAGCGTCCTTTGCGGCGTCCACCGACGCATCCGGGCGCCCTCCTGCGGCAGGATGTGCTGCCGGCTTTAGGACTATCCGTAACCGAAGCGGCGCGCCGTCTGGGCGTTTCGCGTCAACAGTTGCACCGGGTGTTGGCTGAAACCCATCCGCTCAGCACCGAGATGGCATTGCGGATCGCACGGCTCGAAGGCAATACGCCCGATCTGTGGCTGCGCATGCAGCAGGCTTATGACCTGTGGCAGGTCGAGCGACGATTGCAGGACGAGTTGGCCAAAATCGAACCGGTGGCCTCCGCGAATTCCCACGCTTGACCGGACGCTCGCGCGGCGCAAAGTACCCCTCTATTCCGTCAGGAGAGGCCGGCGGCGTTCCCGGCGGGCGACCGTGAAAAAGCAGGAAGCACCGGGGACATAGGCGCGGAGGTGATGAGGCATGGCGGAGTGTTTGCCGCATTCACCGCCCGAGCAACCGGCAAAATGTAGGGCGGATTCGGGCGTCAGCCCGTAACCCGCCTTGGGGGAAGTCCCACGGAAGCGGCGGGTTACGCTGCGCTCACCCGCGCTACGCGTTGGGCCACGGAAACCGATTTCGGCGAATCAGGGTAGGGCGGGCATGGCCCGCCAGATCGGGGGCGTCGGATGATGGAAAAGGTGGGCGGTGCCCACCCGACCCGGCTCTTCCGGCTTCCGCCTGCGGAGCGGGCTTTGCTTTACGGCCGCTCAATCCGCCGCCCGGCAGAACTCGATCAGGCCCAGCGTCGAACCGCCGTGCCCGGTCGCCGGGCGGTCGCCTTTCAACTCCGGGAAAATCGCGTTGGCCAACTGCTTCCCCAGCTCCACGCTTTGACGGTTGGGCGTCGGAGTGGTTTGAAATCGCCAGGCGGCTTATAATCGCACGGTGGCCAACGACAGGAAAAAACCCTGATGACACCTACAGTTGAAGAAATCATCACGGAAGCACAACAATTGCCACCCGAGGAACAACAGCGGCTGCTGGACATCTTGACCGGACTGTTAACCAGCGCACCGCAACCTTCGACCTCGCTTCCTCCAGCCGGCCCTTACGCTTTCTCCCTCGCCTTGGCGGGTAGCGCCCACAGTGATTTCACCGATACCTCGGCGGATAAGTATCGGCATCTGGCCGAAGCCGGCCGGGATCGGTGATGAGGCGCGTTTTGGTGGACAGCGGTGGTTTTTTCGCACTGCTCGTCCGCGAAGATCAATTTCATGACCGTGCCCGGTCCCTGTTTGGCCAGGCGAATAGCGAAAATTGGCGTTTGATGACCACCAATGTCGTGGTGATCGAAAGCTATGCGTTGTTGTTAACCCGCGCGCACGGCGGGCGCCATCACGCCATTCGCTTCCTGGACATGGTGTCCAGAGACGCTTATCAGGTCGAACGCATCAGCCAAAGCGATGAGGAAAACGCCATGCGGTTGGTGCGCGCCCATCAAGACAAAGCCTATTCGCTTTGCGATGCCCTGAGCTTTGTGGTGATGGAGCGGATCGGGATCGAGGAGGCGATCGCTTTCGATCGGCACTTCCACGAATACGGACGATTCAGAATCTTATGATTTCGCGTCACACCCTGACTGTAGGTGGGTTAGTCCCGGAAGCGGCGGGTTACGCTGCGCTAACCCGCGCGACGCGCTATGGGAAGTAGCGGTAGAACTCCCGGCGATGAAGTACGCGCATGACGTCAATCGTATCGCCTTGCAATTCGATCCCTATGCGATACGCACCCATCCGAATCCGATAGCGATTTGGATAGCCAGTCATCGGTTTTACGTCGGTGATTTCTCTCAAAGAAGTTGCGGCTGGTAGAAGATCAAAGGCGAGAGTGAATATGGGATGATAGACCGGTTGGTTTTTTAGTTTTTTGAGATCGCGAAGGAAGGATTTTCGATACCTGGTTTCCATCCGGTCATTCCTCCAAGTACTTTAGAGCCTCCTCCCGGCTTAGGAGTGGGGTATCTCGCGCTTCATCCATGGCTTTGTTCAGACAATAATCTTCTATGCCTTCTGATAGAGTCTGGACGGACAGGGGTTCGCCCGGTAGCAACCGCTTCCAAAGTTCTATGGGAATCACCACAGCTTTTGGTTGCCCTTGTCTATCAGTCAGATATTCAACTTCAAACATGATGGCCTCCAGGATAAAGTGACGCTGCGCTCACCCGCGCTCTGCCGCATTCACCGCCCGAGCAACAGGCAAACCCGTAGGGCGGGTTCGGGCGTCCGCCCCTCACCCGCCTTGGGGGAAGTCCCACGGAAGCGGCGGGTTACGCTGCGCTAACCCGCGCTACGCGCTAGCCCGCCGTACCGGGCTACCGGGCTACCGCGTTTAGCCGTGCAGCGATTTGATCGCAACATCGGGGGCCGCCGACACAATTTTGAGCAGCGCCCGCGCCGGTCCAGTAGGGCGACGACGACCTTGCTCCCAGTTTTCCAGCGTGCGTTTGCTCACGCCGATCAAGTGGGCAAAACCGCTTTGCGAGAGGCCGGTTTTCGCGCGGATGGCATGCACCGGCAGTTCGGCCACCGACGTGATCCGGCCCGGCTCCAGCTCACCGCGCACGATTTTGTCCATTTCTTCGACACTGGCCAGGAGTTCAGCGAATAATGTTTCGTTCATGAGTTCCACCTTTCCACGATCTTCCGCAACGCCGCCAGTTGATCGGGCGTTAGATTCTCCTGCTGACTTTTGGCGTAGGCATACAACATTCGCAACTGCTCATCGGTTGCTACCCAGTAGTCGATGATCCGTACACCACCGCGTTGACCTTGACCTTCGAGTTTCCAGCGAACTTTGCGCAGACCGCCGCTGCCGGGAATCAGATCGCCTTTCTCTGGTCGTTGAATGAGCGCTTCCTGCAATTGGCGGTAAGCATCGTCGCTCATCAGTTCGCCGATGATTCGGGTAAAAAGCGGTGTCTCGATGATGACCATGCGATACATAATACGCCATCGGCGTAGTCTGACAAGAACTGGAATGCAAGGAGGGGTGGCGCGTGGCGCCGGGGGTGGTCGAACGGCGGTAGCGCATCAGCCAATTTCCGGTAGGTCGGGCAAAAGCGCAGCGTTGCCCGACCGGTTCAGGGGGGTGGAGGGCGCCTGTCGGGCACGTCCGGTGCCCGACCTACCGGGCTAACCCGCCGTGCCGGGGTGATCCGCCGTGCCGTTGTGGGTTAATCCGCCGTACCGTGGTAAAGGATGATCAGGCCATCGCATATTCGGGCACATCCCGCAATCGCATCAACCGACTGGCTGGGACGGGGAGCAGCGCATAAGTCCGCCCCTCGGGATCGGCGAACTCGATTTCAAATGCGTTTTCGTCGTAGGTCATCACGATCGTGCCAATCTGACCCCGGCGGAGCAGTAACGGCTGACCGGTTTCAAAGTGCTTTGCCGGTAAATCTTCAAGCAAAGCAACGACATCGTGCAAAGAAAATGGGGTATTCATAAATTAAACGATATAACAAGTCGTCAGCCGAGGAAAGTCCTCACCGTGGCGGATGATCCAGGCAGACAACACGGTCGCCGCGCCTTTCGTCGTGGCGAGTGGGAATCGCAGGACATAGACCGCTCCGAACCCATTGTCGCCTCTTGACTCTACGCTGTCGGAGGATGCCGCTGCATCGAGCAGTGCATTTCGAAGCACTTGTGCGTTGGCCAAGGTGATGTCAAGAACCGACGCAAAAACATGGGCTTTATGCGGGCCTTCGCGATGCAGCGGATTCAGCACGTAGTCTTCGAGTTTGACACCAAGATCGGCTCGTTCGCCGTTGGGAAGTTTCATGCCGGCGGTTTTGCCCCATTTGCCGCCCGATCAACAGGCAAACCGTAGGGCCGGTTCGGGCATCAGCCCGTAACCGGCCTTGTGGGGATAAACCCGGAGTCGGCGGGTTACGCTGCGCTAACCCGCCTTACGCACTACGCACTACCGGGGCTACGATGGAGCGATCAACCTGGATCACGCCTCAGCAGGGCTTCATAGCCTGCCTGCTCGAAGTGATGATCGTAAGTGAGCGCACGGTGAATATGACGTTGCTGCATCGTCAGGAATGAAATGCAGTCGGTCAAGGACCATGCCTTGTCAGGGCGTTCGCCGTGTAATTGCATGCCTGCCGAGAACAGCTCGGGAGATGCGGGTACCCACTCCCATTCGGGCGCGGTCTGGATTTCCTGAATCGCTGCGTGAACCTTTGCGCGATCAGCCGGCATGGATAAAGCGTTGACCAACTCCCAGATCACCTATTCCGTGACCAGCAACGGTTCCATGATCACCTCTGCCCAAGCCTGAGCGCGTGAATGCAGCGTGTCGCGTGGATTTAACACCGCTAACAGGAAGCGGGTGTCGACGAAGATCATGGTTGTTTGGGGAGGCCGTAAAGATAGTGGTCATGTTGCGCCGCCAAGTCTTCAGGAAGTTCCGGATTAGTGGGGAAGCGACGCCCAATTTCGGCTAAACGGGCCAGGGTTGACGGTTGCGGGGCTGTTCGCCGGGATTGAACCTTGATCTCTACTTCGCAGGTATCCGGCAAATGGACCGGTTCGATGGGACGGAAAATTCCATTTTCATAGATGGCATGAAGGGTTTGCATGGGACGATCCTCTTATCGAGACCGCTTTGGTCGGGCATTGCTGTGCAGTGTACCATAGGGCTGTCGCAGCGTAGCAGCGTAGGTCGGGCAAAAGCGCAGCGTTGCCCGACAGGTTCATGGGGTTGGAGGACGCATGTCGGGCACGTCCTGTGCCCGACCTACCCGGCTACGCGCTTGGCCACGGAAACCGATTTCGGCGAATC
>REEE01000194.1 GCA_007695245.1 Candidatus Competibacteraceae bacterium | reverse complement strand
GTCTCCGCTTGCGGGCTCGGCCAAATCACCGCGGTTTTGACCCGGTTGCCGGAGAGTTCGATGATTTCGGTGGGATGACCGGCCAGCGCCAGGCGAGCGCCCGGTTCCGGAATGGCTTCCAGATGTTCCATGACCAGACCGTTGAGGGTGCGCGGGCCGTCGGTGGGCAGCTTCCAGCCCAGCGCCCGATTCAGGGAGCGAATCGAGGTGCGGCCGTCCACGAGGTAACCACCGTCGGCGCGCGCCACCAGGTTGCGTTGACCGATGGTGGCGGGATCGGTGGTGAATTCGCCGACGATTTCTTCCAAAATGTCCGCGAGGGTCACCAGACCCAGCACGTCGCCGTATTCGTCTACCACCAGCCCCATGCGTCGGCGCAACTGTTGAAAATTCAACAATTGTCGGGTCAGCGACGTTCCCTCGGGGATAAAGTAGGGCTCGCGAACCAGATTCTCCAGATCGGCGCGAGTGAAATCCGGTTTCCGGATCATCAGGTTCAAGACCTTGCGCAGATGCAGGAAGCCGACCACCTGCTCGATGCTGTCGCGATAGACCAGCAGCCGACTGTAGGGGCTGCGGTTCAGCCGGGCGACGATCTCCGCCCAGTCATCCTCCAGATCGATCCCTTCCAGTTCGTTGCGCGGCACCATGATGTCGTTGACGGTGATTTCCTCCAGTTCCAGGATGCCGAGCAGCATGGTCTGATGCCGCTTGGGGATCATCACGCCGGCTTCGAGCACCACCGTGCGCAGTTCCTCGGCGCTGAGCGATAACTGGCTGGAGGACTGGATGGTGATCCGGAACAGCCGCAACAAACCGTTGGCGATCACGTTGATCAGCCATACCAGCGGGTAGAGGACCCGCAGCAGCGGCTTCAAAACCGCGGAGGCGGGAAAAGCGATCCGTTCGGGATACAACGCCGCCAGGGTTTTGGGCGCGACCTCGGCGAAAATCAGCAGAATCAGCGTGAGGGCGACCGTGGCGACCAGGATGCCGGCTTCACCCAGATAGTGGAGGGCGATCACGGTGGCGATCGCGGAAGCCAGGATGTTGACGAAATTGTTGCCGAGCAGAATGATGCCGATCAGTCGATCCGGTCGCTCCAGCAGTTTGCTGGTGCGTTGCGCCGCCTTATCCCCCGCCTTGGCGCGGTGGCGCAGACGGTAGCGGTTGAGGGTCATCAGTCCGGTTTCGGAACTGGAGAAGAACGCGGAACAGCCGATCAGCAGCACCAGGGCGACGAACAGCGCCCCTATGGGAATATCGTCCAAGTCGCGAAAACCTCGGTTTGGATGGTCGGTTTCGTTTTTACGGGTAGCCGGCGCGGGCTGTCAAGAGAGGCGTGGACGCACGACGCGACCAGGCGCGGCGCGCTCAATAGCGTTGCAAGATCAATTCCAGCACCAGTTTGCTGCCGAAATAGGCGAGCACCAGGAAGGCAAAACCGCTCAGGGTCCAGCGGATGGCGGTGCGGCCGCGCCAGCCGAAGCGCCAACGGCCCCAGAGTAGAATGCCAAACATGCACCAGGCCGCGAACGACAGCACGACTTTATGGGTCAAGTGCTGGTCGGAGAGATCTTCCAGAAAGAACAAACCGCTGACCAGCGTGATGCCGAGCAATACGAAGCCCGCGCCGATCATCTGGAACAACAGGCTTTCCATCAGGGTGACCGGGGGGATGCCGCGCAGAAACCCGCCCGGATGACGCTGGCGCAGACGGCGATCCTGGATGGCCAGCAACACGGCCTGCGCCGCCGCCAGCGTCAGCAGCGAGTAGGCGAGAATGGCGATGAGAATATGCAGTTCCAGCGGCCACTCGGCGTTGGCGACGATCCGCTCGGTGGGAAACAGCAGGCCGAGGATCAGGGTCAGGGCGGCGAACGGCAGCACCAGGATGCCGAGATTCTCGACCGGTCGAATCATCGCCGCCGCCAGCAGCACCACGCCGATCAGCCAGCCGGTGAAGGAGAGCGCGTTGAAGAAGCCGAGATTCAGACCGGGCGTCTGAAATACGGTCTGCGCCAGAATCATCGCATGCAGCAGCGCCGCGCCCCAACCCAGCGCCAAGGGACCGCCCTTGGGCCAGGGCGCGTCCGCGCCGGCGTGAGCCAGGCGGGCGGCGAGCGCTCCGCCCGCCAGTAGATAGAGCAGGGCGGTCAGGCCACCGATGACTGCATTCATCTCGCCACTTTAACCTAATACATGGGTTCTGGTGACGGGAATCATGGCATGGAATGCGCGCGGCTTGAAGCGGAGCCGCGTTTCAGGCTCACGTCCGACCGACTGATTCCCTTATAATCCCGACCTTCCGAACCGTTAAATTCATTCTAAGGTGGTTGCCGCATGTTCGAAAATCTCAGCGAGCGCCTGTTGCGCACCGTCAAGAATCTGCGCGGCCAGGGTCGCCTGACCGAGGATAACATCAAGGAGGCCCTGCGCGAGGTGCGCATGGCGCTGCTGGAAGCGGACGTCGCCTTGCCGGTGGTGCGGGAGTTCATCAACCGAGTGCGGGACCAGGCGATCGGCCAGGAGGTCTTGCTGAGCCTGACCCCCGGGCAATTGCTGATCAAGATCGTCCATGAAGAATTGATTCGGGTGATGGGCGAGGCCAACGCCGAACTGAACCTGCGGGCGCAGCCGCCGGTGGTGGTGCTGATGGCGGGCCTGCAAGGCTCCGGTAAAACCACCAGCGTCGCCAAGCTGGCCCGTTGGTTGAAGGAGCGTCAGGATAAGAAAGTGTTGGTGGTCAGTTGCGATGTGTACCGGCCGGCCGCCATCGAACAACTGAGCCGGCTGGCCGGCGAAGTGGGCGCGGAGTGCTTCCCCAGCACGCCCGATCAAACGCCCGAGGCGATCGCCCGCCAGGCGCTGGAGCATGCCCGGCGCCACGGCGTGGACGTGCTGATCGTCGATACCGCCGGTCGCCTGCATGTGGATGAGGATATGATGGGGGAAATCCAGCGGTTGCATGCCGTCCTGGAGCCCGTCGAGACCTTGTTCGTGGTGGACAGCATGACCGGTCAGGACGCCGCCAATACCGCTCAGGCGTTCAACGCGATGCTGCCGTTGACCGGGGTCGTGCTGACCAAGACCGACGGCGACGCGCGCGGCGGCGCAGCCCTGTCGATCCGCGAATTGACCGGTAAGCCGATCAAGTTTCTCGGCGTCGGGGAAAAAACCACCGCGCTGGAGCCGTTCTTTCCCGACCGGGTGGCGTCGCGCATTCTCGGCAAGGGCGATGTGTTGAGTTTGGTCGAGGAGATGGAGCATAAAGTCGACAAGGATAAGGCGCTCAAACTGGCCGAAAAGGTCAAGAAAGGCAAGGGGTTCGATCTGGAGGATTTCCGCGAGCAGATGGAACAGATGACGAAGATGGGTGGAATCGCCAGCCTGCTGGACAAGATGCCGGGCTTCAACGCCGCGGCGGGCGCGCTCAAGGATCAGGCGGCGGACAAGGAGGTCAAGCGGCTGGTCGCCATCATCCATTCCATGACCCCGCAGGAGCGCCGGTTTCCGGACGTCATCAAGGGTTCGCGCAAGCGGCGCATCGCCGCCGGGTCCGGCACGCAGATTCAGGATGTGAATCGGCTGCTCAAGCAGTTCGATCAGGCCCAGAAAATGATGAAGAAGATGAAGGGCGGAGGGATGAACAAGATGCTGCGCGGCCTGCAGGGCCGATTGCCGATGGGCGGGTTGCCGCCGTTCAAGCCGTAGCATGATGGGCTGGCGGATTGGGCGGCGGCGGCGCGGGAGGATGGCGCGAGCGAAGCGGATGCCGTAAATGACCCGCTTGCATTTCGTAATCCAAAAACTCCGGCGGTTGCGGCGCGTGATGCCGGCGAGCGGCGGATGTGAGTCCGCTGTTTCCGCGCCCGCCGAGATCGCCGACGCTTTGCCGCGTTAAGAACCCCCGAAGAACCGCGAATCATTGGGAAATTGGGATGGGGTCCCCCGCCGGACGAGCGCTTCAAGCATCCACCAACGTATGGAGATCAACGTATGAGGGCCAGTGTTAATCAGAGTGGATTACTGATTCCTAAATCTTTGCTGGATGGCTTTGATGAAGTCGAGATTTTTCAAGAAAAGCAAATAATTCCTGGCGTGCGAGCCGCATCGTGTCGGCAGGGGCAAAAGGCAAAGTCTGACCCCGATGGGTGTCGCTGCGCGCATGCCAGGTCTTGCCGATCCGCCAGATCCGGGCATCAGTTGTGGGCGGCGGCGTACTCGCGGGCCGTCGGCAGATAACGGGGAAGGGTATTGGCCTTCGGCTGCGTGGCTTCCCAGCCCAGACAGGCAAGCCAGATGGTGCGCGGGATCACCTTGTGCGCCGTGCGATAGTAGCTGACCATGCGCCGGCTGATCCCCAGCGCCTCGGCCGCCGTGGTCAGCGACAGGCCGCTGCGGTGCATCCATTCGCCGAACATCTCGTGGCTGACCTCACCGGCCTGCTCCTTGGCCCAAGCGTAGACATTGTCTTCGCCGAACTCGGTATCGAACCACTCGATGCTGCCGCCCCATTCGGCGACATGAACACGCGCAAACACCTCCGGATCGAGGATGGGTGCCAGCGCCGGTAGCTTGCGCAGGATGTCTCCCACATCCACTTCCAGCACTTCACCGGTGCTCCAGGTGGTGCGAAGACGATAAGGCTCCAGGGCCTCAACCGCCTCCAGCTTCGGAAAAAAGTACTCGCTCATGGGCAACACCTTCGCCATTCATCGTGCAGAAAAACCCTGTTTGCTTCGACCCAGGCCAGCGCTTCGCGGATTTCGCGCTGTACAATCCGGCCGTTGACCTCGAGACTGTCGATTTCGACAGTGCACTCGCGCCCATCACGCAACCTGACGTGGACATGGGGTGGTGGATGGTCGTCCAGATACATCACCACCCGGGCATTATCGAAACGTTGCAGGGTCGGCATGGTTTAAGTGTAGTGCAATGATTGCTCCAATCCAAAAAGGGCAATTTCCACAAACCGCCTGGGACCGCTATAGCCGAACCAGGTCCTGCCGCTCGGCCTACGCGAGGCGCCCGCCGGCAAGGGTGAGCACGCGGTCGGCCAGCGCCAGGCTGGCGGGGCGGTGGGTGATCAGGATCACGGTGCGCTGCTCCAGCACCGCGCGGCAGTCGTGAATGAAGGCGAGTTCGCCGTCGGGGTCGAACATCGCGGTCGCTTCATCCAGCACCAGGATCGGCGGGTCCTTCAACAGCGCGCGGGCCAGGGACACCCGCTGGCGCTGCCCGCCGGACAAGCGGATGCCCTGATCGCCGATCGCGGTGTCGTAGCCCCGCGGCAGCCGCTGGATGAAGTCGTGCGCCTGGGCGGCGCGCGCCGCCGCTTCGATCTCTTCTCGCGCGGCCTCCGGGCGGCCGTAGGCGATGTTCTCGCGCACGGGGCCATTCAGCAGCAGCACGTGCTGCGCGACCAGCCCGATCCCGGCGCGCAGGCTGGCGATGTTCACCGAGCGGATGTCGGTGCCGTCGATCAGGATCCGGCCCCGGTCGGGATCCGCGAAGCGCATCAGCAGGTGGATCAGCGTGCTCTTGCCGGAGCCGTTCTCGCCGGTGATGGCCACGGTCTCGCCCGCGCGGATCTCGAGATTCACGCCGTCCAGCACCTTCGGCCGTCCCGGATAGCCGAAATGCACGTCCTCGAAGCGGATGGCGCCGGCCACCGGCGAAAGCGGCGGCGCGCCGGCATCGTCCGGTTCCGGCGACACCGCGAACGTTTCGATCAGGCGCTCCGCCGCCCCCCGCGCGGTCTGCACGCTGCCGTAGACGCCCGCCAGCCCGCTGATCGGGCGCGTCATCAACATGCCGTAGAGCAGAATCGCCACCAAGTCCGCCGGTTCCAGCGCGCCGCCGTCCAACTGCGCGGCGGCCAGATACAGCAGCGCCAGCAGGCCGAGTCCGGCGATCAGATGCACCGACGGCGACAGAATCGATTCGATCAGCAACTGGCGTTTGGCGATGCGCATCAGCTTCAGGTTGCTGCGCTGGAAGCGGTCGGATTCCAGGCTCTCGCGGGTGTAGGACTTGATCGCGGGCAACATGCCGAGGTTTTCCTCCAGCGTGGCGAACATGCGCGCATGGGTGCGCACCCACTCGGAGGACAGCGGCCGCAGGCGTCGCCCGATCAGCTTCATCACCAGGAAGAACAGCGGAACGAACAGCGCCGCCAGCAGCGCGATGCCCGGGCTGAGCCGGAACATGAAATAAAACGCGCCGAAGAAGGTGAGCAGCAGCGGCAGCAGACCCACCAGGGTACCGGTCACGAAATTGCTGATCCGCGCCGCGTCGTTGCCGAGCAGCGCCAGGACCTCGCCGCGCCGGCGCTCGTGGAAATAGCCGAGCGGCAGGGACTGGAGATGGTCGTACAGGCGGGTGCGCAGGTCCGCGAGCAGGGTCTCCCCGGTGCTGCCGAGCAGATAGCGATTGCCGAAGCTCAGCCCGCTCTGCGCCGCCAGCAGCAGCGCCCAGAGCGCCATCAGGCCGAACAGATCAAACGGCGCCGCGCCGGGCGTCGCCAGCACGATCGCCGCGAACTGGCCGGCGATCCAGGGGTGCGCGAGCGCGAGCGCGCTCTCCCCCACCATCAACACCACCGCCAGCAGCAACACCGACCGGTGCGGCGTCACGTGGGACAGGAGCTTCAGGAACGGGGACAGGGGCATGGCCGATATCGACGCGGGGTGGCAAGGTCAAGGGCGTCTCGGGTCGGGGCACCCGGCGCCCGAACAGGTGCGAGGGCGCCCGCGATCATCCGACCCCGTTGGAAAAAACTCAAGAACCAATGTGGCGATCTCCCGTTTGACTCTCACGCCGTTGTGTGAGAACTTCCCTGCACTTCGCCCCCACCACCACAGACAAAGGACCTCCTTCAATGTGCGGATTCGCTGGCGAAGCCCGCTTCGATCATCATGCTGCCGATATCAGCGCCGTCGCCCGCATGGGCGAAGTGCTGCGACCCCGAGGCCCCGATGCCGCGGGGGCCTTCCAACAGGGCCGCATCGCCCTGGCGCACCGCCGGTTGCGCATCATCGACCTGTCGGAACACGCCCAGCAGCCCATGACCGACGCCGAGCTGGGCCTGACCCTGGTCTTCAACGGTTGCATCTACAACTATCGGGAATTGCGCCAGGAACTGGAAGCGCGGGGCTACCGCTTCTTTTCCCACGGCGACACCGAAGTCGTCCTGAAAGCCTTTCACGCCTGGGGGCGCGACAGCGTGAACCGCCTGAAAGGCATGTTCGCCTTCGCCCTCTGGGAGCGGGACAGCGGTCGCCTGACCCTGGTCCGCGACCGCTTCGGCATCAAGCCGCTATACCTGGCCCCCGTGGCCGGTGGGCTGCGGTTCGCCTCCACGCTCCCCGCCTTGCTGGCCGGCGGTCGGATCGACACCCGGATCAATCCCGTCGCCCTGCATCACTATTTGAGCTGGCACGCGGTCGTGCCGGCGCCGCACACGATGCTGCAAGGCGTCCACAAGTTGCCGCCGGCGACCATCGCCACCTTCGAAGCGGACGGCACCCGCACCGACCACACGTACTGGCGGCTGGCGATGCGGACCGATCCCGAACTGGCCCGCCTGAGCGCCGCCGAACGCGAGGAACAGGTAACCGACGCGCTGCGCGAGGCGGTCTCCCGGCGCATGGTGGCCGACGTGCCGGTCGGCGTCCTGCTGTCGGGCGGGGTCGATTCCAGTCTGGTCGTCGCGCTGCTGGCGGAACTGGGCCAGCACGATTTGCAGACCTTTTCCATCGGTTTCGAAGATGCCGGCGGCGAGACGGGTAATGAATTCGTCTATTCGGATCGAGTGGCCGACTATTTCGGCACCCGCCACCACCGCATCCATATCCCCACCGTCAACCTGCTCGATGCCCTGCCACAAGTGATTCACGCCATGTCGGAGCCGATGGTGAGCTACGATAACGTCGCGTTCTACCTGCTCTCCCAGGAAGTGGCCAAACACGTCAAGGTGGTGCAGAGCGGGCAGGGCGCCGACGAAGTGTTCGCCGGTTACCACTGGTATCCGCCGCTGGCGGAGAGTCAGGATGCCGTCGCCGATTACGCCCAGGCCTTTTTCGATCGAGACCATGCCGAGTACCGGACGGTCGTCGCACCGTCATTCGTCGGTGAGGATTTCAGCGGCGACTACCTGCGCGCCCACTTCGCCACAGTGGATGCCCCCACCCCGCTGGATAAAGCCCTGCACCTGGATACCACCGTGATGCTGGTGGACGATCCGGTCAAGCGCGTGGACAACATGACCATGGCCTGGGGTCTGGAAGCGCGGGTGCCGTTCCTCGACCACGAGCTGGTGGAACTGGCCGGGCGATTGCCGCCCGAGGACAAGTTGGGCGACGGCGGCAAGGCGGTGCTCAAGTCCATCGCCCGCCGTCGCGTGCCGCGCGAAGTCATCGACCGGCCCAAGGGCTATTTCCCGGTGCCCATTCTCAAATACCTGGACGGGCCGGTGCTGGATATGGTGCGGGACGCGCTCGGCAGCGAACGGGCCCGCGCGCGCGGCCTGTTCCGGCCGGACTACGTGCAAAAGCTGCTGCAAGCGCCCGCGGAGCACATCACCCCACTGCGCGGTTCCAAACTCTGGCAGATCGCGCTCCTCGAGCTGTGGTTGCAAACCCACGACCTCTGATCCGATCCCCAAAGGGAGAAACAACGCCATGGCCGTGAAATCCTTGCGGAACGACAACCCCATGGACCCGATCCGCATGGCGACGCTCAAACATTGGGGCGATCCTCCGGATGCCGTGGCGTTCGCGGAGATGCGCGCGGAAGCCACCGTGGATTGCGGCTGGGGTCGGCTCATTTTCGGCCAAACCTTCCGTGCGGCCGACCGGCTGGCGCGGGAGATTTGCCGCGAGGCACCCGGCCAGCGGGATGTGGCGCTGTATATCCGCGACCCCCACGTCGTCGTGGCGCTCGACCCGCAAAACCTGTTTCTCGATCCATCCCACACCTTTCGCCTGCCCCTGCGGGACGCGACCCTGGAGGTGCGTCAGGACCATGGCTGGCGTATTCGCCAGATCGCCGAGGGCGCGGATCTCGCCCGCGATGAAGCGGCGATCAACCGGCTCTACCAGGTGCGGGGCATGGTGCCGGTGTATTCCGGATTTCTCGCCCACAGCCTGCGCGATCCGGCTCTCGTCGTTCTGGTCGCCGAGGCGGAGGACACCGGCGAAATCCTCGGCGTCGTCACCGGCGTCGATCATGTCCTGGCCTGCGGCGATCCCGATCGCGGTGCCAGTCTCTGGTCTCTGGCGGTCGACTCGCAATGCCGCTACCCCGGCGTCGGCGCCGATCTGGCCACGGCGCTGGCGGCGCTGTTCCAGACGCGGCAGCGGACCTACCTCGATCTATCGGTCATGCACGACAACGCCGAAGCCATCGCCCTCTACCAGAAGCTGGGCTTCCAGCGGGTGCCGGTGTACTGCGTCAAACACAAAAATCCCATCAACGAAAAACTGTTCGTGGGTCCCGACCGCTACAGCGATTTGAATGTTTACGCACGCATCATCGTCGATGAGGCTCGCCGCCGGGGCATCGCCGTGGATATTCTGGACGCGCCGCACGGTTATTTTCGTCTGAGCCAGGGCGGACGCGGCATCACTTGCCGCGAGTCGTTATCCGAACTGACGTCGGCGATCGCGATGAGCCGTTGCGACGACAAGCGAGTGACCCGCAACGTGCTGACCGCCGCCGGCTTGCGCATGCCGGAACAGATCCTGGCGGATGATCCGGAAGCCGTTCGGGAATTTCTGACCCGCCATCGGTGCGTGGTGGTCAAACCGGCTCGCGGGGAACAAGGCCACGGCGTACAGGTCGATTTACGGAACCTGGAGGCGGTGGAAGCAGCCATCGCCACGGCGCGGCGCTTTTGCGACGACGTGATCGTGGAGGAAATGGTGGAGGGCGACGATCTGCGCGTCATTGTGATCGGCTATCAGACGGTGGCCGCCGCCACGCGCCGTCCGGCGGAAATCACCGGCGACGGCAGTCGGACGATTCGCACGCTGATTGAGAAACAGAGCCGACGGCGGCAGGCGGCCACCGGCGGCGAAAGCCAGATCCCGCTGGATGCGGAAACCTGGCGTTGCATCGAAGCGGCCGGCTACACGCCGAATTCCGTGTTGCCCGCCGGCCAGCGCCTGCCGGTGCGCAAGACCGCCAATCTGCACACCGGCGGCACCATCCACGATGCGACCGAGCAATTGCATCCGCAACTGCGGGAGGTCGCCGAACAGGCGGCTCGGGCTTTGGAAATACCGGTCGTTGGGCTCGACTTCATGGTCCCCGATCTGGCCGGCGAGCGGTACGCCATTATCGAAGCCAACGAGCGGCCGGGGCTGGCCAACCACGAACCGCAACCGACGGCGCAGCGCTTCGTCGATCTTCTCTTTCCTCACTCCCGGATGGAGCCATGACCCAGACTCTTCTCGACCAAAGCTATCTGCTCGAAACGATGAGCCGGTTGCTGGCCACGCACAGTCCTTCCGGCATGACCGACGAAGTGGTGCATATGGTCTGTCAGGAACTGATGGCCCTGGATATTCCTTTCAGCCTCACCCGGCGCGGGGCCATCCGCGCCGACTTGGAGGGGGGGCGTCACAGCCCGGATCGCGCCATCGTCTCGCATCTGGATACGCTGGGTGCCATGGTCAAGCAACTGAAACCCAACGGACGGTTGGAGGTGGTGCCCATCGGCACCTGGTCGGCCCGCTTCGCCGAAGGCGCCCGGGTCACGATTTACTGCGACGGGGGCTGGCGCTATCGCGGCACCCTCCTGCCGTGTAAAGCGTCCGGCCACACCTTCAACGAGGAAGTGGACACCCAGCCGATCAGTTGGGTCAACCTGGAATTGCGAGTCGACGAGCGTTGCAATCGTCTGGAAGACTTGCAGGCGCTGGGCATCAACATCGGCGACACGATCGCCATCGATTCGCAACTGGAAATCAGCAACAGCGGCTTCATCAACGCCCGGCATCTGGACGACAAGGCCGGGGTCGCGGCGCTGCTGGCGGTCGCGCGGGCCGTGCGACAGCATGGCCTCAACCTGCCGGTGGATTGCCATCTGCTGTTCACCATTTCCGAGGAGGTGGGCGTCGGCGCTTCCCATATCCTCCACGGCGACGTCGCGGAACTGGTGTCCATCGACAACGGCACGATCGCTCCGGGTCAGAATACCTGCGAATATGGGGTGACCATCGCCATGCAGGATTCATCCGGGCCGTTCGACTGGCATCTGACCCGGCACCTGCTCAACTTATGCCGGACTCACGGCATCGAACACAGCCGGGATGTCTTCCGCTACTATCGCAGCGACGCGGCGGCGGCGCTGGAAGCCGGCAACGACATTCGCACCGCGCTCACCTGTTTCGCGCTCGACGCCTCCCACGGCTACGAACGGACCCATGTCGATTCGCTGCTCGCGCTGGGCGAACTGCTGCTGAACTACATCCAGAGCAAGCCGTTGTTTCAGCGGGACGCGCAACCGCTCGGTCCGATGGGCGACTTTCCCGCGCCGGGAACTTGAGGAGCTTGAGGAACTTGAGGAACTTGAGGAACTTGAGGAGGTTGGGGGGTGCGATGAGGAACGCGAAGGATTCGACCGTGAGCCATCACTGGTTCCATGGGGTTTTTTTGTGAATGATCGGCTCTTGAGGAAACTTGCCAGCCGCGTATCATCTAATCGTCAGTCCATGGCGACAAATGGAGCGGCGAGCCTTGCCGCGTCGCCTCCGGGTTATTGGGGGCCGTTCTCATTACTTAGCACGCACAGAATCATGAGCCAGGAATACTCATCGTCTTCCGATCAAGACCGCGGTCTCGTGGTGGAGCCGGCCAAGCCGGAACTCAAGCAGCCGCCGATGTTCAAGGTGGTTTTGCTGAATGACGACTATACTCCCATGGAGTTCGTGGTGCGGGTCCTGGAACACTTTTTCGGGATGGGTCGGGAGCAGGCCACGCAGATCATGTTGCATGTCCATACCCGTGGTCGGGGAGTGTGCGGGGTCTATACTCATGAGATCGCGGAAACCAAGGTGGCGCAGGTAAACGAGTTTTCCCGTCGACACCAGCACCCGTTGTTGTGCTCCATGGAAGAAGCCTAACTTTCAAAATCACCCAGCGCGATTCGAGGTGTTGAGTATGTTGAGCAAGGACCTGGAGTTCTCCATCAATCTTGCTTTCCGCGAGGCGCGGGATCGGCGCCACGAGTTCATGACCGTGGAACATTTACTGCTGGCTCTGCTGGACAATCCGGCGGCGGTGGATGTGTTGCGCGCCTGCGGCGCTCACCCGGACAAGCTGAAGCGCGATCTGCAAGTCTTCATCCGCGAGCACACGCCGATCCTGGGGCTGGACGATCCGCGCGAGACGCAGCCGACCTTGGGATTTCAACGCGTGTTGCAACGGGCGGTGCTGCACGTGCAGTCCTCCGGCAACCGGGAAGTGACCGGTGCCAATGTGCTGGTCGCCATTTTCGGCGAGCAGGAGTCCCAGGCGGTGTATTTTCTCAAGCACCAGGAGATCAGTCGCCTGGATGTGGTGAATTATATTTCGCACGGGATTTCCAAAGTGGCCGACGAACAGGAACCAGCCGCGTCTCAGAACAACGAGGAAAGCGCCGAACCGCAGACCGCGAAGCCGCTGGAGAATTTTGCCAGCAATCTGAATGAACTGGCCAAGCAAGGGCGTATCGATCCGCTGATCGGTCGCCGCGAGGAAATCGAGCGCACCATCCAGATTCTGTGCCGGCGGCGCAAGAACAACCCCCTGTTCGTCGGCGAGGCCGGGGTTGGCAAGACCGCCATCGCCGAGGGTCTGGCCAAGATGATCGTGGACGGCGAAGTGCCGGAGGTGTTGCAGAACGCCGTGATTTACGCCCTGGATTTGGGCGCGGTGGTGGCGGGCACCAAATATCGCGGCGATTTCGAGAAACGCCTGAAAGCGGTGCTGGCGCAACTGCGCAAGGAACGCAACGCCATTTTGTTCATCGACGAAATTCACACCATCATCGGCGCGGGTGCGGCGTCCGGCGGAGTGATGGACGCCTCGAATCTGATCAAGCCGATGCTGGCCTCGGGCGAGATGAAATGCATCGGTTCGACCACCTATCAGGAGTATCGCGGCATTTTCGAGAAGGATCGGGCGCTGGCGCGCCGCTTTCAGAAAATCGACGTGGTCGAGCCGTCCATTGAGGAGACCTACCTGATCCTCCGGGGCTTGAAGACCCGCTTCGAGGAACATCACGACGTAAAGTATGCCGACAAGGCGCTGCGCGCGGCGGTGGAACTGTCGTCCCGCTACATCAACGACCGCCATTTGCCCGACAAAGCGATCGATGTGATCGACGAAGCGGGCGCCAGCCAGCGACTGCTGCCGGTCGCCAAGCGCAAGAAGGTGATCAACGCGACCGACGTCGAGACGATCATCGCCAAGATCGCCCGCATTCCGCCCAAGACGGTGTCGTCGTCGGACAAAGACGTCCTGCGCAATCTGGAACGGGATCTGAAACTGGTGGTGTTCGGGCAGGGTGAAGCCATCGAAACGCTGTCCAACGCCATCAAGATGGCGCGGGCCGGTTTGGGCAACGAACAGAAACCGATCGGCAACTTCCTGTTCGCCGGTCCGACCGGCGTCGGCAAGACCGAGGTCACCCGGCAACTGGCCAAGATCATGGGCATCGAACTGATCCGTTTCGACATGTCCGAGTACATGGAGCGGCACACGGTGTCGCGGCTGATCGGTGCCCCGCCGGGTTACGTAGGCTTCGACCAGGGCGGATTGCTGACCGACGCCATCCTCAAGCACCCGCACGCGGTCCTGTTGCTGGACGAGGTCGAGAAATCCCATCCCGACGTGTTCAATCTGTTGTTGCAAGTGATGGATCACGGTACGCTGACCGACAACAATGGCCGCAAGGCCGATTTCCGCAACGTCATCCTGGTGATGACCACCAATGCCGGTGCCGAACAGATGGATCGGCCGTCCATCGGTTTTACCAGCCAGGATCACAGCACCGATGGCATGGAAGCCATCAAGCGGCTGTTCTCGCCGGAGTTTCGCAATCGTCTGGATACCATCGTCCAATTCAGGGCACTGACGCCGGTCACCATCGCGCAGGTGGTGGATAAGTTCCTGATCGAACTGGAAGCGCAGTTGGAATCGAAGAAGGTTACCCTGGAAGTGGATGATGAGGGGCGGAACTGGCTGGCCTTGCGGGGTTACGATCCCAAGATGGGCGCGCGGCCGATGTCCCGGCTCATCCAGGACAGCATCAAGCGGCGGCTGGCCGAAGAACTGTTATTCGGTCGGTTGATGAACGGCGGGCATGTGGCCGTCACCGTGCGCGATGATGAGCTACAGGTGGAAATCGCCGAGGAGGAAGCCGTGCCCTGAGGAGGCGCGGAGGGTCTGCTGGGTCAGCGGCCGCGATAGGTGATGCGGCCCTTGCTTAAATCGTAGGGCGTCAGCTCTACCTTCACCTTGTCGCCGGTCAGGATGCGGATGTAATGCTTGCGCATCCGACCGGAAATATGCGCCGTGACGACGTGGCCGTTTTCCAGCCGCACCCTGAACATGGTGTTGGGCAGGGTAT
Organism: Candidatus Competibacteraceae bacterium; assembly: GCA_007695245.1. GTDB lineage: Bacteria > Pseudomonadota > Gammaproteobacteria > Competibacterales > Competibacteraceae > REEE01. The sequence goes on along the minus strand of REEE01000194.1, from coordinate 8,816 downwards.
CGATCACGGTGCCTTCCATTTCGATGTGGTCTTCTTTCGACATAATCTCTCGCAGGTCAATTTGTTTGGTCTTTCAATAAGACGCGCAACCATAGCGAAAATCCCGCGGCGCGGCAAGTTAAGGTTAAAGGTCGAAGATCAAAGATCAAAGATCGACAAGCGATCGTGAGGGAGATCCGGTTCCTCGGTCCTGACCCAGCATTCCCGCGATGAGCGCCGACCGGCATTTGTTGATCGTTTATCATTCCCAGACCGGCCATACCCGAACGATGGCGCGAGCGGTGTCGCGCGGCGCACGGCGGGTGCCGGAGGTGGAAACCCGAATCAAGATGGCCCTGCGCGCGAGTTTGAATGACCTGTTGTGGGCGCATGGCCTGCTGCTGGGGACGCCGGAAAACTTCGGTTATATGTCCGGCGCGCTAAAAAATTTTCTGGATCGCACCTACTATCCCGCTCAGGGCCAAGTCGAAGGTCTGCCGTATGCGGTGTTTGTCAGCGCCGGCAACGACGGTACCGGGGCGCTGACCAGCATCGAGCGCATCGCCCGCGGCTATCCGCTCAAAGCGGTTTGCGACCCGATCATCGCGCGGGGCGAACTCACGCCCGAGATCCTGCAAGCCTGTGAGGAATTGGGCGAGACCATGGCTACGGGGGTGGCGTGGGGTATTTTCTGAAACCGTGGCGCGTCGGTCGCCGTCCGTCGGGGCCGCTGTCGTCGTCGAAGCGGCGCTGGTGGGTTCGGATCATCCGGGGGGTGTGGACGGGGCTTTGGGCGAGCGCGCTGGCGTCGGTATTGTTGGTGCTGGTGTTGCGCTGGGTTCCACCGCCGACCTCCAGTTTCATGATCCAGAGCGGGGTGCGCGCGCTGGCGGCTGAAGAAGGTTGGGCGATTCGTTATCAGTGGACGCCCCTCGACGAAATTTCCCCGCATGCGGCGCTGGCGGTGATCGCGGCGGAGGATCAGCGGTTTCCCGATCACGCCGGCTTCGATTTCACAGCCATTCAGGTGGTATGGCGGGAGCGGCAAGCCGGCCGGCCGCTGCGCGGTGCCAGCACCATCAGCCAGCAGGTGGCGAAAAATCTATTTCTGTGGCCGGGGCGCAGCATGATCCGCAAGGGCCTGGAGGCCTGGTTCACGGTGTGGCTGGAATGGCTTTGGCCCAAGCAGCGGATTCTGGAGGTCTATCTGAACATCGCCGAATTCGGTGAACACACCTTCGGCGTGGAAGCGGCCAGCCAGCGGTTTTTCAATAAACCCGCCGCCCGGTTGACCGCCAGCGAAGCCGCGCGGTTGGCGGCGGTGCTGCCGAATCCGGCCAGCTATCGGGTGGATCGACCCTCGCCCCGCGTGCTGAATCGCCAGCGCTGGATCGAGCGGCAGATGCGTCAGTTGGGCGGTGTCGCCTATCTCAACAAGCTGCAACCGGAGGGTTAATGGAATCCAGGCCGCGGGTGAGCATCACCTATTGCACGCAGTGTCGCTGGTTGCTGCGGGCCGCCTGGCTGGCCCAGGAACTGTTGACCACGTTCGAAGCCGAGTTGGGCGAAGTGGCGTTGCGCCCCGGTAGCGGCGGGGTGTTTGAAATCCGGGTCGAGGACGAGTTGATCTGGTCGCGCCAGCGGGAAGGGCGGTTTCCCGAGGCGAAGGAAGTCAAACAACGGGTCCGCGATCGGGTCGCGCCGGAGCGAAATTTGGGTCATTCAGACCGGGTCACGCCTCCGGTCTGATGGGTTGCAACGAGGTTTTACGGGGAGCGTCATGCAAGATTTACGAGAGGGCGGTGCCGGGGCGTCGAATGAGTTCTGGCGATCCCGCCGGGCGCTGAATGGCGGGGGCTTCCTGGCTTGCCTCGGCGGTTTGGGCTTCGCCTATTACGCGCAATACGGGATCGGTCTGGAACCCTGTCCGCTGTGCATCTTTCAACGCCTGGCGCTGTTCGCGCTCGGTTTGGCGTTCCTGGCGGCGGCCTTGCACGACCCACGGGGTTGGGGCGCGAAAGTGTACGGCGTGTTGCTGGGACTCACCGCGGCGGTCGGCGCTGGTGTGGCGATCCGGCATGTCTGGTTGCAGAGCTTGCCGCCGGAGGAAGTCCCGCTCTGTGGCCCCGGATTGGACTACATGCTGGAAACTTTGCCTTTGGCCGAGGCGATTCGCGAGGTGTTGAGCGGTTCCGGCGAGTGCGCCGAAATCGACTGGACCTTGCTGGGACTCAGCATGCCGTGGTGGACGCTGCTGCTGTTTCTCGGCTTGGGCGTGCTCGGCGTGCTGGGCAACTGGCGGTTGCGGCGCTGACGGAAAGGCGCTTGATCGTTCGCCGCCGGTTCGCGTCGGAGTGGGATCACTCCGAAAAAACCACCCGCTCGTAGACTTCGGCCAAGGGCAATACGCAATCGAGGGTGGCGATTTCGACTTGCTTGTCCAACCCATCGGTGACCGAATACAGCCAGCGCGAGTCGGGTTGGCGGATAAAGTGCTCGATGCGCGGCCGATTCTGGGCAACCAGCAAGTAATCGGTCAGCGATTCCAGCGCCCGGTAATGGGCAAACTTTTCGCCTCGGTCGTAGGCTTCGGTGCTGTCCGACAACACTTCGATAATCACCGTGGGATCGAGCAGGGTGTCCACATGCTCGTCCTCGAAACGGGATTCGCCGCAGGCGACGATGACATCGGGATACGTGTACAGACCGGTGGGACTCACCTTGACGCGCAGGTCGCCGGAGAAAGGTTCGCAGGGTTTGCCCTTGAGTCGAGAATGGAGCATCGCGCTCAGGTTGATCGTGATCCGGTTATGTTCGCGACTGGCGCCGCTCATCGCATAGATGCGACCATTGAGATATTCACTTCTGACTTCGGAACGCCGTTCCCGCGCCAGATAGTCGGCGGGCGTGATAAACGATTCGGCGAGTTGGGGCATGGCGAATCCTCCGGGTCAAATCCCCGTGATCAAATGCGCGCGAACACCCGCCGGGCGGCGGCGAGAGTCGCGTCGATGTCTTCTTCGGTGTGCGCCGCGGACATGAACCCCGCTTCGAACGCTGACGGCGCGAGATAGACGCCTTCCGCCAACATGCCGTGGAAAAACCTCTTGAACCGCTCGATGTCGCAGGCCACCGCCTGAGCGTAGGTGGTGACCGTTTCTGTCGTAAAGAAGAACCCGAACATCCCACCGACGTAATTCGTGGTCAGCGGCAACCCGTTCTCATTCGCCGCCGCCGCCAGTTCCGCGCACAGCCTTTGGGTTTTGGCGGCGAGTCGGACATGAAACTCCGTCACGGACAGCAAATCCAGGGTGACCAAACCCGCCGTCATCGCCACCGGATTACCCGACAACGTGCCGGCCTGATAGATGGGTCCCAGCGGCGCCAGTCGTTCCATGATCGCCCGCCGGCCGCCAAACGCGCCGACCGGCATTCCGCCGCCGATGATCTTGCCGAGCGTCGTCAGATCCGGCTTGACGTTGTACAACTCTTGCGCGCCGCCCCGCGCCACCCGGAATCCGGTCATCACCTCATCGAAAATCAGCAGGCTGCCGTAACGGTCGCAAAGCTGGCGCAGCCCGGCCAGGAACCCGGGCGCCGGGGGAATGCAGTTCATGTTGCCGGCCACCGGTTCGACGATCACCCCGGCGATTTCCTCACCGATCTCCGCAAACACCTGCCGGACCTGGAATAGATCGTTATAAGTCAGGGTGACGGTATACGCCGCCAGCGCCGCCGGGACGCCGGGCGAGGTAGGGACGCCCAAGGTCAGCGCCCCGGAACCGGCCTTGATCAGCAGCGAGTCCGAGTGGCCGTGGTAGCAGCCCTCGAACTTGACGATTTTATTGCGCCCGGTAAAGCCGCGCGCCAGGCGAATGGCGCTCATGGTCGCCTCGGTGCCGGAATTGCACATCCGCACCAACTCCATCGACGGCATCAGTTCCTGAATCCGGGCCGCCATGACGGTTTCAATTTCGGTGGGCGCGCCGAAACTCAACCCACGGCCCACCACTTCCCGGACGGCGCGGACCACCGCCGGGTGGGCGTGGCCGGCGATCATCGGTCCCCAGGAACCGACGTAGTCGATATAACGGCGCTCGTCTTCGTCGTACAGGTAAGCGCCCTCGCCGCGTTTGAAGAAAACGGGCGTGCCGCCGACGCCGCGAAAGGCGCGCACGGGCGAGTTGACGCCGCCGGGAATGTAGTGTTGCGCTTCGGCGAACAGGGTCTCGGAACGGGTCATGATGGAGTTCCTCCAGCGAGCAAGGCGGCATAGCGCCGGGCGGCCGCCTGGATATCGGGCTGGCCGAATATCCCGCTGACCACCGCCAAGGCGTCGGCACCGGCCTCCAGCAACACCGGCGCGTTGTCCGGGGTGATGCCGCCGATGGCGATGATGGGGATGCGCAGGGCCGCGCGCGCTTCCCGCAACAGTTCGATGGGCGCGCGGATCTCGGTGGGCTTGGTGGGCGAGGAGAAGAACGCACCGAACGCGACATGGTCGGCTCCAGCCCGCTCGGCGGCCAGCGCCAAATCCAATCGGTCGTAGCAGGATACGCCGATCAGCGCGGGTTCGCCCAGACGGACGCGGGCGGTGGCCAGGTCCGGATCGTCCCGGCCGATATGGACGCCCGCCGCGCCGACCTGGACGGCCAGTTCCACATCATCGTTGATGATCAGTGGAATATCGTATTGTCGGCACAAGGCGTTCAAGGCCCGCGCCTGCGCCAGTCGCCGCGCGGCGTCGGTGCTTTTATCGCGGTACTGAATCAGCCGGGCACCGCCCAGAATGGCCTGTTCCACGGCGTGGGTCAAACGTGGATCGTCGGAAAGCAAGACGGCGTCGGTGATGGCGTACACGCCACGGCAGAGGGGTTTTGGCATGGTTACGCATCTCGGCGAGAATGGGTCCAGAACAGCCGGTCAGGCAGTCGTTGCCCGCCGCCCGCCCGGTAACCCGCTTGCAGGGAATGCCAGGTATAATCCTGCGCCCGGTGGATCGCGGAACGGAGCAGATCCGCGTGGGGCTCCCCGCCTTGGGCCAGCAGACCGGCGATGGCGGCGGCCAGCGTGCAGCCCGAGCCGTGGTAGGAATCCGGCAAGCGCGGCCAGCGGTGGGCTTCCAGCAACCGGTTGTTGCCGTACAGCGTGTTGACTACTTCAGGGGTCGCTTCGTGGCCGCCGGTGATCAGGACATACTGGCAACCGCGCGCCAGCAGGGCCATGGCGCAGGCTTCCAGCGTGTCGGCTTCCGGCGCCAGCCGACGGGCTTCCATGCTGTTGGGCGTCAATACGGTGGTCAGGGGCAGCAACAGGGTTTGGATGGCCTCGACGAGCGTCAGGTTGGCCAGTTCCGTACCGCCGCCGGCCGCCAGCACCGGATCGAACACCACCGGAATTCCGGGATGCGCGCGGAGTAAGTCATACAGGGCAGAGGCGTTGTCGGCGCTGCCGATCACGCCGATTTTGAAGACCGCGACCGGCATGTCCTCCAGGACCGCTTTGGCCTGGGCGATGATTTGTTCCGGGCTGACCGGCAGCAGGGCCTTGACGTTGTGAGTATCCTGCACGGTCAGGGCGGTGACCACCGGCGCCGGATGGCAGCCCAGACTGACCAGGGTTTCGATGTCGGCGGCGAGTCCGGCCCCGCCGCTGGGATCGTTGCCGGCCAGGGTCATCACCACGGGGATGGCGGGAAATGCGGGCGGCATCGGGTCGAACTCCTGGACGTGGAGAAAAAAGCGTTGCTGCTGTTGGCATTCTAACAAACCGCGCGGGTTTTTCAGGACGCGCGGGCATGGGACAATAACCCTTTAACCAAATCCATGGCAATAATGACTGTAACTGGAGGTTGAGAGTCTCTATGAAAAAATATATGTGTCTGATTTGCGGATTTATTTATGACGAAGAAAAAGGTTGGCCCGACGATGGCATCGCCCCTGGCACTCGCTGGGACGACGTGCCGCTGGCTTGGGTCTGTCCGGAGTGTGGCGCGAACAAGGATGATTTCGAGATGGTGGAGATTTAGCAGGCGCTGCAGGAGTCGTGAGGATTGTTACCGGAAAGTCCCGGAACGACACAGGCCGAACCGGGGCGACAGGGGCCGCTACAGTTGAATCAGAGTGGGATGGCCTGCGTCACGACCGAGGTCCGTCGTCGGTGGCGGCGCTGTCCACAGCATCACCGGGGCCTCACCGGACGGGAGGCCGTCTTCGTACTGATACCGCAGCGTCCGCACCTGGGTCTCCTGTTCCTCCTGAATTTGGCGCAAGGCATCGGCCAGCAGTGCCGCGAACAGGGCATCGGCGCGAGCCTGCCGGTCCGGTTGTCCGGTCGTGGCGACGGGCTGGGATGGGGTACTGGAGACCGTGATCGGGGTGGGGGAGTACAACAAGCCTAGCAGCAGGGTGCCGGCGACCGTGAGTGAGGCGGCGGGTAGCAGGTAAATGCCGAGGCTCCGGATGGTACGGATCGTGTTGTGCATGACTCACCTCATAGCGATGTCGGCGGCAAGAAAGGCTTTGTACAACTTTTCCGCCAATTTATCCAAAATATTCACCGATGTCAAGCAATATGCGTTAATTATTTGTACAAATTTTATAACCAAGTCCAGCATGAGGATATCAGGATAGCGCAAGCCGGCGGAAAACCGGCCTGCGCGGACCGCCTCAACTTTCCCGCGGTTGTCGGTAAGCGGCATGCAGTTTCTGCTGGATGTCGCCGGGCACTGGGTCGTAATGGCTCAGTTCGATGTTATAAGAGCCATGGCCTCCGGTCATGGACTTCAACTGCGACTCATAGCCCTCCAGTTCCGCCAGCGGAACCTGCGCGTTGATGATCGTCAACCCGCGCGGACCGGCGTCGGTGCCGGCGATGCGGCCGCGGCGACTGGACAGATCGCCGGTGATCGAGCCCACGGAATCGGCGGGCGCCCGTACTTCCAAATTGATAATCGGCTCCAGGACGAGGGGTCTGGCCTTGGAAACCGCATCCAGGAAGGCTTCACGACCCGCTGTGACAAAAGCGATTTCCTTGGAGTCCACCGGGTGGTATTTGCCGTCGGTGGCGACGGCGCGGACGTCCTGCAAGGGATAACCGGCGACCACCCCTTCCTGCAGCGCTTCGCGGATGCCTTTTTCCACCGCCGGCAGGAGCGAGGTGGGAATGGCACCGCCCACCACTTCACTGGCGAACTCGAAACCGGCGTCGCGCGGCAGGGGTTCGACGCGCAGGAACACTTCGCCGAACTGTCCGGCGCCGCCGGTTTGCTTCTTGTGGCGATGGTGGCCGTCGGCGGTCTGGCTGACGGTTTCCTTGTAGGCGATTTTGGGCGGTTTGGTTTCGACCTGCAGGTTGTAGCGCTGCTGCATTTTTTCCAGGGTGATGCGCAGGTGCAGGTCGCTCAGGCCGCGCAACACGGTTTCCTTGGTGTGCGTGTTGTGCTCCAGCGCCAGACAGGGGTCTTCTTCCAACAGCTTGTTAATGGTATCGGAAAGCTTCTGCTCGTCGCCGCGGGTGGCGGCGCGGATGGCCAACCCGAACAGCGGAGCGGGAAAGCGGAGCGGCCGCAGTTGAATGGCATCCTCATCGTGGGAATCATGCAGGATCACGTCGCGGTGGATATCCTCCACCTTGGCCACCGCGCAAATATCACCGGGAATACCGATCACGACTTCGGGGTGTTCCTTGCCGTGGAGATGGAACAGGTGCCCGACCTTGAACGGCTTGCGACCGTCGCCGATGAACAACTGGCTGTCCTTGGTGATGGTCCCCTGATGGATGCGGAAGATGCCCAGCTTGCCGATGAAGGGATCGATCAGGACCTTGAACACATGCGCCACCGCGTGCTGTTGCGGATCGGGTACGGCGGGAATGACCTCGACCGTGTCCCTCTCGCTCTTCAGAAACGGCTCGGGATTTCCTTCGGTCGGATTGGGCAGAAGCCGGGCCATGACCTCCAACAGTTCCTTGACGCCGGCACCGGTGCGAGCCGAGACGAAGCAGATCGGGATCAGATGGCCTTCCCGCAGCGCGGTTTCGAACGGAGCATGCAGTTGTTCCGGCTGCAGATCCTCGCCCTGTTCGAGATACAGGGCCATCAACTCTTCGTCCATCTCGACCACTTGGTCGATCAGCGCGGAATGGGCGGCGGCGACGCTGGAAAAGTCGCTGTCCCCGGCGGGATTGAAAAAGCAGTCCACGACGCGGGCGGCGTTGTTGGCCGGCAGGTTGATCGGCAGACATTCCCGGCCGAAGCTGTCCTGAATCTGCTCCAGCAGGCCAGGTAAATCGATGTTTTCGGCATCGATCTTGCTAATGATGATCATCCGGCATTGCTGTCGTTCGGCGGCGCGTTCCATCATCCGTTGGGTGACGACTTCGATACCGGTCTGGGCGTTGATCACCACCGCCACCGTTTCCACCGCTGGCAGCACGGCGATGGCCTGGCCGAGGAAATCCGGGAATCCGGGGGTATCGATCAGGTTGATGTGGGTATCGTGGTAATCGAGATTCACCAGCGCGGAATCCAGCGAATGCTGGTGCGCCTTTTCCTGCGGATCGAAATCGCAGACCGTGTTGCCCTTTTCCACGGTGCCCGGGGCAGGGAGCTTGCCGGCATGGTGCAGGATGGATTCCACCAGGGTCGTTTTTCCAGCCGCGCCATGCCCGACTAGAGCGATATTGCGGATGGACTCGGTGGTGTAGCTCATGATGTGGCCTCCTGTCGCTGGGACTTGGTCGATGGTCTTATTGTGTTCGAGCAATTTGCTGGAAAAGAATTAAGGTTACAGTAAGGTCGGGGATTTCTCATGCCGAAGCCGTCATTTTTTTGTAAT
>REEE01000066.1 GCA_007695245.1 Candidatus Competibacteraceae bacterium | reverse complement strand
TTAAGTTTTAAGGCCAGGATCAATAGGTTGGGGTTGGATGCCGCCGGATTCCGATAGGTTCGGACTGGAGGGGCTATTCATAATATTATAGTGTAGCCAGCCTAACGGAATCCGTCGCGATTTCGGCTGGCCATTCCCGGAGGGGATTTGCGCTTTCCGGCATTCCCGCTGACGCTAACCCCTTAAAACTTAAAACTTAAAACTTAAAACTCCCATTGACCCATGGATCCGTTCCATCGCCTGTCGCCAAGCGCGTTACGCGCGGGCCTGTTCGCGTCCCTGCTCGCGACGCTGGGGTGCTTTCTGATCATCGCCGCCACCAACCAGCCCCTCGAAACTCCCGCCGCCCCCCTCGGCATCCTATCCCTGCAATTCGCCGGCGGATCGGCGGCGGCCGCGGAGATCTTGAATTCCTGGGGCGAAACCGAGCGGCTTTACGCCGCCTTCAACCTCGGTTTCGACTACCTCTACCTGGCGTGCTACGCGCTGTTCCTCAGCCTGAGCTGCGCCGCGCTGGCCCGCGCCCGGCGGCACGACACCCCCGGGTTTGCGACCGCCGGATTCCTGCTCGCCTGGGCGATGTTCGCCGCCGCCGGGTTCGACATGGTCGAGAACGTCGCGCTGTGGCAACTCCTGCTGGGCTCGCCGGACGCCTATTGGCCCAAACTGGCGACCACCTGTGCGGTGCTGAAATTCGGGATCATCCTGGCCGGGGTGGGGTACATCATTATCGGCCTGCTGGCGCTGCTCGGGAACGCGCGGCGCTGAATGTTCGAGAAGGAACGCCCGGCGCGGACCCGCACGGCCCCGCGCCCCTACTCGGCGGGATTCGCCAACAGGCGCGCCAGCGGCAAACGCAGCGACCGCGCGGTCGGCGCCGGGCCAAAGCCGACCCGACCCAGGTACACCCCCTGCCGGCAGGCTTCCTCCCCGAGCAACCGCTCCAACTCGTCCGTCAGCCGCCGTGCCTGGTCCAGCGCCCGCGGCGTCGCGCTGAACGCGACATCGTTGTAAATATAGGACGCGAAGATCAGCGGCGTCATCTCCGGCTGGAATTGCAACCCGAGCTGCGTCGCGGTCAGCCAGAACCGCTGCATCGCCCGGCCGCCGGCCACGTAGTCGTCGATCGTGCGCAACGGCTCATCGGCCACAATCGCGAAATGCGCCGCGCAGTTCAGCGCCGGCCACACATCCAGTTGCAGGCGGGGCAACAGCGTGCCACCCAGATAGCGGTTCAAAAACTGGACCCGCCCCCAGCTCTGCATGGCCCAGCGCATCAGTTTCAACGCCACCGGGTCCAGACCCACCGCCCGATCGGGGATCCGCTCCAGGCTGAACTGACGGTCCCAGTCGATGATCGATTTATGCACTTCGTAGGCTTCCGGCAGGGTCAGGCGGATGCCGGCGTTCACGAACAACAGCCGCGCCATCCGCCGCAGCATTGCTTTACCTTCCAGCCACACCACCCGATACCCCGCGCCGACGGCTGCCTCCAGCGCCTCCCGTTCGCGGGGACCCAGCGGCCGCCGCTCGAACGCCCGGCGATTCGTCACCCGCGCGCGAATCACCGCCTCCAATGGATGCGGCTCCGCTGGAATCTCGGCAAAGGTCACATCGAAGGTCGGCCGGGTCTCGGGCCGGTCCATCCGGCGGCTGACGGCGCACCGCCAGCCCCGCCCGCGCGCCGCGATCTCCAGGGTCTCCAGCAACCCGCCCAGGGCCAACTGACTGGCGCGGCCTTGCAGGTCGTAGACCACGGAGTCGCGCGTATCGAAGCCATGCACCACCAGATGGCGGTCATCGACGATCTCGAACCGCCACGGCTGGGTGTTATCGCCGCTCGGTGCCCAGCGGGCCAAATCCAGAATCTGCTCCAGCGGCGTCCGGGGCGCTTCGGGAACCGGCGCCGCGGGCCGGTCTTCCCGAGAAATCCGGCCCGCCAACCGCCGCCGCACCACCCATAGGCCCAGCCGCTGCAAGGGATGGCGATTCCCGCCCGGCCGCCAGGTGCGGGCCAGCCGGTTGCGGTAGGCGTCGAAGTGCAGCCCCCACGGCGCCGCCGGCACCTTCCCGCGCTGTAGCACAATTTTCAACGCTTGGGCCGCCGCCAGCCCCGCGCACAACTCGCAGGCCATCGGCGTCGAAGGTCCCCGGTGATTCGCCAGATCGACCCGCGTGGCGTCCACCAGATAGCCCATCTGCAACATCGCCGGCGACAGCCCCAAGAGAAAGCGCAACAACTGCTCGTCCTCCGGCTGCCCGTCCAGGCAAAAATACTCCTCGAAACTCATCTTGCCCGGCAGGAAATTCAGCAGCGCCACGCCCATCCCCAGCGGCGCGGCGGTGACCGCCGGAATCCCTCGCGCCGCGCAAGCCGCGAACACCCGCCGGCGGGCATCGACCGCGAAGAAATCCAGCCCATCCACATAGAGATCCACGCCGTCCAGGAACTCGTCCAGATTGCCGGCGTTCACCCCGTCCGGGAACCGCCGGAGGTCCAGTTCCGGGTTGATATCCAGCGCCAGATCCGCCAGCACGTCCACCTTCGCCCGGCCGATGTGACGCAGGCTGGCACCCGCCTGCCGGTTGAAATTGGCCAGTTCGAAAACGTCGAGATCGGCGATGGTGAATCGACCGACCCCCAGCCGGGTCAGGGTCAGCAAGTGGCTCCCCCCTACCCCGCCCAACCCGGCGATGGCGATGCGCCGCGACCGTAGCAGGGCCTGCTCGGTCTCGGTCACCCAACCGAGATTCCGCGAAAACGCGACGTCGTAATCAAAAGGCTCGGTCATGACATACCCCCCTGCTCGCAATGGTTTTCCGTACTATAGCAGCCCTGTGCCAGCGGCCGAGTGAGAACCCCTCTCCCGCAGGCGGGAGAGGGGCAAGGGTGAGGGGGGTTGTCCGAGACGCTCTCCCCCTGGCGAGGGAGGGCTGGAGTGAGAGTTTACCGCGAGAACTACGGGGACGGCGGCTGGGGGAACGGCCCCGGATCGAAGCCCTTCACGAAGCGCAGGCGAAGGTCATAAGGCGGCTTGCCGGCACCTTTGGTGTTGTTGGGGAAGAACGTATCACCTGGCCAGGATCCCCTGTTCAACCGCAGTTCCATCGCTCGTAACGCCACCGTCAGCTCGGCCTGCGTCAAGGTACAATGGCCGTTCGCCTCCACGTATACCTGACGCAACTGCCGCCTTTTCAAGAGCTGGCCCGTCGCATCCAGGGTCTGGCGTAGCACGGTCTCCTGCGACGGCAGCACCAGGCCGTCCGTGGTGGTATGCACCGACAGCATGGGGCGCGGGGGCAGCCGGGTGTCGAAGGTGAAGTCGCGGTACGCGGCGGTATAGGCCGCGCCTTGCGGGCTGCCTTGGTAGATGGTGCGGGCGTTCATCGCGGCGAGCCAGGCGTCGACCGGTGCGCCCAGGGCCTGGAGGTAGGCTTGGTCGCTGGGTGACAGGCTGTAAACATGGTCCAGGTTCTGGCCCGCTGCCCCACCGGCCTTGACTTCCAGGTCCGCCTTCACCTCGGTGGCGAAGAGCAGGATCGCGCCCAGCCAGTTGAAGCCAGGATTGCCGACGCTTGGCCCGTGGAAGGGCGGTATGGCCGGGGCCGGGAAGGGATAGAACCCTTCACGTGGCAGGCCGGTCACCAGCCGCACGAACTCGAAGCGGGCGAAGGCGGTTGGGTCCTGGAAAAGGCCGCCGAGCCACGGCGCGACTTGCGTGGCGAAGACCACGTCACTCTGCACCTCACCGACCTCACCCGGCGCCGTTCCCCACGGCCATCCTCCCCTCTCCTCATTCGCAAACGCCACGTCGATGGCCAGCGCCACATCCACGGCGGTATCCCAGCTCCGCGAGGCGCCGGCGCCCACGGTGCAGATGGCGATCACGCCATCGACCAGGAGCGAGCGCTCCTCGGCGTAGCGCAGGGCGATGATGCTGCCCTGGGAGCGGCCCATCAGGATGGTGCGGGAGGGCGGGCTTCCCTGGGTGAGACGCAGGAGCCGCCGGGCTTGCGCCACCGCCAGACCGATGTCGCGCACGCCATCCTCGACCACCCAGCCGAGCTTGCCGTTCTCGATGAAGTCGAAGTCCGGCTTGTAGTCGGAAGCCACGGCTGCGTACTTGCGATTGCAGACCAACTCTTCCTCGAAGGCGTCCGGATTCGCGGGCAGGACGAGACCACCCGCCGTAATCTCGGGCAGGGAATTGGTGAGGGGGGTGAAGCCGAGCAGCGGCCACTGGGTGGTGGGGTCAGTCAAAGGCTGGCCGTCGACGTCCACGGGTACGCCGTTCACGATTTTGATCGTCGATCCGGTGCCGCGGGCATACGCCAGCAGCTTGCCGTTCCAGCCCTGCCGGGGGATCACTATCCGAAAGGGTGCCAGGGGATTGCTCGAATCCCCCGTATAGGTGCCCCCGTAATAATCGGTATAAGTTTCGCCGTTGGCGCAGGTGCGTTCCCGGTCCCCGAACACCAGGGCTTGGGCTGCCGGCGCGGCGAGCGTCGTCGCCAGCACGGCGACGGGTAGCAACGCTTGTAAAAATGATCCTGCACGCACGTTCATCCGTACGGTCTCCTTACAATAAACGATAAGAATTGAATGGCTTGAACTGCGATACAAAATGTAGTTTCTCGACTGTCGAAAAGCTCCTGATTCAGGAAAAATTAACGCTGAGCGAACTGCAATCCGACCTGCTGTTCTCGCTGACCACCCACGCCGGCCAACCGCGCCAAGTGTACCTGCTGTTCGAGCGCAAGTCCTCTCTGGACTCCGGCCTGCTCGGGCAACTGCTCGGTGATCTGAGTCGCCTGTACGGCAAGCAACCGATCCGGACGCCCGTTTGTTGAGCGCGGTTACCCCAACCAACTTGATGCCATGGTAAAGTATTGGTTGTTCGACACTGAAGGGGGCACCATACCATGTTGCA
>REEE01000179.1 GCA_007695245.1 Candidatus Competibacteraceae bacterium | reverse complement strand
CCGGCAGCCGCCCGCCGTGCTGCTGACCGACCTGGATTTGCCGGACGGCAACGGCTCGGCTGTGGGGGGTTTATCTGCCCAACGTCAGAATAAACGCCGCCGTTTATCTGAACGGCGAGTTGCTGGGCCAGGGTGGGGATTTCGCCGAACCAACGCGGCGGTTGTGGCATCAGCCGTTGTACTTTGCCATTCCCAGCGGCCTGTTGCGGCCCGGCGGCAACCTGCTGCAAATCCACCTGCACACCGATCCCCCACGGAACGGCTGGCTGGGCCGCTTGCACCTGGGTCCGGCCAGTGGTTTGTGCATCATGATGTTCGCACTACGCGACTGGCTGGCCATCGCGGGCATTATCGTGCAACGCGGCGAGGGCCTGTTTATCCAATATGCGGCGCCGGTGCCGATTCTTGGCTTTGGCTGGCTGCTGCTGCGCGATTTCGTGCGGGCCCGCAACGAAGCGGAAGCCCTCAACCGCGAATTGGAACAACGGGTTCGGGAAAAATCCGCCGAGCTGGAGCAAAACTATCAGCGGTTGCGAGAACTGGAGCGCCAGCGGGTGCTGGACGAGGAGCGCCGGCGCATCATGCGCGACATGCACGACGGTATGGGCGGACATTTGATCTCGACCTTGGCGCTGGCGGAAAGCGGCGCGGCCCAATCCGCGACCATCGCGGAGGCGCTGCACGGCGTTGAACGATTTACGGTTGATGATCGATTCGCTGGACCCCGTCGAAGGCGATCTCACCCTGGTGCTCGGCATGTTTCGCGCACGGCTGGAAAGCCTGAGAGTGGATCCAGCCGGCCACGCAAATGCAGATCGCTGTGTGCCCCCTGTGGGTCCCGATGGTTTCGCTGCCTGCGGCCCTGGGCAGATTAAGGAAGTAAGACAAGGTCGGGATCGTTGCTACAGGACCACGCCCGAGGACATCAAGCCGGTCAACCGGGTTAATGGTAGGGATGTTCAAACCACCCCTCGCCTCGACGACTGGAGCTAAAACCCGTTGTCGAGGTGAACGCCCCCAACCGGGATTTGCCGATGAGTATGACTCGAGGCGCTCGACAGCGCCTTGTGCATCTTTCTCAACGCCACCGAACTAGTGGGCTGTTGCAAAAGTTTTGACAGGTTCTCGTTCCCACGCTCCGGCGTGGGAATGCCGACCGCCGCTCCAGCTGCTTGAATGATCCCAGTAAAATCGAGAGGTTGGAGCATCTGAACGGGCTCCCACGCCGGAGCGTGGGAGCCAGGTGCGCCTAGTGCCACCTATCAGAATTTTTGCGGTAATCCACTAGAAACCCGTAATCAACAAATCAAGCGCCGCAATAATGTCGCTTCGATGCCGCGCCAAATCTCCGACCGGCTCGCCCAATTCCTTAATCGGTATGCCAGCGAGTTGTGGCGTCATCAAAATGCATTTTTTACCATCGACTGCAAATTCCGGCGTCAGCTTGGTGAGCGGTTTGATACCGGGCGATTGCTTTTCAAAGAGCGGAATGACGACCCGGGTTCCCAATTGGCTCAAAAGGTCGCTCTGCACATCCAGCAGGTAGGGTATGTCTGCTTTCGATCTCGAGTTCCTGTTCCGATAGACCGCGAATTGCGCCATCAAAAACTCCTGACGCCATCGCCGAACACGCCGTTGGCTTCAACGTGTTCGTTATAGGAGGCGATGGCTTCCCGATTCTCCGAAAGCCACTGCTCGTGAAGACGACGCTTGACAATCTCCCCCAGGGCTTCCTCCAGACTGGAAGACAAATTGATGTCCAACTCGCGGGCTTTTCTTAACAAGTCGCTGTTTAGACTCAGGTTGGTCGGCTTCTTTGGGGCGCTGTGATCGTAGATGGGCAGCATGGCGACCTCTGGAAAATTGCGGAACGCGCATAACTTATGCGCACCCGCCTTGTTGGTCAAGTCTTTCAACCACGGTGCCGATCATCCTTGCGCCGAGGCGGGCGCGCGACCCAACGAGGCCATCCCACAATCGGGTTTGTTCGTTCAGCGCAGGCCCAAATCAACGATCGTTTCGATGGGCATGATCCTGGCGGATGCTCGCTTATACATCGGACCCGAACAATCGCTGGACCGATGGGATAATTTTTATTTTCATAGACTTCGATCAACGTGACCCATATTTCCCTTTCGTCCGCCTCGGGCGTACCCTCTTCGGCTTGAAAGATGGCTTCAAGACGCTGGAATGCGGCCCGCAAGTCGTCATCATTACAAATCGGCTTGATATTCATTGAATTCCACCTTTGGTTGCTTGTACGGCCGCTGACGGTCGTTGCCCCTCCCCCATTTCGGGGAGGTGCAAAACCCATCCCTCCCCTGATCGCGGGATACCACCCATCTCCCCTCTTGGTCGACACTGAGCGCGTTCTCGGCGCACCACGGCACCACGCCCCCCTCATCGACCGACCCCTGATCACCGCTATGTTTGCGTTACGACACTCACTGAAACTCCTCGGCGGCGCCGGTCTCGGCGCGCTGGCGCTCGGGTCCGCCGCCCTGCCGGCCGCTCCCGTCAGCGCCACTTTCACCGACGGCGAGTATCTCGCCGCCACGGCGGGCTTCGGCGTGACCCTCGATGCGGCGGAGTTCCCCGCCGGCGCGCAACCGGCCTTTGTTCTCGGCACCACCGATCTCACCGCACTGTTCGTCGCCGGGGCGCCGGGTGAATACCGCTATCCGCCGGAGAGCCTGCCCCTGCCCTCCGGCGAACAGGAGTTGATCGTTTACGCGGTCGTCGGCGACGACTGGCAGGAAGTCGCCCGTCTCCCGCTCCAGGTGCTGACCCCGACCGGCTTCGAGAAAGCCGAATTCACCCCCAAGCTGGACTTGGCCCTCAAAGCGCAATTGGCCAGCAACACCAAGGGCGACGCGCCGCCGCTGGATCGTGAGACGTTTCAGGATCTGGAACTGAGCGGCGGATTGACCGGCGAACACCGGCGCGGCGCGTTCGGCGTACGCTCCAGCGCCAATATCAGCGGCTTCAGCAACCGTCCCGACGCGCTGCGCTACGGCGAACTGGCCGACGATACGCCCAAGCTCGACCTCAACGATTACCTGATCGAAACCGAACTCGGCGCGGCCAATCTGAATATGGGGCATGTGGCGTTCGGCAACCATCCCTTGCTGGTCAGCAATATCGCCCATCGCGGCCTCACCGCCCGGTATCCGCTCGGCGACCGCTTCGACGTGGGTCTGGGCCTGCTGAGCGGCCGGGCCATCGTCGGCTACGACAATCTGTTCGGCCTGGATCAATGGAACGATGATCGAATCGCCGCCGCCACTTTCGGCATGGAACTGCTGCCGGCCCGTCCCGGTGGGCTGCGCGCCGAGGTCAGCTATCTGAGCGGCGTGATTCCCTCGCAAAACAACTTCAACACCGGCGAAGTCACCGATGTCGAAGACAACCGCGGTTTCGGGCTGCGCTTGAGCGGCAGCGACGAATCCGGCCGGCTGCGCGGCGAGATCAACTACGCCCGCAGCCGCTTCGACAATCCCCCGGATCCCAGTCTGGCCTTGAACGATGAGGAAATCGTTCCGGTCAAAACCAGCACCGATACCGCCTACGCCAGTTCGATCTGTTCACCGAAGGCACGCTGCCGGTCGAACAGCGCGGCTTGCAGCGGCGCTACAGCATCCTCGAGCGTTTCGAGATTTTCCTCACCCCGGTGGGCGAGGCGTTTATCCCCGGCCCGCGCGCCCTGGAGCCGCCCACCCAGGGTGGCGGTCTGCACCGCATCCTGCTGCGGATCGAAGCCAGCGACGACCGCGACAGCCGTTCTGGCACCGGCGGCGGTCTGGTGGCTCGCGTCGGCGGCGTGGCGGGCTTCGCGCTGCCGCAGATCCGCTACTTCGTCGGGAGCGGCCGGCAGGACGCAGCGCCGGTTTTGCTGGCTCCCGGCGACGGCGCGCCCGCGCCGCCCAAGCCGTTGGAGTTCACCTGGCGGGAAGCCGCCCCTGCGCCCTACTACCGGCTGGAAGTGACCCAACCCACCGGCGAGACGGTGCTCGCCGCCGTGGTCAAGGGCGGGACCGGCTACTACGCCGCGCCGCCCTGGCTGGCCGACCGCGCCGGGGAACCGCTGCGCTGGCGGGTCGTGGCCCTGGACGACGGCGGCCGGACGCTGGTCGCCAGCGACTGGCGGAGTTTACAGCTCGTTCGACCGTGAGTTGGCCCGCAACCCAGCTCGCACGGAAATCGTCCGCATGGACGATGTGCGGTTCCGCGACGCCGGTCTGGTGGACGTGGCGGTGTCCCGGCGTTTCGCCCACATCGGCGACCGGGCCGATGTTCGCCCCTGTTGTTCCATGCGAAATTTAATAGCTTCCACGGGATCGGCTGGACCAATTGAATAATGTTGATTTTCATAGACTTCGATCAACGCGACCCATATTTCCCTTTCGTCCGCTTCCGGCGTACCCTCTTCGACTTGATCTGGCCCCTGGGGAGGCGGGTACCTTCGATAAGGCACACCTATTCGTCCTGCGCCGGGTGCGTAAGCTGCGCCCGGGTTCGCATTCCTTGTTCGATAGCACGCCCTTGCAGCAATCTGAACCGCGTGGGGCTGGCATGGCGTGAGCGGCGCTCCGTGATGGTCACCCCGGCGACCGTGCCAGCGTGGTTGGTGCTGGTTGGGCCAGAGCCCTCATCAGCGTGCAGCAGAGTGCAGGGATCACCATCAGGGTCAAGACGGTGGAGGCCAGCAGACCGGAGATGATCGCCCAGGCCATGGGCGGCCAGAGTGTCGATGCGGAGAACGCGAGCGGCAGCAGGCCGGCCACGGTGGTAGCGGTGGTGAGCAATATGGGCCGTGTGCGTCGCCGAACTGCCTCGGCCACTGCCTCATGCACCGGACGGTCCTGGCGGAGGTTCTGGTCGATCAGGTCGATCAGCACGATGGCGTTGTTCATCACGATCCCAACCAGCGCGATGACACC
>REEE01000163.1 GCA_007695245.1 Candidatus Competibacteraceae bacterium | reverse complement strand
GTGTTTCGCCTTCCACCCTTAATCGCGTTCTGCAGGGTCGGAGTGGAATCAGTCCGGAGATGGCGCTTCGTCTTTCCAAGGCTCTCGGGCGTTCGCCCGAGAGTTGGTTGGCGATGCAAGACAATCATGAATTGTGGCACGCCCGCCAATCCGTCAACCTGGAAGCTGTTGAAAAGGTTGAGTTCCGTGTGGCCTAACAACAGGTTCAACCCGGACGCGGGCAAACCCCGCGCCGGTTAAGCCAGACGTTATGCGGCTGCAGTAGCGGAAGAATGAAGACAACCAGATACTTTGACGCCACACGCGGCCGTCCCGACCGAGTCCGGATCGAGGACGAATGGATTCTGAGGGCCATGGAACGCCCAGACCACGAGCACGTACAAGGGGATGGACGGGTCCGACGGTGGGTGCGGATCCAGGAAGCTGGGAATAGGTACCTCCGGGTGGTTTTGCTTCCGGACCGAGAGACAGTCCATAATGCTTTTTTCGATAGAGGTTTCAGGCCATGAAAGTACAGTACTTCGAGGATACCGACACCTTGTATATCGAGTTCCAGGGTCGGGAAATTGCCGAAAGTCGGGATCTGGATGAGAACACACTCCTTGATCTGGATTCCGAAGGAAATGTCTGCGCCATCACGTTTGAGCATGCCAGCAAGCGCACGGACGTTAGTCACCTACATATAGAGGGTATCGCCGCATAACAACCGGTTCAACTCAGGCGCGGACATTGCCCGCGCCGGTTAACCGGGGCGTTATACGCCCAGAAACGAAAGATGCATGTCGTTTGCTTTGACATCGACGGGACATTGGTTGACTCCGCAGGTTTTGACGGAGATCTGTATGCGGAAGCGATCCAAGATGTCCTGGGTGTCGCTATTGATACAGATTGGTCCCGGTATGAAAACGTAACAGATAGCGGAATTCTGGAAAAAGTCCTGGAGGTCCACTCATCTCCTGAACACCGAGCGCATTTGGCGCGAGAGATTCAGTCCAACTTCATCGAACGCACTGAGCGCTATTTGTCAGAGAATTCTCATGCCATCCGTGAAGTCCCGGGTGCAGTGGCTTTGGTGGATGCTCTACGCAAATCCCCCGGAGTCCGCGTTTGCGTGGCTACTGGTGGCTGGAAGGCGACCGCAACGCTGAAGCTTCGCACTATCGGACTGGAACCAAACAATCTCCCGATGGCTACGGGCTCCGACGCAGTGCGGAGAACCGACATTATGCTACTGGCGGAATCTCGAGCGGCAGACGGAGTTGTGGTAAGAAAAAGAACATATTTCGGTGATGGCGTCTGGGATCAGAAAGCGGCCGCTGCACTGGGGTATGATTTTGTGGCGATTGGAAATGGCGTGGTTCATCACGTAGTTTTTTCAGACTTTCAAAACCGTGATGAGATTCTTGCTCAGCTGGGCGTATAACAAAGGGTTCAACCAGACGCCGGTAAGCTTCGCGGCGGCAAAGCCGGTTGAGCCCGGTGGCGGCGCCGGTTAACGCAACCATTAGGCAACAGGGATTACGATGACTACCTCCTCCATTTCCATTCGCCCCGCCGTGGAAAGCGACCTTTCCGAAATCGTTCGAATGCTGGCGGACGATCCATTGGGTTCACAGCGTGAGAGGTCAGTCGATCCCTTGCCCAATTCCTACTATGCAGCGTTCGAGGCCATCCAACAGGACTCAAATAATGAACTTGTCGTGGCCGAAGCGAAAGACGGGGGTATCATCGCTGTGCTACAGCTGACATTCACGCCATACATTACCCATCAGGGTGGCTGGCGCGCGACGATTGAGGCTGTCCGGGTAGATAGCCAATATCGGGGCTCCGGACTTGGCCGTGACTTACTTACCTGGGCTATCTGCCGAGCACAGAATCATGGCTGCCACCTGGTCCAGCTCACCACCGACAAAGAGCGTCCGAAAGCGTTGAAATTTTACGAATCCTTAGGGTTTATGGCTTCACACGAAGGCATGAAACTCAAGCTGTCGGAATGGCCTAGAAATGTCACATGACAACTCGTTTAAGTTCGTTCCGCACTTCACGCTCCACCGGACACGGCGAACCTGCTCCGCGTGGTTCAAACGTCACGGGCTAGAACGAACTCGGCAATAGCCAGGTTTTCGGGACTGATAGGCAAAAGTCACCATGATCCGGTTCCGGCGAAGAATGACGCGTCTTGTTCGTTGGCGAGTGGAGATTCCCGGCCTGGGCGAGACGTGTTATCAGATTTGAATCCCGGCAGGGTCTCAAGATCGTGCTGGTCGCGGACGCCAATTTTTGTTTCGCGGATTAACGGTTTGCCCGGATGGCCCCGCGGCTGCAGCTGGGTGTGCGCAGGAACCGTTGCGGTAGGCGGATTTGCTACCGATGTCCAATCAACTTACCATGCCGCTGGCGGTTGATTTCGCCTGCCGTAGAATTCGTCAAGGCGCATACTGTCAGGTAGTAATCCAGGACGAATGATCCATGCGCGTATTTACCAATCCGGTCGGTCCAGGCACGCTCTGGTTTGACAACCTGGCTACGGCCGACGGCACGCCGGTGGGCTACGATCCGCAGGCGCGAACCTTCGTTGCCTCGCCGCCGTACTGCGCCAACCGCGAGGTGATCGGCTGCAACTGGATCGCACCGGACCCTGGTGCATTCTGCCGGTCTTGCGCGATGACGGCGCTGGCGCCGGACCGCTCGATATTCAATGCCATGCCGAACTGGGCGCTGACCGAGGCGGCCAAGCGCTGGGTGCTGGACAACCTGGGCCGCTGGAGCTGGTTCCGTCCGGAAGACCGCGGCACCCGCCCGGTTTTCCACATGCTCGCCGAAGGCCCGACGCCGGTGTCCATGGGGCATATCGAGGGCGTGGTGACGATCAGCGTGGCCGAGGCCGACGAGGTGGTCAGGACCACCCGGCGGCAAGCGCTGGACGAGCCCTACCGCACCATGATCGGCCACATGCGCCACGAAATCGCCCACATGCTGTGGTGGCGCCTGAGCCTGCGCGCCGATTTCCTCGACGCGTTTCGCGCTCTGTTCGGTGATGAACGGACCGACTATCAGGCGGCATTGCAACGTCACTACAATGACGGCCCGCCGCCAAACTGGCGCGATCATTACCTGACCAGCTATGCTTCGGCCCATCCGCACGAAGACTGGGCCGAAACGGCGGCCAACCTGTTGCACCTGACTGATATTGCCGACAGCTTTGCTGCTGCTGACCTGCACGCACCGGTCTTGCCTGAATCCGGCTGGGACGCTTACGCAGAGACGGACGCCGCACGGCTGATCCATGTTTCCGCTACGCTGGCTATCGGTATCAATCATGTCAACCGCTCCATGGGGTTGTCGGATCTCTATCCATTCGTGGTCACCGGCGCGGCCCACCGCAAGCTGGCCTTCGTCCATGAGTGGTTGCGCCGAGGTGCACTGGGGAGGTAATCGAGTGACCACGCTATTCAACAACCAGACAGTCATTGCCGAACCAGTCCTTGCGGTGATTGCGCACATGCCGACTGCAAGCCTGCCGGTGCTGATGGATAACGACTTCAGTCAGCGCTTGAGTGATGCCGACTTCATGCGAATTGCCGCGTTGCTGGCGCAAAAAAGTTATGACGAAGGCGGTTGCCCGATCGGCGCGGTCATCGTCGACAACGAAACTCGCCGAATTGTTGGCAAAGGCCACAACACCCTGGTGCAGGAGAATCATCCCTACAATCACGGCGAAACGGCCGCCATTCGCGATGCCGGGCGGATCGACTTCCGCCGCACGACCCTGTTTACCTCCCTGAGTCCCTGCGAAATCTGCGCCACGCTGCTGCACATGCGCGGGTTCGCGCGCGTGGTGGTCGGCGATATCACCAACGCTTCGGGCACTGAACCGCAGCTGCGCGCCAGGGGAGTTCGGGTAGACATCCTCGAAGACAAGCGCGCTATCGAACTCTACGCGCGCTTTCGTACGGAAAATCCTGCTCTGGATCGCGAGGACTGGATGGGCGTCGGCGCCGTCGGCAAAGCGGCTGAACCGGAGCAGCCTTGAAAACCATCGGTCTGATCGGCGGCATGAGCTGGGAGTCGACGGCGCTGTACTACCGTCTGATCAACGAGCACGTGCGGGAACGCCTCGGCGGGCTGCACTCAGCGCAGATTGTGCTCTACAGCCTGAATTTCGACACGGTCGAAACGCTCCAGGCGACCGGCCGCTGGCACGAAGCCGGGGTGCTGCTGGCCGAAGCGGCGCGCGCCGTGGCTGCAGCCGGTGCCGATTTTCTGGTCCTGTGTACCAACACCATGCACAAGGTTGCCCCGGCCATCGAGGCAGCGACCGACCTGCCTTTTGTACACATCGCCGATCCGACCGGCGAGACCATCAGCCGCGACGGGCGCAACAAGGTCGGCCTGCTCGGCACCCGGTTCACCATGGAACAGGCCTTCTACCGCGACCGTCTCGAGCAGCGCCATGGCCTGGAGGTATTGATTCCGCCGGATGAGGATCGCGAGGTCGTTCATCGGGTCATCTACGAAGAGCTGTGTCGCGGCCGGGTTGTCCAGGCATCCCGGGAAGCCTATGCCCACGTCATGGCCGGGCTGATCGGGCGCGGCGCCGAGGGGATGATTCTGGGCTGTACGGAGATCACCCTGCTGGTCGACGATCGCCTGGCAACGGTTCCGCTGTACGACACCACCGCCCTGCACGCGCGCCGTGCCGCGGACCTCGCGCTGGCGCTGGAGTGATGATGAAACGGCTGTTTCTGATTCGGCACGCCAAGTCCAGCTGGAAGTACCGTGGCCTGCGCGACCACGATCGTCCGCTCAACGGCCGCGGGCGGGGACAGCTCGAACTCATGCGGGATGTGGTTCAGGCCCAGGGTGCCCTCGACGGGCCGGTGTTCTGCAGCACCGCCCGGCGGGCCCGCCTGACCGTGGAGGGTTTGCTGGCCGGTGCGGTGCAGCCGCGCGTCGAGTTTGATTCGCGCCTGTA
>REEE01000207.1 GCA_007695245.1 Candidatus Competibacteraceae bacterium | reverse complement strand
CGGCCGATGTCCCAGTAAAGCTGGATCAACTCCCGGTTGACCGAGAGCATCGCTTTGGTCTGCGCCTGGCGATGCGCGAGCGTCGCCAGCAACAGGCTGTCGATGCCGCCGCTGCACGCGATCCAACAACGGGGCGAACAGCGATCGACGACGGCCCGCAGGCGAGAAACGGATTCTTGCCAATGGGCGATCATGTCTTCACTCAACCGGTAGCTTTGACGTAAGACGCGCAGGGCGGGGCCATGCACCCGCCGGAATCCTGGGTTCGTCTGGCAATCCTAAGTCCGGCGCAACTCTTCTCGAAGGGTGTCGCGCACCACGTCGGCGAGGGTTTGGCCTTGGGCAAATTGTTGCAAGGCTTCGTTCATCAGTGTTTGGTAGTGACTCCCAACCATTTCGGCGCGGGCCTTGAAAAAAGCCAGGGTGGCGTTGTCCACCCGGATGGTAATCCGCGATTTACCGCCGCGTTCGGCCTGGAGTCGGACCAGCGCGGGGATGGCGGATACGGGTTTGGCGTCGGCGAAATCCAGGTGGGCATACCGCTCAAACAGGGGATCGGAATTGTCGTTCATAACGTCTTCGCTGAGGCTGGTTGGCTTTCCATGCGGAAATGAGCCGCACCCGGTCACCACGGAGCGTCCAGACCACGACGAGAATCCGACCTTTTGCGCCCATGCCCAAGGTGACAAAGCGGTGCTCGGTTTCAATGTCCGGGTCTTCATGCGTCAGGGCGTAGGGGTCGAGGAGGACCGCTTTGGCTTCATCAAACGTGACGCCGTCGTGGTTCGAAGGGTTGGCCGCTGCTTTTTCCGGATCAAACTCGATATCCATGAAGAATAATTATATGTACGATAGTATGCACTATCAAGGGTCTGGCCGGCGGGGTTCGCCGGACCCTTCGACGGTGTCGCGGCGCTGCTCGCGCTGGACGCCGCCGTGGCGTTGTTCCGCTTCCAACGCCCCGTGGTCGAGGTCATCGCCGCTTGCGCCCTGGGCGGTTTGCTGCTGAAGATGCTGGCTTAATTCAGAAAAAAGAATAACGATTTCACAATAACTTATTTCTTATCATCAATTTTTAGCCTTTAGACTTCAAAAGCATTGATAACCATTTTTGGAGTCAGCCATGTCGTTCTCGCCCGGATTCAGAGGCGCGCTATCCGCGATGGATCACCCATGAGCCCTCGCGCCATCTCCCGCCGGGTGCTGCCGGGGTTTCCGCTGGCGCTGGGCTACACCCTGGTCTATCTGAGCCTGATCGTGCTGATCCCCCTCGGCGCGGTGTTCCTCAAGACCGCGACCCTGACCTGGGCGGAATTCTGGGCCATCATCAGCGAGCCGCGGGTGGTGGCATCCTATCGGATCAGTTTCGGCATCTCGCTGATCGCCGCCGCGATCAACGCGGTGTTCGGGTTGATCTTCGCCTGGGTGCTGGTGCGCTACACCTTTCCCGGCAAACGGATCGTGGACGCGCTGGTGGATCTGCCGTTCGCGCTGCCCACCGCGGTGGCCGGCATCGCGCTGACCGCCCTGTACGCCGGCAACGGCTGGCTGGGGCAATGGCTGGAACCCATGGGTGTCAAGGTCGCCTTCACCCCGCTGGGCATTCTGGTCGCGCTGACCTTCATCGGTCTGCCGTTCGTGGTGCGCACGGTGCAACCGATCCTCGAAGACCTGGACACGGAGCTGGAAGAAGCGGCGGCCAGCCTCGGCGCCGATCGCTGGCAGTCTTTTTGGTGGGTCGTCTTCCCCGTGCTGGTGCCGGCGCTGCTGACCGGCTTCGCCTTGGCTTTCGCTCGCGCGGTCGGCGAGTACGGTTCGGTGATCTTCATCGCCGGCAACCTGCCGATGGTGTCGGAGATCACCCCACTCCTGATCATCACCAAGCTGGAGCAGTACGACTACGTCGGCGCGACGGCCATCGCCGTGGTCATGCTGGTGTTTTCGTTCGTCCTGCTGTTCCTGATCAACGGCTTGCAGATTTGGGCGAATCGCCGGCATGGAGGAATTTAAGTCATGGCTGTCACTGTCGCCACCCGCTGGACCGCGCATTCCCGGCGGTTCGAGGCCAGCGCCGCCACCCGCGAACCCGCCTGGGTGAAAGGGATCCTGATCGTCGTCGCGCTGGCGTTCTTCAGCCTCTTCCTGTTGTTGCCGCTGGTGACGGTGTTCGCGGAAGCCCTGCGCCGGGGCTGGGAGGTGTATCTCGCCGCGCTGGTGGAGCCGGACGCGCTCTCGGCCATCACTCTGACCCTGCTGGTGGCGGTCATCGCCGTGCCGCTCAACCTGGTGTTCGGGGTCGCGGCGGCCTGGGCGATCACCAAGTTCGATTTTCCCGGCAAGCAGTTGCTGACCACCTTGATCGACTTGCCGTTCTCGGTCTCGCCGGTCATCGCCGGCCTGATCTTCGTGTTGGTCTTCGGCGCGCAGGGCTGGTTCGGCCCCTGGTTGATCGAAAACAACATTAAGATCATCTTCGCCGTGCCCGGCCTGGTGCTGGCGACGGTGTTCGTCACCTTTCCCTTCGTCGCCCGGGAACTGATCCCGCTGATGCAGGCGCAGGGTCGGGAGGAGGAGGAAGCGGCGGTGGTGCTGGGCGCGCCCGGCTGGAAAACCTTCTGGTACGTGACCCTGCCGAACATCAAATGGGGCCTGATCTACGGCGTGATCTTGTGCAACGCCCGAGCGATGGGCGAGTTCGGCGCGGTTTCGGTAGTGTCCGGCCACATCCGGGGGCTGACCAACACCATGCCCCTGCACGTCGAGATTCTCTACAACGAATATCAGTTCGCCGCCGCCTTCGCCGTGGCCTCGCTGCTGGCCTTACTGGCTCTGGTGACGCTGGTCATCAAATCCTTCGTCGAATGGCGGGGCCGGCAAGCCATGAACGCCGGTCAGGAACTCTAAATCAAGGGAACAGCATCGTCATGAGCATTCGCGTGCAAAACATCGTCAAGCGCTTCGGCAATTTCGTCGCCCTGGACGACGTCACCCTGGATTTCCCGCAGGGTCAACTGGTGGGCCTGCTGGGTCCATCCGGTTGCGGCAAGACCACGCTGTTGCGGATCATCGCCGGTCTGGAATCGGCGGACGGCGGGCAGGTCTTTCTCGACGGCGAAGACGCCTCAACCGCTCACGTCCGCGAGCGGCAGGTCGGCTTCGTGTTCCAGCATTACGCCTTGTTCCGGCACATGACCGTGTTCGATAACATCGCCTTCGGCTTGCGGGTCAAACCGCGTAAACAGCGCCCGAACGCCGAGACCCTTCGCCGCCGGGTTCACGAACTCCTCGAACTCGTGCAGATGGACTCGCTGGCGACGAGGTATCCGAATCAGTTGTCCGGCGGGCAGCGCCAGCGCGTCGCCCTGGCCCGCGCCCTGGCGGTGGAGCCGCGGGTTCTGCTGCTCGACGAACCGTTCGGCGCGCTGGACGCCAAGGTCCGCAAGGAGCTGCGCCGCTGGTTGCGCCAACTGCACGAGACGCTGCATATCACCAGCATTTTCGTCACCCACGATCAGGAGGAAGCGCTGGAGGTGTCGGATCAGGTGGTGCTGATGAACCACGGCCGGGTCGAGCAAATCGGCGCGCCGGCGCAGGTCTACGAACAACCGGCCACGCCGTTCGTGTACGGCTTTCTCGGGGCGGTCAACCTGTTTCACGGCCGGGTCCACGACAATCAGTTGCACGTCGGCGCGGACCGCCTGCCGCTGGCCGATAACGGCTTTCCGGCCGACGCTGAGGCGCTGGGCTTCGTGCGTCCCCACGAGTTGGAGATCGACCCCGACCCCCTCGGCAAGGAGGGTATCACGGCGCGGGTGGCGCGGGTGCTGGCCCTCGGCGCGACCGCGCGGGTCGAACTGACCGGCGCGAACGGGCAATCCGTCCGCCATTACGAGGTGGAACTGCCGCGCGAGCGCGCCGCTGCCTTGCAGTTGAGCGTCGGCCAAAGCGTGCGCCTGAAATCGGCGCGGATTCGCCTGTTCGCGCCCGAGCCCCAACCGGCGGGACGGACGCTCCTCCCGGAAGGAAGCCTGATCGGGGTGGATGGAGAAGGAATTTGAATTTCCAACAACTCCGCATCATCCAGGAAGCGGTGCGTTGCCGCTTCAATCTAACGGAAGTGGCCAACGCGCTGTTTACCTCGCAATCGGGAGTGAGTAAACACATCAAGGATCTGGAGGACGAACTGGGCGTCGAACTGTTCGTCCGCCGCGGCAAGCGGTTGTTGGGGCTGACCGAACCGGGTAAGGAGTTGGTGGAGATCGTCCGGCGGATGTTGCTCGACGCGGATAATATTCGCGGTCTGGCGGCGCAATTCGCCAACCGCGACCAGGGCCAACTCTGCATCGCCACCACCCATACCCAGGCGCGCTACGCCTTGCCGCCGGTGGTCGCCCGGTTCAAGGCGGCGTTTCCCAAGGTGCATCTGGCGCTGCACCAGGTCAGTCCGAGCGAAACCGCCGCGATGTTGCGCTCCGGAGAAGCCGATCTCGGCATCGCCACCGAGGCACTGGCCAAGGCACCCGAACTCATCACCTTCCCGTTTTACACCTGGCGGCACGCGGCGATCGTTCCGGAGACGCATCCGCTGGTGGAGGCGGTGCCCCTCACCCTGGATACCCTCGCGGACTATCCGCTCATCACCTACCACGAAGGCTTCACCGGCCGGTCCCGGATCGACGCCGCCTTCGCGCGAGCCGGGCTGGTGCCCGACATCGTGCTCTCGGCGCTGGACGCCGACGTGATCAAGACCTACGTCGAGCTGGGGCTCGGCGTCGGCCTGATCGCCGCGATGGCCTACCACCCCGCGAAAGACACCGGACTGCGCCTGCTCGATTGCACCCATCTGTTCGAACAAAACACCGCCTGGATCGCCGTCCGTCAGGGTCACTATTTGCGCAACTTCGTCTACCGCTTTATCGAACTATGCAATCCGGAATTGACGGAGGCGGTGATTCGCGGCGGCAATACCCCTTTAATC
>REEE01000067.1 GCA_007695245.1 Candidatus Competibacteraceae bacterium | reverse complement strand
TGCGCTGGTAGCGCTTGTGCAGCCGGTCCACCTTGTACTTGACGAAGCCGATCTGTTTGAAGCCGCCGTTGGTCTTCCAGGAATTGACGTGGCTCCAACTGCCGTTGCTGGTGCTCGAGCCGGTGTAGGTGTAACCACCGCTCAGTTTCGCCATCGCCTGCCGGTCCAGCGCCTTGCCCAGGTCCAGGTCTCGAATCGCGATCGTGCTCATGGTCGTATTCTCCAAAGTCATCAGTTTGTGGGGGTTCGGTTCGCCGCTTTGCGGGATGACTGGTATAGAGCAGAAGCCGTGCCAACCGGCGGCAGTGGCGGCCATTTGTTTTTAATTGATTGATAGATAATGGAAAAAATTCAGACTTCGCGGAACCAGGTCGGGCGGCGAGTCCGGCGGACCCGGAAAAAAGGTGGTTTTAAACCGGCAAATCAGCAAAAAGTAATCTTCAATCCGACGCCGCGAGGGGTGCCGTCGCACCGACGTCCCCAGCAATGGGACAAACCGGCGCAAGCGGTTGGCAGTGCGGGGGATTCCGGGCGAGGGCGACCGTGGTCAGGTCCGCGTCGACCCGACCCGACCCGGCGATGCAGATCCGCGCGGCGCGCTTCCTCATCGCCACGAACGGGGGATCGTTCTCGGGCTCGTGGAGGCGCATTCGGGCCTGCGCCGCGCGCGGAATCCGGGTCCGGGGTTCCGGAATTTCGGACGCCGAGGCCGCGGCGAACGGACGAAAGCCTCTTGATTTCGCCAGCGCGGTTTCTCTATACTTCGAAATATGTCGAATTATAGAAATGACACCGAATCCTTCGCTGCGCAGTTCAAGGCGTTGAGCAATCCCCACCGCTTGGCCCTGTTCCGCCGCCTCGCCAGTTGCTGCCCACCCGGCACAAGCTGTAGTACCGAGGATGCGGTGCGTTACAGCGTCGGCCAGCTTGGCGCAGACATCGATATTTCGATCTCCACCCTCTCTCATCACCTGAAAGAGCTCAATCGCGCCGGTCTAGTCCAGATGGCGCGCAAGGGCAAGCAGGTTGAGTGTTGGGTGGCCCCGCAAACCCTTGAGCGGCTCGCCGCGTTCTTTGACGATCTGCCCGCACAACCGAAGAGACAAGGCGCAAACCCATGAGCGAACAGAACACCTGCCGCGGCACTTCTGCTGGTACCGATGAGCGTCCGTCCGCCGCCGGCCACGACGCACACCGCCAGAGCGTGCGCGAGGCATACTCCCAGGTAGCGAAGGCCAACAACGAGGGGCAAGGCTGCGGTGTTGGCACCAGTTGCTGTGGCGCCACCGACGATGGTGCGATCAACACCCTCATCTCCACCCGTCTTGGCTACAGCCAGGCAGATCTCGATCGGGTCCCCTCCGGCGCCGACATGGGCCTTGGGTGCGGCAACCCCAAAGCCATCGCCGCACTCAAGCCTGGCGAAACCGTGGTCGATTTGGGTTCGGGTGGCGGTTTTGACTGCTTCCTTGCCGTTCGCGAGGTGGGCGGCGGCGGCCGCGTGATCGGCGTCGACATGACTCCGGACATGGTGTCCAAGGCGCGCGCAAACGCGCTGAAGGGGCAGTATGAAAACGTGGAGTTTCGTCTCGGCGAGATTGAGCACCTGCCGATCGCCGATGCGACCGCCGACGTGATCATCTCCAATTGCGTGATCAACCTGTCGCCGAACAAGCCCCAGGTTTTCCGTGAGGCCTTCCGCGCGCTCAAGCCGGGCGGACGACTGGCCATCTCGGATGTTGTCGCCACCGTCGAACTACCCGAGGAGATGCGCAACGATGCCGGCCTCATTGCCGGCTGCATGGGCAACGCCTCCCCGATCGATGACCTGGAAGCAATGATGCGCGAGGCTGGTTTCGAGCAGATTCGTATCCAGCCGAAGGAGGAGTCAAAAGCGTTCATCAAGGACTGGGCACGGGGCCACAACGTGACGGACTACGTTGTTTCCGCCACCATCGAAGCGGTCAAGCCTGGCGGCGGCGGCGGCAAGTAAGTTGCCTGTCGAATTTCGCCTTCCAGCGAGCCGTTCTCCTGTTGCCATGGATGGCTGGTTCTCATGCCTGCCGATCCAGTTCTGGAGGAAGCCAATCAGTGATCTGTAGCTCTCCGCACTGGATGTGCGTGATGTCGCCCCATCCACACGCGGTTGGGCGCCTCGGGGGCAAAATTGCGCGCCAACAGGTTCGGCGCCACCGGTGTCATTTGTCCAAGTCGCCGTCAGCGGCGATCGCGCGCCCTCGAACCGGGCGAGCAAACGGGTCACAGTCGGCGTCAGCCGCCTTCAAAGCCGACTTCAGCCCGTTGCCCATCGTCGAAGCCCACGGCGGTAGAGTGCAGTGCGCGCCACGACCGACCGATCCCCGATGGCCGGGCACGGCGGGAACGCCGGGCGGCGGCGCGCGGTGGTCCGACGGCCGTCGGTCGCGCACGCCAGCCCGCGAACCCTCACTGCGACCGCGCCCCCGGCACCTCACCGGCCGCCCCCGCGGTGCCCGCCGCCGCCCCCCCGCGATCCGCCGTCGAAAGCACGTATTACATGTTACGTAATATTTTCCTGACCCCCGCTAACTCCCACTTAGCGAAGCCTGGAAAAATCCGCTAGACTGAGGGCCGAGGGTGGTTGGAACGCGAGGCGGTGAGGGTTGCGAGGGCAGCGATGGAAGAGTTTATTTTGGATGATGGTATAACTAGCGCGCCGGGCGAACGCCCGACGGGCGAGACGCTGCCGGCCCTGCCGGCGGCGGTGCGGGACTACGTGCATGCGGCCCTGGCCCCGCGCACCCGCCAGGCGTATCGGGAGGATCTGGCCCGGTTCCTGGCCTGGGGCGGGCGGATTCCGAGTTCGCCGGAGACCGTGGCGGCGTATCTGGCCGCCCACGGCGCGAGCCACGCGCCGGCCACCCTGGGGCGCTGGGCGGTGAGCCTGGGCCGGGCCCACACCAGTCAGGGCCTGCCCGATCCGTGCCGGAGCGATCTGGTGCGGGCGACCGTGCGCGGCATCCGCCGCGCGCGGGGGGTGGCCCCGCGCCAGGTGGCCCCGCTGGAGCGGGAGACGCTCCTGGCGCTGCTGGCCCCGCTGGGGGCCGGGCCGCGCGACGTCCGGGATCGGGCGCTGCTGCTGGTGGGCTTCGCGGCGGCGCTGCGCCGTTCGGAGCTGGTGGCGCTGACCGCCGCCGACGCGGCCTTCACCGCGCAGGGGCTGGTGGTGACGGTGCGCCGGGCGAAAACCGATCAGGAAGGTCAGGGCCGGCAGATCGGGATTCCGCCGGCCCAAGGGCCGGTGTGTCCGGTGCGGGCGCTGCGCGCCTGGCTGACGACGGCGGCCGGGCTGAAGCCGGCGGGGGCACCGGCCGCCCCGGCGCCGCTGTTTCGCCCGATCGACCGCCACGGCCGGCTCCATCCCCAGGCCCTGGCCGGCCACGCGGTGGCGACGATCGTCAAGGAACGCGCGGCGGCGGCCGGCCTGGACCCGGCCTTGTTCTCGGGCCATTCGCTGCGCGCCGGCTTTTGCACCGCCGCCGCCCGCCACGGCGCGCCGGCCTGGCGCATCCAGCAGATCTCCGGCCATCGCTCCCCCGCCAGCCTGGCCCGCTACATCCGCGCCGGGCAACTGTTCGACGACCATCCCCTGGAGGGCCTGCTGTGAGGGGTGCCCTGGGGTCGGTTCACTCCGGCCCGCGCCGCCGTCGAACTTACCGGATCGGATTCAGCCCAATTTGGCAGGGGCTCCGGGCCGGCGCGCGGCCGACGCCGTCCGCTCGGAAGACGGCCTCTCGCGAGGCAACAAATTGATCTTTTGGGGGATCTTATGGGTAGTCATTCTGACTCCTCGAGGAGGGCGCGCGGCTTGGGTTGCGCGACGGGAACCGGGATGGTGGGAGCCTGCGCCGCCGACCCGGCGCAGAGAACCCGCCACGGGACGGGCGTCCGGCGGCCCTCGGGCGTTCCGCCGGGCGCCGGAATCCCCGCCCCGCCGCCATGAACGCCGGTGCCCGCCGATTGCGCCGCGGACTGTGGCTGTGGTTCTGGCTCGCGTTCGTGCTCGCCGGGGTCGCGGGCTCGCGCTTCATGACGCAGATGCCGGGGAGTTCGCACGTCGGCCCGCTGCCGCCGTTGAGTGAGGAGGACGCCGAGCTGCGCGAGCGCCTGCAAGGGCATGTGGTGGTGCTGGCGGAGACCATCGGCGAGCGCAACCTGTGGCGGTACGAAGCGCTCCAGGCGGCGGCCGACTACATCGAACAGGCCCTGAGGACGATGGGTTATCAGGTATCCACCCAAGACTACGTGGTCGCGGGGAAGACGGTGCGCAACATCG
The DNA here is from genome assembly GCA_007695245.1 of Candidatus Competibacteraceae bacterium. Lineage (GTDB taxonomy): Bacteria > Pseudomonadota > Gammaproteobacteria > Competibacterales > Competibacteraceae > REEE01. The sequence goes on along the minus strand of REEE01000067.1, from coordinate 672 downwards.
AGGCGGAACGGACCGGGGCCGTCCGGCCCGACGAGATCGTCCTGCTCGGCGCCCACTACGACTCGGTGGTCGGTTCGCCGGGCGCGAACGACAACGCCTCGGGCGTGGCCGCGCTGTTGGAACTCGCGCGGCGGCTGGCCGAGGACCGCCCCGCGCGCAGCGTGCGCTTCGTCGCCTTCGTCAACGAGGAGCCGCCGTTTTTTTACACGGACGCCATGGGCAGCCGCGTCTATGCCCGGCGCGCCGCCGCCCGGGGCGAACAGATCGTCGCCATGCTGTCCCTGGAAACCATCGGCTACTATTCGGAGGCGCCCGGCAGCCAGCGTTATCCGTTCCCGTTCGGTTTCTTCTACCCGGACCGGGGCCACTTCGTCGCCTTCGTCGGCAACCTCGCTTCGCGGGAGCTGGTGCGGCGCTGCGTGGGGTCGTTTCGCGGCCACACCGCGTTCCCCGCCGAGGGGCTGGCCGCGCCGGGCTGGATGGGCGGCGTGCATTGGTCGGACCATTGGTCGTTCTGGCGAGAGGGCTACCCGGCGCTCATGGTGACCGATACCGCCCTCTACCGCTACGCGCACTATCACGCCCCGACCGACACCCCCGACCGGCTCGACTACGAACGCCTGGCGCGGGTGGTCGCGGGGCTGCATCGGGTGAGCCTCGATCTGGCCGCGC
>REEE01000250.1 GCA_007695245.1 Candidatus Competibacteraceae bacterium | reverse complement strand
GACGGTAAGCGCATCATCCTGCTGGCCGAGGGGCGGCTGGTGAATCTGGGCTGCGGCACAGGCCATCCCAGCTTCGTGATGTCCAATTCCTTTACCAATCAGGTGCTGGCGCAGATCGAACTGTTCACCCGTGGCGCGCAGTACGAGAACAAGGTCTACGTCCTACCCAAGCATCTGGATGAGAAGGTCGCCCGGCTGCACCTTGGCCGGATCGGCGCGCGACTGACCACCCTGACCCCGGAACAGTCCGCGTATATCGGCGTTGCCGCGGACGGGCCGTTCAAGCCGGACAGCTATCGGTATTAATCCTTGGCGGGCGGCGCTTCAGCGCCGCCACACTCCTCAATGCCATCATCCCCACGGGGACTTGCTCGCGCCGACCTCAAACGGATCGGCCTTCCCTAAAACCCCGCGGACCATCCAAGCCCATGCACTCCCAAGCTGACTGGCCCAAGATTTTCAGTTGCGAATTCTTCCCGCCCAACACCGATGAAGGCATGCACAAGCTGTTCGCCGCTCGGGAGGCGCTGATGCGGCTGCGGCCGGCGTTCTTCTCGGTGACTTATGGTGCCGGGGGCTCCACGCGCGAGCGCACCTTCGAGGCGATTCAGGCGATTCAGGCCCACAGTGGCGTGGACGCCGCCCCGCACCTGACGTGCGTGGCCTCCACGCGCGCCGGGATTCGCGACATTCTGGACCGCTTCCGCGACCAAGGCATTCACCGCATCGTCGCCCTGCGCGGCGACTTGCCCTCGGGGATGCGCGAGTTCGGCGAATTTCGCTACGCCAACGAATTGGTGGAATTCATCCGTGCCGAAACCGGCAACCATTTTCATATTGAGGTTGCCGCTTACCCGGAATTTCATCCGCAAGCCGCGAATCCCGAACGCGATCTGCGCAATTTCAAGCACAAGGTTGAGGCTGGCGCCGACAGCGCCATCACTCAGTACTTCTACAACCCGGATGCTTATTTCCGCTTCATCGATGACTGCGAACAACTGGGGCTCGATTTACCCATCGTGCCCGGGATCATGCCGATCACCAACTTCACGCAACTGGCGCGCTTCTCGGATGGCTGTGGCGCGGAAATACCCCGCTGGATCCGCAGGCGGCTGGAAGGCTTCGGCGAAGACCGCGACGCGATTCGCGCCTTTGGCCTGGATGTGGTGACCGATCTTTGCCGGCGCCTGCTGGACGGCGGCGCGCCGGGTCTGCATTTTTACACGATGAATCAGGCCGGACCCACGCTGGCCATCGGCGAGCGGCTGGGCCTGACCACGGCATAAGTCCCAAACCGACAAAGCAAAACGCCCTTTCCCCCAGTTGCGGGGGAAAGGGCGTTTCGTTTGTTTGGAACGGTCGTTCGCTTGGGCGAAAGTCCTATGACTAATGCGCGGCCAACAGCGCCCGGGCGTCCGGCCCGAGCGGCAGCACATAGTCGTGAGCCGCCAGCACCAGATTATCGGTGGCGCGAATCAGTCGGGCGTTGACGAACACCGACTGCCGGCCGACCGCGTAGGTGCCGGCGATCACCGCCGCCGCATTGTGCGACTGGCTGATCTCCCGGACCGAGCGCGACAGCGCGAACTCCCCCGACCCTTCGGCCACATAGATGTTGTCGCGCATCCTGATCTCAATGACTGTGAAACCCTGCTGGGTGAACTGCGAACCGACTTGCTCGCCGATAACCCGGCCCAGCCCGGACGAGGTTTCCAGATTATTGATATCGACGAAAGAAGCCGCCAGCAGGGGATCCCGCCGTTCCTTGAGCCACGGCGTCCGCGCCAGCAGAGCATCGGCCGCGCTGTAGTTTTTGCCGACCAGATCGGCATCCTGAATGATCGGGCGAATCGGTGCGTCGTTGGAAGAAGCGCATCCTAGAATGCCCAGACCGAACGTGGCCAACACCACCACCCCCGCACGCAATATTTTGTTCCGGCTCATGGTCCGACGATCTCCATCATACGAGTAGTCACCGGCGCTGGCCCTCTAGCGACATACAGGCTCTTGTTGATATGTGGGATATAGTAGATATCGCTAAAACGGCCCACATAGCGGTCGCCGCTCATCACCGAGGCGTTGATCACCACTTCACTATCATTGTGTTTCGCTAGCATCCAAGGTTGTGTCACCGCCTGGATATCATAACTGACCGACAACCCATGCGACGGACCCTCGCCCATGATGAACCCTCGATTGACGAGCTGCGTGACCAGCAGGTCATGAAAAACATCGCCGGCCTCGCTGCCGTATCGGGGTTGTCGGACGATCAAGGCCACCGGGCGGACTTCCCGCGCCTGGACTTGGCTTTGCTCGTCGACGGGACCTATCAGTAGATTTTGCAGCCAGTTCGCTACGTCGACGGCCATCACATCCCAATGATGAACCGCCAGCATTTCCCTTTGATAGGTCAGTGGATAGTTGGTCTTGGCGGGTATCGAGGACGTACAAGCCCCCAGCCCTAAACAAAGAATGGCAAGAGGGGCATACAGGATCTTCATGGTTTCTCCCTCGGTTTCTGTACCGTTATCGGCATTCTCAACCGGAATTTTAGCCGGTTATACCATCGGCGCCACCCCTTGACAACCAGGTTTTTATCAAACGGCCTTTCGAACCTCGAACCGGCCCCACCACTTCCGCGATTATCATTGGAAACAAGGTGTTAATTATGGCCTTCAATACATTATATTGTGTCTTGATCTCCAAAAAACACATGATATAGAAATTGCCTCTGGAATTTTTTCAAGCATCCTCTAGAATCCACAAGCTGGAACCGCCGAGCATGGCCCGGACGGTGCCCGCCTCCATCCGGACCCGTCACCGAGATCGCTGGCCCTTTGCGAATGAATAAAATTTTGGGAGAACACTGGCCCATGAAAACCGCGCACCTGCAACCCATCGACGGTTCGACCGCCGCCGCCGACGTCCCGATGCAACCGGCGTCCTGGGATATCTGGGATCAGAAATATCGCTTGAAAGCCAAGGACGGGCGTCCGCTCGACGAAACCATCGACGGCACCTGCCAGCGGGTCGCCCGGGCGATCGCCGATGTGGAAGCGACTCCGGAGCTACGCGAACTCTGGTATGAGAAATTCTTGTGGGCCTTGCGCCACGGCGCCATCCCGGCGGGACGCATCATTTCCAACGCCGGTGCCTGGGAGCACAAGCCGGCCACCTCCACGATCAACTGCACGGTTTCCGGGACGATCCTGGATTCCATGGACGATATTCTGCGCAAGGTGCATGAAGCGGGGCTGACGTTGAAGGCCGGTTGTGGCATCGGCTATTGCTTTTCCACCCTCCGGCCGCGCGGTGCCTACGTCTCCGGCGCCGGAGCCTACACCTCCGGGCCGCTGTCGTTCATGGATATCTACGACAAAATGTGTTTCACCGTGTCCTCGGCGGGCGGGCGGCGGGGGGCGCAGATGGGTACGTTCGATATCGGCCATCCAGATGTCATGGAATTCATCCGCGCCAAGCGCGAGGCCGGCCGGTTGCGTCAATTCAACCTGTCGCTGCTGATCACCCGCGAGTTCATGGAAGCGGTCAAACAGGATGCCGACTGGGTGCTGGCTTTTCCGCTGCTGGCCAAGGAAGCCGAGCAGGATGGCGTCGACCTGCGCGACACCACGCAAATCGTCTGGCGCGACTGGCCGACCCAGGAAGGTTTGATCGTCAATGAGATCGGGCAAGTCGCCTGCAAGATTTATCGGACCATTCGCGCCCGGCGCTTGTGGGATGTCATCATGGCGTCAACCTACGATTACGCCGAACCGGGATTTATCCTTATCGATGAAGTTAACGATATGAATAATAACTGGTTTTGTGAAAACATCCGCGCCAGTAATCCTTGCGTCACCGCAGATACCTGGGTGCAAACCACCGAGGGTCCCCGACAGGTCTTCGATCTAATCGGACGACCGTTTGTGGCGCGCGTGGATGGTCAGGATCATGCCAGTGGTCCCGATGGTTTCTTTCGTACCGCAGCCAAGCCTGTGGTGCGCCTGCAAACCACGGAAGGCTACAGCCTGAAACTCACCGCCGACCATCGCCTGCGCCGAGTCTTGCGCTATACCAGGGATGGTGTCGATACGGAATGGTGCGAGGTCGACAAACTGCGCGCGGGCGACCGCGTGCTGCTCAACGATCAACGCGCCAACACGGAATGGAGTGGCGCATACGGGCATCATGAAGGGTATCTGATCGGTTTGTTGTTGGGTGACGGGACTCTCAAAAAAAATGCCGCGGTACTTTCGGTCTGGCGGGGCGCGAACGTGGTTAATGGCGCACCCCTCGATCTTACGTCAGGAATTCAGAATGTGATGGCCGAAGCGTTGGCCGCCGCAAGGACCTTGCCCCATCGCGCCGACTTCGTCGGCTGGAATGAAGTGGTGGAGCGCGGCGAGTATCGTCTGTCCACGGCGGCGATTCGCGATCTGGCCTTCACATTGGGCCTGCGTCCTGGCGCGAAGACCATCACCCCAGGCCTGGAGCAGACCTCTAGCGAATTTTATCGAGGGTTCTTGCGCGGGCTGTTCGATACCGATGGTTCCGTGCAAGGCAGTCAACTCAAGGGCATATCGGTACGCCTGTCTCAATCGGACCTCGCTCTGCTGGAAGCCGTACAACGTATGTTGCTGCGCTTGGGTATCGCCTCGACGCTGTACCGCAACCGCCGCCCCCCCGGTAACGTGCTGCTACCGAATGGGAAAGGCGGTATGAATCATTACCCAACCCGCGCCCAGCATGAACTCGCCATCAGCGGAGAAAATCTGTTGCAGTTTCGCAGTCGCATTGGCTTTGCCGACCGTAACAAAGCGACTCGTTTGGATGCGCTCCTCGCCAGCTATCAACGCGCCCTCAACCGCGAACGATTCGTTGCCCGCGTTGAAGCCGTAGTCCCCGCCGGCATCGAAGACGTCTATGACGTGCAAGTACCCGGTATCCACTGCTTCGACGCCAACGGGTTTCACGCCCACAACTGCGGCGAACAGATGTTGCCCCCCTACGGTTCCTGTTTGCTCGGTTCGGTCAACCTCACCCCGTTCGTTCAAAACCCATTCACGGAAAAAGCCCGTTTCGACTGGGAGACCTACCGGAAGGTCGTCGCCATCTTCACCCGGATGCTCGACAACGTGGTGGAAATCAACGGCCTGCCGCTGGAGCCGCAACGCCAGGAAATCCTCGACAAGCGCCGGCACGGCATGGGTTATCTGGGTCTCGGTTCCACGTTGACCCTGCTCCGGATGAAATACGGCTCGCCGGAATCGCTGGTGTTCACCGAGGAGGTGACTCGGGAAATGGCGTTGACCGGTTGGCGCGTCGCGCTGGAACTGGCGCGTGAAAAGGGACCCGCCCCCATCCTCGAACGAGATTTCACCGTGACCGCCGAGATGCTGGGCAAGCGCCCGGAAATGGTCCGCGACGGGATCAAGGCGGGCGACTGCGTCAAGGGCAGGGTGTTGCACGCCCGCTACAGCCGCTACCTGCAACGGATCGCCGCAGTCGAACCGGAACTGGTCGAGGAGCTGGCCCGCGTCGGTGCCCGGTTCACGCACCATAGTTCCATCGCGCCCACCGGTACGATCGCCCTGTCGCTGGCCAACAACGCCAGCAACGGCATCGAACCCAGTTTCGCCCATCACTATTTCCGGAACGTCATCCGTCCGGGCAAGAAATCCAAGGAGAAGGTGGATGTGTTCTCCTTCGAGCTGCTGGCCTACCGGCATCTGATCAACGCCAAGGCTCTGCCTGACTCTGAATCCCCCGAGCAGCGGCTACCAAATTACTTCATCACCGCCGACGCCGTGACCCCGACCCAGCATGTGGATATCCAGGCCGCCGCGCAGAAGTGGATCGATTCCAGCATCTCCAAGACGGCCAACGTGCCCACCGACTTCCCGTATGAGGACTTCAAGAACATCTATTTATACGCCTACGAGCAGGGCTTGAAAGGCTGCACCACCTTCCGCTTCAACCCGGCGGCGTTCCAGGGGGTGCTGGTCAAGGAGCAGGATCTGGCGAATACTCGCTATCGGTTCGTGCTGGAGGATGGTTCGGAAATCGAGGTCAAGGGGAACGAAGAGGTCGAGTACGACGGGGAGATTCACACGGCGGCGAATCTGTTCGATGCAATCAAGGAGGGGTACTACGGGAAATTCTAGGCTTCAAAAACGCACGGGGACCGAGCGCCAACTCGGTCCCCGTGTGTGAGGAGACAGGTTCTGCAACCGAGCGTCTCCCCCATGGCATGGCAGCGTATTTGGGGTCAAATACAAAGGTAAAGATAGCAGGTAAAACTCTGCTTTCAACCCTTTTTATGCCATGGTTTTAAGGTTCGGTTGCGCCTCACTATTTATGAGGTATTTTATGACCGGTCCTAAGACTGTGTTTGTCAACGAGTATTCAAGATTCAGATTCGGCAAGTGGGAACTTGTACGAGCGCACTGGCGCGGCCTTCCCTCTCGCTAGACCCAATCTGATCTTGTAGGCTCCGTAGCCCCTATGCAATATAGGGGCTACTTTTTTGTTGGAGGGGAAGATGCCATGGCTACCAAAATCGACAAAAAAATCGTCGCTTACAGCGTCGTCAAACCCGACGACGCATTATCCGCACCGGCGACGTCTCCCGCCGTGGCGGCCCTGCAACAGATGCACGAGAGCTTGGCGCGGCCTGATGTGCTGCCCGGCGCAACCTACAAGGTCAAAACGCCGCTGTCGGACCATGCCTTGTACATCACGATCAACGACATCGTCCTCAATCCAGGCACTCCGGACGAAATCCGGCGCCCGTTCGAAATCTTCATCAACTCCAAGGCGATGGAACACTTCCAATGGATCGTCGCCCTGACCCGCATCATCTCGGCGGTGTTCCGCAAAGGCGGCGACGTAACCTTTCTGGTGGAAGAACTGCGCTCGGTGTTCGACCCGAAGGGCGGATATTTCAAGAAAGGTGGCAAATACATGCCCTCGCTGGTGGCGGAAATCGGCGACGCGATCGAATCGCATCTGCGGGCGATCGGCCTGCTGACGGAAGACGGTCCCGACGCGCATCAGCGCCAACACATCAACGAACAGCGCAACAAGTACGCTATGGGGGTGACAGCGGTCGAAGAACTCGGCGAAGGCGCCTTCCCCCCGGAAGCCACCCTCTGCGGTAAATGCCATACCAAGGCGGTCATCGCCATGGACGGCTGCCTGACCTGCCTGAACTGCGGCGATTCCAAATGCTCCTGATGGACTTTAAAAAACCCTCACCCCCAACCCCTCTCCCAGAGGGAGAGGGGAGTTTTTGTAGAGACTCCGAGACCGCGCCATGAACCCTACCCTACCCGATCTGATGACCGCCATTGAAATCACCGAACCGGGCGGTCCCGAAAAACTGCGTCCCACCCAGCGGCCAGTTCCTCAACCCGCGCCCGGCGAAGTGCTGATCCAGGTTGCGGCCGCCGGCGTCAACCGTCCCGACTGCCTGCAACGGCAAGGCGGCTATCCTCCGCCACCGGGCGCTTCTGACATCCCAGGGCTGGAAGTGGCCGGAACCGTCGTCGCGCTCGGCGCAGGCGTAGACGGATGGCGGATCGGCGATCCGGTCTGCGCGCTGCTGACCGGCGGTGGTTACGCCGAATATTGCGTCGCCCCCGCCCCGCAGTGCCTGCCGATACCCGCCGGACTGAGCGCGCAACAGGCCGCCGCCCTGCCCGAGACTTTTTTCACGGTCTGGAGCAACGTCTTCGACCGGGCGCGCCTGCAACCCGGCGAGATTTTGCTGGTCCACGGCGGTGCCAGCGGCATCGGCACCACCGCCATCCAACTGGCCAAGGCGCTCGGCTCGCGAGTATTCGCTACCGTCGGCGGCAGCGAAAAGGTCCAGCCCTGCCTCGCTCTGGGCGCGGAGCGGGCGATCGACTATCGCGAGGAGGATTTCGTCCAAGTCGTCAAGGAAATCACGAACAACAAAGGCGTCGATGTGATTCTGGACATGGTCGGCGGCGATTACGTGCAACGCAATCTCAGCGCACTGGCGGTCGAAGGCCGCCTGGTCTTCATCGCCTTTCTGCGCGGTGCCAAAGTGGAGTTAAATCTGGCGCCGGTGATGATGAAACGGCTGACGATCACCGGCTCGACCCTGCGCGCCCGGCCGGTCGCCGACAAGGCACCCATCGCCCAAGCTCTGCGGGAAACCGTCTGGCCGCTGTTGGAAAACGGCGCGATCCGGCCCCTGATCGATCGAGTCTTCCCGCTGACTGAAGCCGCCGCTGCGCACACGCTCATGGAATCCAACCGCCACATCGGCAAACTGCTGTTGCGGGTCACCTAAGCAAGTTTTTCTATCTTGCTGATTTAAAAAATTAATTATTTTTCCAATCCCTCTTCAAAATACCATGCTGCACGAGCGCCATTGCGGGCGTTCGTGCAGCATTTTTATTCTGCATTGCAACAAGAAATCATCTATGCTAATTGTTAAAAGCCGCTGACCATGCCGCACTCCAGGCGGCTTTCCATCAACTAGAATGATGTGATGTCAGCCAGCAGCCTGGTTCTTGATCGAACATCCAGGCCAAAGCAGGACCAAAGCATAAGACCAGGATTCAGGACGTTTCGCCAAACGCGCTGGGTCGGTGATAAATTGCAGTGACAGGTGAGAGGTTAATCCATGCGTGGCATCCACAAACTACAGTACCGATTTATCTGGTTCGAGCGGGATGGATGGTGGTTCAAGGTGTTCGGCGAATGTTTCGGACCCTACCCGGAGTTGCGCGAGGCCCGCTACAACCTCTCGGTCATTCAGGGTCTGAGCCAACAGCTTTCTGAAGCCATCGCCAAGTAGGCGGTGGATCCACCGTCCGCGATGGGAAATGAATCAATGGTCGCAAATGGTGGTCCGGGCGGTGCCGATCACAGTGATGGCATCGCCCGGCCGCAAATGCAACTGCTCTGCGGCGCTGCCCTGATTGACCGCCAATTCCACCAATCCGCTGGAGTTTTCATACCAGAACCCCTGCCCGACCGGCATGTGACAAAACGTCCGGGCCCAACGCAACGCCTGGCGTCCAGCCTGAATGACCGCATCGGTCGCCAATACCGCCGCCCGAATACCGGTCATGGCGTTACCATACCGATCGACATAAACGATCCGCGCCAAGTCGTCCGGCCAGTTTTGGCCGGCGAACGACACAGGTTCCCCCAGTTGCTCGGGTCGGACGGTTCCCGCCGCCAGGCGCGCCGCCACGGGCGCAAACCAATCTCGACCGTGAAACGACGCGGATAGCCGCTCCGGTTGCCAAGTCAGTCGCCAAACCGCGACCCGCCGGGCGCGCGCCACGACGCGATCGAACAGACCATTATCCGGTCCCACCAACCAACGCCCATCCGCATTCACCATCAGTCCGGCCCGCGCTCCCCCGACTCCCGGATCGACGACCCCCACGAATACGGTATCGGTCGGGAACTCCGGCACGTAAGCCGCCAGCAAATAGGCGGCTTCCCGCACGGCAAACGCCGGGGCATCGTGCAGCAGATCGATCACCGGCACCGTCGGGGCCTCGCGCGCCAACGCCAGCTTCAGCAAACCGACGTAAGGTCCCCGCCAACCAAAGTCAGTAAACAGCGCCAATATCACGATTCACCATTCCGCAACCACGAAAAAGCCGGGCTCGAAAACCCGGCTTTGACTTCCCCGACACCGGACAGGCGCGCTATTCAGCCTGGGCGGCGGCGGGTCGATCCACCAACTCAACATACGCCATCGGCGCGTTATCGCCCGCCCGGAAACCACACTTCAAAATGCGCAGATAACCGCCCGGGCGCGCCTGATAGCGGGGTCCGAGTTGGTTGAATAATTTGGTCACCACCTCCCGATTGCGCAGACGGTCGAAAGCGAGGCGCCGGTGCGCCACGCTGTCTTCCTTGGAGAGGGTAATCAACGGTTCCGCGACCCGGCGCAGTTCCTTGGCCTTGGGTAACGTGGTGCGGATCAGTTCGTGAGTGAACAACGAGGCCGCCATGTTACGCAACATGGCCTTACGATGGCTGCTGGTGCGATTCAGTTTGCGACCGGCATTTAAATGGCGCATGACAAATTCCTTGCAACTCGAAAATCAGCTCGAGGATCAGACGAATCAGACCATCCAGCCCACCGCTGGACGGGTACGAAACTTACCAGGTGTTAGGGTTCGACATCGCTATCGCCGTCACCCGCCGTGGTCTCCGGGTGCGGCGGAGAGGGCTTGTCGGCGGCTTCGTCGATGGCCATGCTAGCGACGGCGCGCCGCGACGCGGCGGCGCGCTCCTCGTCTTGTTCGAGGTTCAGGTTTGGCGGCGGCCAGCTATCGATTTTCATCCCCAGATTCAGCTTGTACTTGGCCAGGACGTCCTTGATCTCGGTCAGCGATTTCTTGCCGAGATTCGGGGTCTTGAGCAATTCCCCCTCGGTACGCTGCACCAAGTCGCCGATATAGTAGATATTCTCGGCTTTCAGGCAGTTGGCCGAGCGGACGGTGAGTTCGAGATCATCCACGGGCTGCATCAACACCGGATCGATATCCACCGGCGGCGGTGGCAGCAGGGGTTCTTCCCGCTGGCCCTTGAGATCCACGAACACCGCAAGCTGATCCAGCAAAATCTGGGCCGCTTTGCGAATGGCTTCTTCCGGATCGATGGTGCCGTTGGTTTCCAGATTCAGGACCAGTTTGTCCAGATCGGTTCGCTGTTCGACTCGGGCGTTTTCCACCCGGTAACTGATCCGTTCGATGGGACTGAACGAGGCGTCCAGTCGCAGTCGCCCGATCGGCCGGGTTTCACCGTCGGCCCCATCACGCTGGGTGGCGGGCCAATAACCGCGCCCGCGCTCGACCTTGAGCCGCATGTGCAATTCGCCACTCTTGGTCAGATGGGCGATGACGTGGTCGGGATTGATGATCTCGACCGTATGGCTCCGCTCGATATCACCGGCCACCACCGGACCCAAGCCTTTCTTGGTGAGGGTCAGACTCGCCTCGTCGACCCCGTCCTGCAGGGTGACCGCCACGCCCTTGAGGTTCAGCAGGATGTCGATCACATCTTCCTGTACGCCCTCAATCGTGGAGTATTCATGCAGCACCTGCTCGATCTCGCACTCGACAATCGTGGCACCGGGTATGGAAGAGAGCAAAATCCGCCGCATGGCATTGCCGAGGGTATAGCCGAAGCCTCGCTCCAAAGGCTCTACCGTCACCCGCGCGGAATGCGCGGTGAGTTTTTCCACCTCAACGCGACTCGGTTTCAGCAAATCAAAAGCACCCACCATCGCTTTCCCCTCGGGGTCGATCACTTGGAGTACAGCTCCACAACCAAGGATTCATTGATATCCGCCGACAGGTCGCCCCGGTCGGGAACGCGCTTGAACACCCCGCTCATCTTGCCGGCATCCACCGCGACCCAGTCCACGAGACCATGACCTTGAGCCAATTGCAGCGCGTACTGGATACGGGTCTGATTGCGGCTCTTTTCGCGAATCGCCACCACATCCTCGGGTTTGACCTGATAGGAAGGAATGTTGACTCGGCGGTCGTTGACCGTGATGGCCTGGTGCGAGACCAACTGCCGGGCTTCGGCGCGCGTGCTGCCAAACCCCATCCGGTATACCACGTTATCCAGGCGGCACTCCAACAACCGCAGCAGGTTCTCACCCGTGGAACCCTTGCGGCGGGCGGCTTCCTTGTAATAATTGACGAACTGCCGTTCCAATACCCCATAGGTGCGGCGCAACTTCTGTTTCTCGCGCAACTGGAGGCCGTAATCCGACAACCGGGGGCGCCGCGCGCCGTGTTGGCCCGGCGGCCGTTCCAGATTGCATTTGGATTCCAGCGCCCGGGCGGAGGACTTCAGAAACAGATCCACGCCTTCCCGGCGGCTGAGCTTACACTTGGGACCGAGATATCTCGCCACGGTATGACTCCTGGATTAAACGCGACGGCGTTTGGGGGGACGACAGCCGTTATGCGGAATCGGCGTCACGTCCATAATGCTCATCACTTTAAAACCCGCGGCATTCAGGGCGCGCACGGCGGATTCCCGACCGGGACCCGGACCCTTGACATTCACCTCCAGGTTCTTGACGCCATACTCCTTGACCGCGTTGCCTACCCGCTCGGCGGCGACTTGGGCGGCGAAGGGCGTGCTCTTGCGGGATCCGCGAAAGCCCGAACCTCCCGAAGTCGCCCAGCCCAGCGTATTGCCTTGACGGTCGGTGATGGTGATGATGGTGTTATTAAACGAAGCGTGGATATGGGCAATGCCATCCACGACATTTTTTTTAACGCGCTTGCGCGTCTTGCTAACCGGTTTTGCCATGCTCCAACCTATGCCGACGGAATGGTGAAAGAGGAACTGCGAAAAGGTCTGGCCTATTTGCGAATCGCTCGCCGCGGACCCTTGCGCGTTCGGGCGTTGGTGCGAGTCCGCTGACCGCGCACGGGCAGACCGCGCCGGTGGCGCAAACCCCGGTAACAGCCCAAATCCATCAACCGCTTGATACTCATTGATACCTCGCGGCGCAGATCACCCTCCACAGCGTGTTTGGCGACCTCGACGCGCAAGGCGTCCACCTGAGATTCGTTCAAATCACGCACTTTAAGATCCGCGGCGACGTTGGCCGCCGCGCAAATCTGTTGGGCGCGGGTCCGGCCAATCCCATAAATAGCCTGCAATGCGATCACCGCATGCTTGTTGACGGGAATGTTGATACCTGCAATACGGGCCATGCCTTAGCAACTCCTTCCATCGTGGGGTCTTGCCCCGCAAAGATCGGGCAAGCTAACCGACTTGACGATGTAGATCAATATGGATGATTGAATTCTAGCCCTGCCGCTGCTTGTGACGGGCATCCTGACAAATCACCCGCACCACGCGGTTGCGGCGGATGATCTTGCAATGGCGGCAAATTTTCTTAACCGAGGCACGAACTTTCACGAGGGTTCTCCCAATGCGCGCGCCGCGCGCGCGCCGACAATAATTAGCGATTCCATCAGCGCGACAGGCCGTGGCCCTTGAAACTGCTCTTTTTCAACAGGCTCTCGTACTGGTGCGACATCAGGTGCGCCTGAATCTGCGCCATGAAGTCCATGACCACCACCACGATGATCAACAGCGAGGTGCCGCCGAAATAGAACGGCACCCGCCAGTACAGGATCAAAAACTCGGGCAGCAAACAGACTGCCGTGATGTACAGAGCGCCCATCGTGGTCAAGCGAGTCAGGACGCCGTCGACGTAGGTCGCGGTTTGCGCGCCCGGTCGGATCCCCGGAATAAACGCCCCGGATTTCTTCAGGTTATCGGCGGTTTCCTTGGAATTGAACACCAGCGCCGTGTAGAAAAAACAGAAGAAGATGATCAGGCCGGCGTAAAACATCACATAGAGCGGCTGCCCCGGCGACAGCGCCGAACTGATATTCTGCAACCACTCCATACCCGGAGTGGTACCGACCCAACTGCCCAACGTGCTCGGAAACAGAATCAGGCTGGAGGCGAAGATCGGCGGAATGACCCCCGACATGTTCAATTTCAGCGGTAAATGGGTGGTCTGGGCCGCGTAGACCCGGCGACCCTGCTGACGCTTGGCGTAGTTGACCGTAATCCGCCGCTGCCCTCGTTCGACGAAGACCACGAAACCGGTCACCAACACGACCATCACCAGCAGGAACACGACCAGCATGGCATGGAGCTCGCCGGTGCGAGCCAGCTCCAGGGTTCCGCCCACCGCCTGCGGCAGACCGGCGACGATGCCGGCGAAGATCAGCAAGGAGATGCCGTTGCCGATACCGCGTTCGGTAATTTGTTCGCCCAACCACACCAGAAACATGGTGCCGGAAACCAGGGTGATCATGGTGGTCAGGACAAAACCCAGACCGGGCGTGATCACCACCGAAGTGGCGCCCACGGTCTGATGCTGGAGCGCGATGCTGACGCCGATCGCCTGGAACGTCGCCAGCAGCACCGTCAGATAGCGGGTATAGCGCGTCAAGGTATGCCGGCCGGCCGCTCCCCCCTCCTTGCGCAGCCGCTCCAGCGAGGGCACGACCATCGACATCATTTGCATGATGATCGATGCGGAGATGTAGGGCATGACCCCCAGCGCGAACAAGCTCAGCCGCTCCAGCGCACCGCCCGAGAACATGTTGAACATGTCGAGAATGGTGCCGCGCTGCTGGTCGAACAACGCCGCCATGGCGCCCGGGTCGATGCCGGGCACCGGGATATGGGTGCCGATACGGAACACCACCAACGCTCCCAACACAAACAGGAGACGCTGGCGCAATTCGGTCATTTTGCCGAGATTCGGCAGGGGGTTGGCCATAATAGAATGACTTTATTCGTGAATTGTCCCGCCGGCCGCCAACACCGCGGCCCGCGCGCCCTTGGTCAGCGCCAGACCGCGCAGAGTGACGGGCTTATCCAACGTGCCGGCGAGGATGACTTTGGCTTTTTTGGCGAAGATCGGCGCCAGATTAGCCGCCTTGAGCGCCGCCAAATCAATCGTTTCGACGTCGAGCTTCGCCAGGGCGTGCAGCCGCACTTCGGCGGTGTCCTTGGCGGTCATCGACCGGAAACCGCGCTTGGGCAAGCGCCGCTGCAAGGGCATCTGCCCGCCTTCGAAACCGACCTTGTGATAGCCGCCCGCTCGGGCGTGCTGGCCTTTGTGGCCGCGACCGGCGGTCTTGCCGAGTCCAGAACCGATGCCGCGCCCGACCCGCTGTTTGTCCGGCCGGCTGCCTGGCGCTGGTTTGAGGGTATTCAGACGCATGGCTTCAGGCCTCCTCGACCTTCAATAGATACGACACCTTGCGAATCATGCCGCGATTTTCCGGGGTATTGACGACGACCGCGCTGCTGTGCATCCGCCGCAGTCCCAACCCACGCACACAAGCCTGGTGCCTGGCCAGTCGGCCATGCACGCTTTTGACGAGCGTGACTTTCAACTTGTCCGTCATGTTCTTCAACTCCGGATTTCATCCACGGTCTTGCCGCGCTTGGCGGCCTGGTACTCGGGGGACTTGATGGCGCTCAGGCCACGAATCGTCGCCCGCACCACATTGATGGGGTTGCGCGAGCCGATGCACTTGGCCAGCACGTCCTTGACGCCCACCACTTCGAATACGGCGCGCATGGCGCCCCCGGCGATAATCCCGGTTCCCTCGGAAGCCGGCTGCATGAAGACCCGCGCGGCACCGTGCTCGGCGGTGATCGGATATTGCAGGGTGGCACCGTTCAACGCCACGCCTCGCAGATTTCGGCGGGCCTTGTCCATCGCCTTCTGGATCGCCATCGGCACCTCGCGGGCCTTGCCGTAACCCAAGCCGACCCGGCCGTTGCCGTCGCCCACCACGGTCAGCGCGGTGAAGCCGAACTGCCGGCCGCCCTTGACCACCTTGGCCACCCGATTAACAGTGATTAATTTCTCTTGCAGCCCATCGGTATTCTGGGAACTTTCCACGTTCGTCGCCATTGTTGGCTCCTTAAAACTCCAAACCGTTCTCGCGGGCGGCATCGGCCAGCGCCTTGACCCGGCCATGATATTTGAAACCGGAACGATCGAACGCCACCTGGGTCACGCCGATGGCCTTGGCCTTCTCGGCGATGGCTTTACCCACCACCCGCGCCGCCTCGATGTTGCCGGTGCTCTTGAGGTTTTGACGCAATGCCGGCTCCAGCGTGGAGGCGGCGGCCAGCGTCCGGTCGCCGCCGGTCGGCGCCGGGGCGATGAGTTGGGCGTAGATGTGATGGGGCGTACGATGCACGCACAATCGGTGAACGCCCAGTTCGCGAATCTTGTACCGGGTCCGCAAGCCACGCCGCAGACGCGCGGCCTTCTTGTCGGCTGCTTTTTTGTCCATGGCGGTTTCCTACTTCTTCTTGGCTTCTTTCAGAATGATGGTCTCGTCCGTATAGCGCACGCCTTTCCCTTTGTAGGGTTCCGGCGGCCGGTAGGCGCGGATCTTGGCGGCGGCTTCGCCGACCTGCTGTTTGTCCACGCCCCGCACGATGATTTCGGTCTGAGTGGGGGTTTCGATGAGAACGCCTTCGGGCACCGCGAACGCCACCGGATGGGAAAACCCGAGCGTCAGGTTTAACACCTTGCCTTGGGCTTGGGCGCGGTAGCCGACGCCGACCAGTTGCAATTTACGCTCGAAACCCTGGGTGACCCCAACGACCATATTGTTGAGCAAGGCGCGCATGGTGCCGGTCATCGCTCGATGCTTGCCGTCTTTGGTCACCGTGCGCGGGCTGACTTTCAGGATGCCGCCCTCCTGCTGGACCACCACCCACGGATGCACGGCGAGTTCGAGCGCGCCTTTTTTGCCCTTGACGGCGACCTGCTGGCCGTCGATGGTCACTTCCACACCCGCCGGCACCGGGATCGGGTTTCTCCCGACTCGCGAGCTGCGAATTTGCTTTTCCTTGATGAGAGTTACCACGGGTAATGCTCCTCTAGGCCACGACGCACAGCACTTCACCACCATGCCCGGCGGCGCGCGCCGCGCGATCGCTCATCAAGCCGCTGGGCGTGGAGACGATGGCCACACCGAGACCATTCATCACCTTGGGCAGCTTATCCTTGCCGCGAAACACGCGCCGGCCCGGACGACTGACCCGGTCGATCTGTTCGATAACCGGTCGGCCCTCGAAATATTTGAGGGCCAGGGTCAATTCCAAATGACCGTCCGGATTCGGCGCCACCGCAAAGTCAGTGATGTAGCCCTCGTCGCGCAGGACTTGGGCGATCGCCCTCTTCAGCTTGGAAGAGGGCATGATCACCTGGACCTTGGCGGCGGCCTGGGCGTTGCGGATGCGCGTCAGCATATCCGCGATGGGGTCGCTCATACTCATGTTGCTTCATTTACTCCGCGTGGTCAGTCTGGGAGCCCCGCCGGCGGCGGGGTCACCCTGAACTTAGGGCGCTATGATCCGTCCGGAATGGCGTGACCGCCTTCACCAACTCGCCTTGCGCAAACCCGGCACATCGCCGCGCATGGCGGCTTCCCGCAACTTGTTCCGGCCCAACCCGAATTTCCGGTAAAAACCATGCGGCCGACCGGTCAAGCGACAGCGACTGTGCAACCGGGTCGGACTGGCATCGCGCGGCAACGCCTGCAGGCGGCGCTGGGCTTCCCGTCGTTGCTCGTCGTCGTTGGCCGGATCGCGAATCGTTTCTTTCAGCGCGGCCCGCTGGATGGCATACCGTTCGACGGTACGCGCCCGCTTGGCCTCGCGGTTGATCATGCTCTGTTTCGCCACACCTTCGTCCTCAGTTCCGAAACGGGAAATCGAAAGCCGCCAGCAACGCGCGGCCTTCTTCATCAGTGCGCGCGTTGCTGGTAATGGTAATATCGAGGCCGCGAATGGCGTCGATCTTGTCGTAATCGATTTCCGGAAAAATGATTTGCTCGCGCACGCCCAGGCTGTAGTTGCCTCGACCGTCAAACGCGCGGGCGCTGAAGCCGCGGAAATCGCGGATGCGCGGGATCGCAACGTTGATCAGCCGATCCAGAAACTCATACATCCGCGCGCGGCGCAGCGTCACCTTACAACCGATCGGCCAACCCTCGCGAATCTTGAAGCCGGCGATCGACTTGCGCGACAGGGTGACGATCGGCTTCTGGCCAGCGATCTGGGTCAGGTTGCCGACCGCGTGTTCCATAATCTTCTTGTCGGCGACCGCCTCACCGACGCCCATATTCAGGGTGATCTTGGTGATCTTGGGCACTTCCATGACATTACGGTAACCGAACTGCTCGAGCAGTTTCGGCGCGACCGTCTCGCGATAATACTGTTGCAGTCGGGCCATGACCGCCTCCTTAAAATCAGACATCCACGACTTCATTGTTGGATTTGAAATAGCGCACCTTGCGCCCATCCTCCAACACCCGAAAACCGACCCGGTCGCCCTTCCGGGTGACCGGGTTGAACAGCATGACATTGGAAATGTGAATCGACGCTTCGCGCTCGATAATGCCACCCGCCACACCCCGCGCCGGATTGGGCTTGGTATGGCGCTTGATCAGATTGATGCCCGCCACGATCACCCGTTCGTCATCCACGACCCGCATCACCTTGCCACGCCGGCTTTTATCCTTGCCGGCAATGACGATCACTTCATCGTCTTTACGAATTCTGCGCATAACCGCCTTCCTTCCGCTTCACAGCACTTCCGGAGCCAGGGAAATGATTTTCATAAACCGTTCGCCGCGCAACTCACGGGTGACCGGCCCGAAAATGCGCGTGCCGATCGGCTCCAGTTTGTTATTGAGCAGCACCGCGGCATTGCCGTCGAAACGGATTGCCGACCCATCCGGCCGCCGCACGCCCTTGCGGGTTCGCACGACTACCGCGTTATAAACCTCGCCCTTGTGGACCTTCCCACGGGGTTTCGCATCCTTGACGCTGACTTTAATGATGTCGCCGATATGCGCGTACCGGCGATGGGAACCGCCCAACACCTTAATGCACATTAACCGGCGAGCGCCACTATTGTCGGCGACATCCAACATCGTTTGCATCTGAATCATGGCGTTACATTCCGTTGGCGAATTCTGGAAAACCCCGACCCGCAAGCGCCCGTCGGCTAACGGCGGTCACTCCGCGCGCGCGACGATGCCAACGAGCATCCAAGCCTTGGTCTTGGATAAGGGCCGACATTGCTTGATGGTCACCAAATCGCCTTCCTGGCACTGATTCTGCTCGTCGTGGACGTGCAGTTTGGTGGTCCGGCGGATGTACTTGCCATAAATGGGATGTTTGACCAACCGTTCGATCGTCACGGTGGCGGTCTTGTCCATCTTGTTACTGGTCACGCGCCCGCTCAGGGTCCGTTCCACTTGGGTATCCGTTGTCATGTTTGCCCCGCCTTCTCGCCTAACACCATCTTGACTCGCGCGATATTACGCCGCACCTGTTGAAACAGGTGCGACTTGTTCGACTGACCGGTGGCCTTTTGCATCCGCAGATTGAATTGCTCGCGCAACAGCGCCAGCAATTCCTGCCGCAGCTCATCCACATTTTTTTTTCGCAACTCGCTCGCTTTCATTACATCACCGTCCGGGTCACGAAAATCGTCTGTACCGGGAGCTTGGCCGCCGCCAGACGAAACGCCTCGCGGGCGACGACCTCGGAAACTCCTTCCACCTCGTACAGCACGCGGCCCGGTTGCACCGGTGCCACCCAGTACTCGACGCTGCCCTTGCCGCTGCCCATGCGCACTTCCAGGGGTTTTTTGGTAATCGGCTTGTCGGGGAAGATCCGAATCCACACCTTGCCGCCGCGCTTGATATAGCGGTTGATCGCACGGCGCGCGGCTTCGATCTGGCGGGCGGTCACCATCCCGCGGGTGGTGCATTTCAACCCGTACTCGCCGAAACTCACCGAGGTGCCACTGGTCGCGACCCCGCGGTTGCGCCCCTTGCGCTGTTTGCGGAATTTCGTTCTTTTCGGCTGTAGCATGTTTCATCCCGTCCATCAATAATGAACGCCGCGTCGCGGCGTCGCGCAACCCCGATCGGGCCTTCAACTAGCCGGCCGCCTTTTCAGGTTTCATCTCACCCGGCCGGTCCAAGCCAAACACTTCGCCCCGGAAAATCCAGACCTTGATCCCGATGACCCCATAAGTCGTCTTGGCTTCCGCGGTACCGTAATCAATGTTGGCGCGCAGCGTATGCAGCGGTACCCGACCCTCGCGCGTCCACTCGCTGCGGGCGATCTCCGCGCCGTTCAAGCGACCGGCAACCTGAATTTTGATACCCAGGGCACCCAGGCGCATCGCGTTGGTGACCGCGCGCTTCATCGCCCGCCGGAACATGATGCGCCGCTCCAACTGCTGGGCTACCCCTTCGGCGACCAAATAGGCGTCCAGCTCCGGCTTGCGGATCTCTTCGATATTGATCTGCAGATCCTTGACTTCCAGGCGCATCATCCGGGCGACTTCCTTGCGCAGCGCTTCGATATCCTCGCCTCTCTTACCGATCACCACGCCGGGGCGGGCGGTGTGAACGGTCACCCGCGCCAACCGGGCCGGCCGCTCGATCTGAATCCGACTGACCGAGGCGCTGGCCAGCTTTTTCTTCAGAAACTGCCGGACGCGCAGATCGGTTTCCAGCAGGTCGGGAAAACTCTTGCTATTGGCGTACCATTTGGATGTCCAGTCGGTCGAGATACCCAGCCGGATCCCCGTGGGGCTGACTTTTTGACCCATGTCGTTCTTGCTCCTATTGCTCGGCCACGGTCACGGTGATATGGCTGGTGCGCTTGATGATGCGGTTACCGCGGCCCTTGGCGCGGGCGTGCATCCGCTTCAACACCGGGCCGCCATCCACACAGATCGTCGCCACTTTCAACTCATCGATATCGGCGCCTTCGTTGTGTTCGGCGTTGGCCACAGCCGACTCCAGAACCTTCTTGATGAGTTGGGCTGCTTTCTTGTTGCTAAAGGTCAGAATCTGCAGGGCCCGCTCCACCGACAGGCTGCGAACCTGGTCGGCCACCAACCGGGCCTTCTGCGGCGAGATACGGGCGTGCTTCAAAATCGCGACGGCTTGCATCGGCTGGTTTCCTATTTATTTGGACTTCTTGTCCGCCGCATGGCCGCGATAGGTGCGGGTGGCGGCAAACTCGCCCAATTTGTGGCCCACCATGTTCTCGGTGACCAAAATCGGCACGTGTTGACGACCGTTATGCACGGCGATGGTCAAGCCGATCATATCGGGCACGATCATCGAGCGCCGCGACCAGGTTTTGATGGGCCGCTTGGTATTCATAGCGACCGCTTGCTCCACTTTTTTAGTCAAGTGAAGATCCACAAACGGTCCTTTCTTGATCGAACGTGGCACTTTACTGAGTCCTCCCGGTTGCGCGCCCCATGGTTCGGCGGAGTGGCCTACGCATCATTTCTTTTTCCGCCGGCGCACGATGAATTTATCGGTACGCTTGTTCGAGCGGGTTTTATAACCCTTGGTGGGTACGCCCCAGGGCGACACCGGGTGACGGCCGCCGGACGTGCGGCCCTCGCCGCCGCCGTGCGGATGATCCACCGGATTCATGGCCACGCCGCGCACCGTGGGTCGGATCCCGCGCCAGCGTTTGGCACCGGCCTTACCGAGGGAGCGCAAGTTGTGTTCCTCGTTGCCGACCCCGCCGATCGTCGCCTTGCAATCGACGTGAACCTTGCGGATTTCCCCGGAACGCAGCCGCAAGGTCGCGTAGCGGCCTTCGCGGGCGACCAACTGCACGGAAGCGCCAGCGCTACGGGCCAACTGCGCGCCTTTGCCGGGTCGCAACTCCACGCAATGCACTTGGCTGCCGACCGGCACGCTGCGTAACGGCAGCGCATTGCCCGGCTTGATCGGTGCCGCCGGGCCGGACAGCAGCGCCGCGCCGACCTCGACATCGCGGGGCGCGATGATATACCGGCGCTCGCCGTCGGCATACAGCAGCAACGCGATATGGGCGCTGCGATTGGGATCGTATTCCAGCCGCTCGACCTTGGCCGGCACGTTATCCTTGTCGCGTTTGAAGTCGACCAGTCGATAATGCTGCTTGTGGCCGCCGCCCTGATGTCGGGTCGTGATCCGGCCATGATTGTTGCGACCGCCGGTCCGAGTCTGCTTTTCGAGCAGCGGCGCGTAGGGCCGCCCCTTGTGCAATTTCGGGTTGACGACCTTGATCACAAAACGCCGGCCGGGCGAGGTGGGTTTAGTCTTGACGATAGGCATGGTAATTCACCTTAATTCTCGGGTCACAGAGCATGCGCCTGCTCACTCCGCGCTCATGAAATCGATTTCGTGGCCGGTTTCCAGGGCGACATAGGCTTTTTTCCAGTCGGAACGCCGCCCGTGGACCAAGCCGAAGCGCTTGCGCTTACCCTTGACATTCAGGACCGTGACGCCCTTGACCTTGACCTTGAACAGCAATTCCACGGCGTCCTTGATTTCCGGTTTAGTAGCGTCGCGGGCGACCTTGAACACCACTTGATTGTGCCGTTCGGCCACGCGATTGCTCTTTTCGGAGATATGTGGGGCCAGTAAAACCTTCAGCAACCGTTCCTGGTTCATGCCAGCCACTCCCCGACGCGCTGAACCGCGCCCACCGTCATCACCACGGTATCGGACCCGACCAGGCTGACCGGATCCAGGCCCGCCACATCGATCACCGCCACACCGGGCAGGTTGCGGGACGACAAATACAAATTGAGACCGATGTCCTCGGCCACCAGCAAGACCCGACGCTGGTCGGCCAGGCCAAAACTCTTCAGTTGCGCGATCATGTGCTTGGTTTTAATTTCCGGCGGATCGAGCGTATCCACCACCAGCAATCGTTCCTGGCGCGCCAGTTCCGAGAAAATGGCGCGCATGGCGGCGCGGTACATCTTGCGGTTGACCTTCTGCGAATGATCCTGCGGCCGAGCCGCAAAGGTCACTCCGCCGCCCCGCCACAGCGGGCTGCGAATGGAGCCGGCGCGGGCGCGACCGGTGCCCTTCTGTCGCCACGGCTTGGCACCACCGCCCCGCACCTGAGCGCGGTTCTTCTGCGCGCGCGTGCCGGCGCGGGCGCCCGCCAGATAAGCCACCACCACTTGATGCACCAGCGTTTCGTTGAACGGCCGGGCAAAAATTTCCTCGGCGACCGCGACTGGGCTGGACGTCGCGCCGTTCGCGTTCTTGACCTGAAGTTCCATATCGCCTCCTTAGCGCCGCGCTTTCACGGCGGGCCGAATCATCACGTCGCCGCCCTTATGGCCGGGCACCGCGCCCTTGATCGCCAGCAGGTTGCGCTCCGCGTCCACTCGAACCACTTCCAGGTTCTGCACGCAACGCCGCGCCGCGCCGAGATGGCCGGCCATCTTCTTGCCCTTGAACACCCGCCCGGGGCTCTGGTTCTGACCGATGGAGCCGGGCGCGCGATGGGACAGAGAATTACCGTGGCTGGCGCGCTGGCCGCTGAAATGGTGGCGTTTGATCGTACCGGCGAAGCCCTTGCCGATGGTGGTGCCGGTCACGTCGACTTTTTGCCCGGCCTGAAACCGATCCACCGTCAGTTCGACGCCGACCCCGAAATCCTCACTCTCCCCCTCAGCCAGGCGAAACTCCCACAGACCCCGCCCCGGAGCGACTCCCGCCTTGGCGAAATGGCCGGCCATGGGCTTGGTGACCCGGCTGGGCCGGCGGCTGCCGACCGTCACCTGCAAGGCCCGATAGCCATCGGTTTCCTCGGTCTTCACCTGAGTGATCCGGTTGGGTTCGACCTCGATCAGCGTCACGGGAATCGAGACCCCGTCTTCCGTAAAGACGCGCGTCATACCGGCCTTGCGGCCGATGAGTCCTATCGCCATTTTTGAGTACCTCCATGCTGGCCAGAGGAGGGGAAGGCGCCCCTCATGGCCCAAGTCTAGGTTCCGCCGCTTAGTTCAGCTTGATCTGTACATCCACGCCGGCGGCGAGGTCGAGTCTCATCAGCGCATCGACCGTCTTGTCGGTGGGGTCCACGATATCCATGAGCCGTTTATGAGTGCGCAGCTCGTACTGGTCGCGCGCGTCCTTGTTAACGTGCGGTGAAACCAGCACGGTAAAGCGTTCCATCTTGGTCGGCAATGGGATCGGGCCACGGACCTGAGCGCCGGTGCGCTTGGCGGTCTCGACAATTTCCCGGGCCGACTGATCGATCAGCCGATGGTCGAACGCCTTCAGGCGAATCCGAATACGCTGGCTGGTGGTCATGGCGCTCACTCGATAATTTTCGCGACGACGCCGGCGCCGACGGTGCGACCGCCCTCGCGG
>REEE01000228.1 GCA_007695245.1 Candidatus Competibacteraceae bacterium | reverse complement strand
GCCGGTTTCGTGGTGACCGCCAGTTGGCCGATTCAAACCGAAATGGCCAATCGTACCCGCGCTCTGACTTCGGCGGCGCTCGCCTCCTCCATCTGGATGGTTTGCAAAAAGCGCCCGGCCACGGCCAAGGCCGACTGGGAAAGCGCCGTCCTGACCGACATGCACCAGCGGATCACCCAGCAACTGCGCGACTTCTGGGACGCCGGCATTCGCGGCCCCGATTTCGTCTGGGCGGCCACCGGCCCGGCGCTGGAATCCTTCAGCCAATACCCGGCGGTCCGAAAAGTCGAAGGCGGCGTCATGACTATCGGCGAATTTCTCAACCAAGTCCGCCGCTTCGTGGTGGATTTCGTGGTCGGGCGGGTGCTGTCCCAGGACAATCCCGACGGTGCCAGTGCCGCCGCCGAACAGTTGGACGATCTGACCGCCTACTACCTGCTGCACCGCCACGATTTCGGCTTCGAGCCGGCCCCCATCGGCCAAGTCATCCTCTACGGCCAATCCTGCGGCCTGTCCGACCGCACCCTGCTTCAGACCTGGGACTTGCTGGCCAACTCGAAAACCGCCGTTGCCGAATCCGTCGAGGACGAGGACGCCGCCGAAGCCAACGAGGCCGAAAGCGCCAGCCCCGGCGGCGCCACCGTCAAGCTCAAAGCCTGGCATCAGCGCAAGGACAAGAATCTGGGGATGGAAGCTCCCGGCGGGCAGGCCGTGCCTCTGATCGACCGCATTCACCGCTTGATGCAGTTGTGGAAAGCCGGCCAAGTGGCCCATGTGGACGAGTATCTCGATACTCACGGCTTGCGCGGACAGGAACTGTTCAAGCGGGTGTTGCAGGCCGTGCTGGAATTATCCGCAGCCGGTAGCGAGGAGCGCGCCGTGCTGGAAAGTCTGAGCAACCATCTGGGCGTGAAGATCGCCAGGCCGATATCGGGCACGTTGCCTGGGATGTAGATGAACCGACCAAGAGGTTCCGAGCCAATGAACGCGATTCAGGAAACCGAAAAACTGCTCTCCACCCTCAGCCGGGCGGAGAAAGCGCAACTCCTGCAATGGATCGTGCGCGACTTGGGCGACGCCTTTCCCGGCATCGAAACCCAATCCGGCGTAGCCGGCGGCGAACCTTGCATCGTGCGTACCCGCATCCCGGTCTGGGTGCTGGAACAGGCCCGGCGACTGGGGGTCACCGAAGCCGATCTCTTGCGATCCTACCCCGGCTTGCGTGCCGAGGATCTGGCCAATGCCTGGGGGTATGTCCGCTCGCATCGCGACGAAATCGACCGGCAAATCCGGGAAAACGAGGACGCTTGACTCATGGCGCGACTCTACGCCGACGAGAATTTTCCGTTGCCGGTCGTGACCGAATTACGCCGCTTGGGGCACGATGTAGTGACCATGCACGAATCTGGCGTAGCCCGGCAGGCGATTCCCGATGAGGCGGTCCTGTCGTTGGCGAGCGCCGAGCAGCGGGCGGTGGTCACCCTCAACCGCAAGCATTTCATCCAACTGCATCGCGCGGTTCCCCACCATGCCGGCATCATCGTATGCACCTTCGATCCCGACTTCACCGGCCAGGCCCAACGCCTGCACGCCGCCCTGGCCGCGGCGGGAACTCTGTCTAACCAACTGATCCGCGTCAATCGCCCATGAATCCGCCGTCGCAATTACCCTGGAAACCCTGGCACGCCGTCGTCACCCTGCGCGACGACCTGCGCACCGGCGAACTGGCGCTCAACCAATTCGCCGCCGATCTCCACGAAGTGCTGATGCAAAGCGGCCAGCGTCCGTTGTACGAAGACCCGCGCCAGTTTTTCGCCCTGACCTATCCGACCCACAACCTGCGCGAACTGGTCAAAGACGTGGCCCTGCGGCTGGCCGGCCAAAGCGACAAGGCCGTGCGGCAACTGGAATTGACCTACGGCGGCGGCAAAACCCATACCCTGATCACCTTGCGCCATCTGTTCCACGACCCCGCCCACCTGCCCGATTTGCCCGCCGTGCAGGAATTCGTGCAACATATCGGTCAACCCTTGTCCCGCGCCCATGTGGTCGCCTTGTGCTTCGACAAGGTGGACCTGGAAAAAGGTCTGGCGGTATGCGCCCCCGACGGCCAGACCCGCCGTCTCAAACAACCGTGGAGCCTGCTAGCTTATCAATTGGCCGGCGACGCCGGACTGGCCCAGATGCGAGATGACGGCCAGGCCGAGGAACGCACCACACCGCCGGCGGATACCGTGATCGGCCCGCTGCTGGCGGCGGTGACCCAACAGGGATCAAGCGTGCTGGTGCTGATCGACGAAGTGATGATGTACGTGCGCGGCAAGCTGGCCCAGGACCCTCAAGCGCGCGACTTGTTGATCTACTTCTTCCAGGCCCTGACCCAAGCCATCGCCAGTGTGCCCCGCTGCGCCATGGTGGCGTCCCTACTGGCGAGCGATCCCGATCAAAACGATGCCTTGGGCCGCATCCTGCAGGGCCAGTTGTACGACATCTTCAATCGCTATCGGGAAGCGGCCATCGAACCGGTGGTCAGGGAGGATGTGGCGGAAGTCCTGCGCCGTCGCTTCTTCACCCCGGAATCGATTCAAGACCGCGCCGCCTTCAAGCCACACGTCATCGCCGCCCTCAAGGGTCTCCAAGCCTTCGACGACAGCGCCAGGAGCAAGGACGCCGAGGAACTGTTCCTCAAAAACTACCCGTTTCATCCCGACCTCACCGACGTGTTTTACGGCAAATGGACCAGCCTCGACCGCTTTCAGAAAACCCGTGGCGTGTTGCGGACCTTTGCGCTGGCCTTGCGGCAAGCGGAGGCTTGGGACGCCAGCCCCTTGATCGGGCCGGCGGCCTTTCTCAACGTGCCCGGTCGCCCCGATCTGGCCGAGGCCACCCGCGAATTGTGCATCTACGCCGAAAATGAGGACGACAGCGGTCGCAAACAGGACTGGAAGGGCTTGCTGGCCAGCGAACTGGAGCGCGCCCGTTACTGGCAGGATCAAGTGATTGGCCTGAAACGCCGCGAACTGGAACAGGCGGTCATCGCCACGTTCCTGCATTCGCAACCGATCGGCCGCACCGCCAAGACGCTGGAGTTGCTGCGGCTGATCGGGCCGACCCGCCCCGACAAGATCAACCTGGAAAAGGGGTTGCGCGGTTGGGCCGACGACAGTCACTGGCTGGATGACAAATACACAGAGACCGCCGCCGCCGACCTGCCCAGGGAATGGCGGCTGGGCAATCGCCCCAACCTCAAGCACATGCACGACCAAGCGGAAAAGGACATCGCCGAGGACGTGGTCGCGGCGCGGTTGGGGGAGGAGATCGGCAAGCTCAAAACCTGGTTCCAGGTTCCTCCCGGTCTGGGCGTGCGCTTGCACATCCTGCCCCGGCAGCCGAGCGACATCGAGGACGACGGCGCCTTTCACTTCGCCATTCTCGGCCCGGACGCCGCTTCCGATGCCCGCGCCCCCAGCAAAGCCGCCCTGGCGTTCCTGACGGAAAAAACCGGCACCGATACTCCCCGCGCCTATCCCAACGCCGTGCTGCTGGTGGTTCCCTCCCGCGATGGCCTGCACGCGGTCAGGGCGCGCCTCCGGGACGCGTTGGCCTGGGAGAAGGTCGAGGCCGACCTGAACCGGCTGGAGGGCACGGTGGACCCGGCCCGCAAGACCCAGTTGCAAGCCAAACTACAGGCCGCCAAGCAGAGTGTTCCCGGTCTGTTGCGGCAAGCCTATCACGTCGTTGTCACCATCTCGGAGCAGGGTCAGCCCCACGCCTTTCGGATCACGGTAAGCGACGGTCCTCTGTTCGAGGCCGTCAAAGCCAGCCAGGACGCCCGCATCAAGGACACCGCCCTGGATGCCGATGCGCTGTTGCCCGGCGGTGCCTATCCGCTGTGGCACGAGGGCGATACCCGCCGGCGGGTCAAGGATTTAGTCAACGCCTTTGCCGCGAATCCGGCCTTGCCCAAGATGCTGCGGACCCAGGATATTTACGACACCCTGGCCGACGGCTGCGCCAAGGGGGCGTTCGTCCTGCAATTGACCCGCCCGGATCGCACCGTGCGGACCTGGTGGTTCGCCCGCCCGGAAGAAGCAGTGATGAAAGACCGGGATTTGGAACTGATGTTGTCCGAAGCGGCGACGCTGGCGGAACTGGACGGCGCGTTACTGGCCCCAGGCCGCTTGCCCGGTCTGTGGTCGGGCGACACGCTCGCGGTTCACCAGGTCCACGCCTATTTTCAGGGCAGCCACGCGGTCATCGTCGACAAAGGCGGCTACGAAGAACCGCTGGCGATCCCCAGAACCGAACCGGCGACGGTGGACGCCGCTATCGCCCAGGCGGTGGCCGCCGGGACGTTGTGGCTGGTCAACGAACCGGCCAGCCTGCTGGGCGAACCCATCCCCGCTGGGGTCCTGACCGAGGCGGCCACGCTGCGCCCGCCGCCGCCGGCCGTCAACGTCCTGGAACTGTTGCCCGGCGCCCTCCCTGATGCCTGGAACGACGGCGCGGCCACCGCATGGAACCTGGCGGAAGCGCTGTCGCAAAAAACCGGCTTGCCGTTGCCGTGGCAGACCGTGCGGGAGGTGATCGACGGCGCGTTGCGCGCCCATTACCTGGAGTTGGAAGGTGCTTGGCCGTGTGAATTCGCCGCCGCGCGGCAGGTTGTTTTGCGGGAAAAAAAGGACTTCCCCAAGCCGAAGCCGCCCACCATTGATGATCCATCAAAGACCCGCTATCGCAGGTTTATCGCCAGCGCTGAAATGGAACTGGCCAGCCATGAAATTCAGGACTTGAGCGATGCGCTTCCCGATCTGATGGATTGGTCAGCCGCCCATCAGATCCCCTTGCGTTTCGTCGTGCGGATCGAATGCGGCGATGGCCGGATGGAACTGCCGGATGAAGTGCTGGAGCCCATCAACGCGGTGCTGGAGAAGGTCAAGGAAGGGTGGAAGATGGGAAAATAGCATCCACCAGCGGGGGGTCCGGCAGGTTTCACGTGAAACATTCGCCAGCGGGGTCCGGCAGGTTTCACGTGAAA
>REEE01000068.1 GCA_007695245.1 Candidatus Competibacteraceae bacterium | reverse complement strand
GTCGATGAACTCCAGCGCCTGTTCCAGGCTCATCCGCACCGGCGGAACCAGCAGGATGTTTTCGTCCGAGCCGGCGGCGCGGATGTTGGTGAGTTGCTTGGCCTTGAGCGGGTTGACCACCAGATCGTTGTCGCGGGAATGGATGCCGACGATCATGCCCTCGTAGACCTCGTCGCCGGGACCGACCATCAGCCGCCCGCGCTCCTGGAGATTGAACAGCGCGTAGGCCAGCGCCTTGCCGGTGGCGTTGGCGATCAGCACCCCGTTGTTCCGCGCGCCGATGGCACCCTTTTTCAAGGGTCCGTAGCGGTCGAAGACATGGTAGATCAGCCCGGTGCCGGAGGTGGCGGTCAGGAATTCGGTCTGGAAGCCGATCAGGCCGCGCGCCGGAATCCGATAATCCAGCCGGACCCGGCCCTTGCCGTCGGGCTGCATGTCCAGCAGCTCGCCGCGCCGTTCGCCGAGCTTTTCCATGATCGTGCCCTGATGCTGCTCCTCCACGTCCACCGTCAACTGCTCGTAGGGTTCGCAGGATTCGCCGTCGATCTCGCGCACGATCACTTCCGGGCGCGACACCGCCAGTTCGTAGCCCTCGCGGCGCATGTTCTCGATCAGGATCGACAGATGCAGCTCGCCGCGTCCGGACACCTGGAATTTGTCGGGATCGTCGCTGTCCTCGATGCGCAGCGCCACGTTGTGGATCAGCTCCCGATTCAACCGTTCGCGGATCTGGCGGCTGGTGACGTATTTCCCTTCGCGGCCGGCGAAGGGCGAGGTGTTGACCTGGAAGGTCATGCTCATGGTCGGTTCGTCGACCTTGAGCGGCGGCAGGGACTCGACCGCGCCGGGATCGCAGAGCACGTCGGAAATGCCCAGCCCGTCCACTCCGGTGAAAGCGATGATGTCGCCGGCGGCGGCGTCGGGAAACTCGATGCGTTCCAGACCCTGAAAGCCCAGGATTTGCAGCATCCGGCCGTTGCGGCGATTGCCGTGCCGGTCGAGAATGACGACTGGGGTGTTGGTTTTGATCCGGCCCCGGCGAATGCGGCCGATGCCGATCACCCCGACATAGCTGCTGTAGTCCAGCGAGCTGACCTGTAATTGAAAGGGACCCTCGGGATCGACTTGCGGCGGCGAAACGTGCTGGATGATGGTTTCGAACAGCGGAGTCATGTCGCCGGAGCGCACGGTTTCTTCCAGTCCGGCGTAGCCGTGCAGCGCCGAGGCGTAGATCACCGGGAAATCCAGTTGTTCGTCGGTCGCGCCCAGTCGGTCGAACAGATCGAAAGTGCGATCCTGCACCCAATGCGGCCGGGCCCCGGGCCGGTCGATCTTGTTGATGACGACGATCGGCCGAAAGCCCATGGCGAAGGCTTTCTGAGTGACGAAGCGGGTCTGTGGCATGGGGCCATCCACCGCGTCCACCAGCAGCAGCACCGAATCGACCATCGACAGCACCCGTTCGACTTCCCCGCCAAAATCGGCGTGGCCGGGGGTGTCGACGATGTTGATGTGGTAGTCGCGCCAGTAGAGGGCGGTGTTCTTGGCGAGAATGGTGATGCCGCGCTCCTTCTCCAGGTCGTTGGAATCCATGATCCGTTCCACCGGCGCGACCCGGTCGCCGAACGTGCCGGCTTGTTGCAGCAGTTTGTCCACCAGCGTGGTCTTGCCGTGATCCACGTGGGCGATAATGGCGATGTTGCGAAGTTTTTCAATCACGATTCGGTTCTATCAGGCTGAGGCGGGCGCGGCATTATAGCGGAGCCGGGCCAAGTCGTTGGGTTAATGATGGCCGGGAAACGACAAAGCCCCGCGTGAAGCGGGGCTTTGTCGTTTGATGGATGGGGTGGTTGATTGATTGTTAGGTTGCCGCCGCGAATTTTTTGACCATCGTGGCTTGCGGACCTTTGGGGCCGACTTTGACATCAAACTCGACTTTCTGGTTTTCCGCCAGGGTTCGGAATCCCTTGCCTTCGATGACCGAGTAGTGAACGAATACGTCACTGCTGCCGTCTTCGGGAGCGATGAAACCGAACCCCTTGGCTTCGTCAAACCACTTCACAGTACCTGTACTCATTAACGCCAGACCTCAATGCCAAGATTTTTCCTGCCGGGCCGTTTTGCCGATCCCCGATGATCCGGTATTCGGCATCCAGGCACCCAACGCTGGGTATTGGGGGTTTGCGACCTCCACCCGTTACGAAAATTACGCGAAAGCATTACATTCCGCAAGCATATTTTCCGGGTGCTTGCACGGATTTGAGACAATGAACCCAACCCAGAACGAACCTCCCGTGGAATCCGTGCTGAGCGCCCTGCAAGCCCGGCTGGCCGATTGCCCGATCCGCGACCGCGCCCTTTTCACTCGACGCTGGCATGGCCTGCGCCACCGCTGGCGCGAGGGTCAGCCGATCGAACGCGGTCTGGAGCAATTGAGCGCCGCAGTGGAAGCCGCCGCCGCCCGGTTGGGCGAACGCCGCGCCGCGCTGCCGGTTCCGACCTTCGACGACAGCCTGCCGATCAACGCCCATCGCGAGGCCATCGCCGCCGCGATCCGCGCGCATCAGGTCATCGTGCTGTGCGGCGAAACGGGGTCCGGCAAGACCACGCAACTGCCGAAAATCTGCCTGTCGCTGGGCTTGGGAGTTGCCGGCTTGATCGGTCACACCCAGCCGCGCCGGATCGCCGCCCGCTCGGTGGCGACCCGGATCGCGGCGGAGCTGGGCGCGACGGTCGGCGGCCAGGTCGGCTACAAGGTGCGCTTCTCCGACCGGATCGGGCCGGACACGGTGGTCAAGCTGATGACCGACGGCATTCTGCTGGCGGAAACCCAGAGCGACCGCCAGTTGGATCAGTACGAGGTCATCATCCTCGACGAGGCCCACGAGCGCAGCCTGAACATCGATTTCCTGCTGGGCTATCTCAAGCGGCTGCTGCCGCGGCGACCCGATCTCAAACTGATCATCACCTCGGCGACCATCGATCCCGAACGCTTCTCCCGCCATTTCGCCCAAGCGCCGATCATCGAAGTCTCGGGCCGCACCTACCCGGTGGCGATGCGCTACCGGCCGCTGCTGGCGGCGGACGAGGACGAGCGCGACCGCGACTTGCAGCAGGCGATTCTGGACGCGGTGGACGAGGTGTGGCAGGAAGGACCGGGCGATATTCTCATCTTCCTCTCCGGCGAGCGGGAAATCCGGGAAACGGCCGAGAGCCTGCGCAAGCACCATCCGCCGAATACCGAAGTCCTGCCGTTGTACGCGCGGCTGTCGGCGGCGGAGCAGAACCGGGTGTTCCAGCCGCGCGGCCGGCCGCGCATCGTGCTGGCCACCAACGTGGCGGAAACCTCGCTGACCGTGCCCGGCATCCGTTACGTGATCGATCCCGGCACGGCGCGCATCAGCCGCTACAGTCCGCGCAGCAAGATCCAGCGCCTGCCGGTGGAGAAGATTTCGCAGGCCAGCGCCAACCAGCGCGCCGGGCGCTGCGGGCGGGTGATGGCGGGCGTCTGCGTCCGGCTGTACGCGGAGGAGGATTATCAGTCCCGTCCGCCGTTCACCGATCCGGAAATTCTGCGGACGCACCTGGCGGCGGTGATCTTGCAGATGAGCGCGCTGCACCTGGGTCGACCGGAGGATTTTCCCTTCGTGGACCCGCCGGATTCGCGCCAGATCAGCGACGGCTTCCGGTTGCTGTTCGAGTTGCAGGCGGTGGACGAGCAACGGCGGATCACCGATCTGGGCCGGCAACTGGCGAAACTGCCGGTCGATCCCCGCTTGGGGCGGATGTTACTGACGGCGCAACGGGAAGGGTGTTTGCGCGAAGCGTTGCTCGTGGTCGCCGCGCTGGCGATTCAGGACCCGCGCGAGCGGCCGTTGGACAAGCAGCAGGCGGCGGACGAGAAGCATCGCCGGTTTCGCGACGAGCACTCCGATTTCGTGGCCCTGCTCAAGCTCTGGGATTATTACCACGAACAGGCCCGGCAGCTCTCCAGGAACCAGTTGCGCAATCTCTGTCAGGCCGATTTCCTGTCCTTCGTGCGGATGCGGGAGTGGCACGACCTGCACCAGGAACTGCTGGGGCGGGTGACCGAGATGGGGATGCGGCTGAACGAAGAGCCCGCGCCTTACGCCAACCTGCACCGGGCGCTGTTGACCGGCCTGCTCGGCCATCTGGGGCTGAAGCAGGAGGAGAATGTGTATCTGGGCGCGCGCGGGCGGAATTTTTACCTGTTCCCCGGTTCCGGGCTGTTCAAGAAACGCCCGCGCTGGGTGATGGCGGCGGAACTGGTGGAGACCACCCGGTTGTTCGCCCGCACCGTGGCGCGGATCGAGCCGGAGTGGGTGGAAGGGCTGGCCGGGCCGCTGCTCAAGCGCAGCTATACCGAACCGCATTGGGAGAAGCGCTCGGCGCAGGTGGCGGCCACCGAGCGGGTGACTTTGTACGGCCTGCCGATCGTTGCCAGCCGTCGGGTCAACTACGGCCCGCTCGATCCGGCGCTGGCGCGGGAGATCTTCATCCGCCAGGCGCTGGTCGAGGGCGAATTTCACTGCCAGGCCGCGTTTTTTCGGCACAACCGGCAACTGCTGGCCGAATTGGAGGAAATGGAAGTCCGCGCCCGCCGCGATCTGACGGCCGATGAGGAGGCGCTGTACCAGTTCTACGCCGAGCGGATTCCCGAAGGGATTTATAGCGGTCCGACCTTCGAAACCTGGCGCAAGCAGGCCGAACGCGAGCAGCCCCGCTTGCTGTTCCTGGATCGGGCCGCGCTGCTGGCGGACGCCGGTCCGGTGGCGGACGGCGAACGCTTTCCCGATCATCTCGATCTCGACGGCTTGCAACTGCCGCTGAGCTATCGCTTCACGCCGGGCGCGGACGACGACGGCGTGACCGTGACCGTGCCGCTGGCGGCGGTGAATCAGGTGGACCCGAAGCAGTTGGACTGGCTGGTGCCGGGCTTGCGGGCGGAGCGGATGGCGGCGTTGCTGAAATCCTTGCCGAAGGCGCTGCGGCGGAATTTCGTGCCGGTGCCGAACTA
>REEE01000070.1 GCA_007695245.1 Candidatus Competibacteraceae bacterium | reverse complement strand
CACCGCCTCGGCGCGCAGCATCGTCAGCGAAGGAATCAATCGCTCGAACAGGCGGATATGGCTCTGGGTGGACATAACGTCATCCGGTTTGGAAAAGACCGTCTAGAATATCTTAAAATAGTTATGATTGTGTGACATTTCAAGCGGAACGGCGTTGCGGGGACCCCTCCTTCAAGCCGCGTTAGCGGCTTGCGCCGGTCGATTCAACGAGCGGCTTTTGTTAGCGCAAAAACTCTACCCATTCAGCAAGAGGACGCGCTCCCGCCGCCAGGAGTTCGCTGTTGTCCGCCGTGGCAAAGGTCAAATCGTCGTGCGCTGTGATTGCTTTCTGACTATCTTTCCGTCAAGCGGTCCCGCAAGTCGAGGTTGGTTGTTGCGGGGCCAGCACATTGCAGGGACACGCGGTCAACCGGTGCAGCGTGATACTCCCCAGCAGCAGACGAGTCAACCGAGCAGAACGCACTCGGCGCGCCGCAGGTCGTCGGGCGCGCCGAACAGCACGACGATGTCGCCGGCCTCCAGCCGGGTCTCCAGCGGTGGCGTGAGTCGCCGCTCCCGGCGCCGGACCAGGGCGGTCACCACGACCCCCGCGAGATCGATCTCTCCCAGCGGGCGTCCCACGACCGGACTGTCCGCGGGCAGGACCACGGACCACAGCCGGTGGGCGTCGCGCTCCGGAAGCCTCTCCGCCGAACGATGATCGCTGCGAAAGAACTCGCGCAATAACCGATAGCGTCCTTCCCGTTGTTCCCGAACGCGCCGCACCACGCGGGAGATCGGCACGTCCAACAGCAGCAGCGCATGGGCCGCGATCATCAGGCTGGCTTCCAGCGTCTCCGGTACGACTTCCGCCGCGCCGGCCGTCCGCAGTTCCCTGACGCGGGTCTCATCGCGCGTGCGCACCATCACCGGCAGATCGGCTCGCACGGCGCGAAGATGATGCAGGACCTTGAGCGCCGAGGACACATCCTCGTGACTGATCACCACCAGGCGCGCGGTTTTGAGGCCAACCGCTTCGAGAATATCACGCTCGGCGGCATCGCCGTAAAACACCCGCGCGCCGGCGGCATGCGCCTCCTTGACCCTGGCCGGATCCAGATCCAGCGCCACGTAGGGAATGTGTTCCTTTTCCAGAAAATGGGCCACGTTCTGGCCGATGCGCCCATAGCCGCAAATGATGACATGATCGCGAAAACGGCCGATGGCCTCAAGGCTCGGTGGCGGGGCCGCGTCCTCGCCCTCGAGAGTCGGGCGCGGCGCGCACCA
This sequence comes from Candidatus Competibacteraceae bacterium, assembly GCA_007695245.1. Classification (GTDB taxonomy): domain Bacteria; phylum Pseudomonadota; class Gammaproteobacteria; order Competibacterales; family Competibacteraceae; genus REEE01. The sequence continues at coordinate 3,801 of REEE01000070.1, read as the reverse complement.
GCGCGCGAGCGCGGCGTTGTAGCGAATGAAAAATGGCCCAACGATGATGGAAAACAGCACCGAGGTCAGCACGATCTGACCCACTTGTGGCTCGATCACCCCCGCGTCCAGCGCGATGGCGAGCAAAGCGAAGCCGAATTCGCCGCCGACCGCCAGCAGCCAGCCGATGCGCCAGGCGGTCGGCGCGTCGATTCCGGCCAACCGGACGATCCGCGCCACCAGCACCGTCTTGACGAACAACAGGACCGTCGCGCCCAAAAGCGCCCAGTGCCAGATTCGTAAGACCGCCGACGGATCGAACAACATGCCGATCCCGACGAAAAACAGCCCCAGCAACACGTCGCGGAAGGGCCGGATGGTGGATTCCACCTGATGGCGAAACTCGGTCTCGCCCAACATCATCCCCGCCAGAAAGGCCCCGAACGCCAGGGACAGTCCCAGACGATGGGTCGCCCAGGCCGCGATCAATGACACAAACAGCACGGTCAGGGTAAACAGCTCCGCCGAGCGGCGTTCGGCGACCAGATGAAACAGCGGCCGCAACACCCATCGCCCCAGCACAAAGACCAGCGCGCACGCCAGCGCCGCCTTGGCGAACGCCCATCCCAGCGCGCCGGCCAGGACCCCGGCCCCGGCGGCGGCCGTGCCGAGCACGGGAATGATCACCACGAAGGGCACGGCCGTGACATCCTGGAACAGGGACATGGCGATGCCCAGGCGCCCGTGCCGGCGGTGTTCCTCGCCCTGTTCGATGAGTTGTTTGCTGATCATGGTGGTGGAGGACTGGGCGAAAACCGCCCCCACCACGAAGGCCGCCGCGGCCGGCAAACCCGCGAGCCAGGCCAGAAAGCCCACGATGAGGGTGGTGAGCAACACTTGGGCGGTTCCCAGCCCCAGCACCAGATGCCGCAAGGCGTGAATCTGGGGCAGCGAGAAGCTCAAGCCGATGGTGAACAACAGGAACACAATGCCGAATTCCGCCAATGCCCGAATCGGCTGCACGTCGATGACCGGCCCGACGGTATGGGGGCCCAGCACAATGCCCACGAGCAGATAACCGAGACTCGACGGGATGCGCAGGCGCTGAAAGGCGACGACCACCGTCACGGCCACCCCGAGCAACAGGAGCGTCTGGGGAAAAAACTGATCAATCATCAGCGCCTTCCCAAGAACATGCCGAGTCAGCGTTCGGACCTCTCCCCACAAGGAATTCAGTAAAAGGACGCGCTCCCGCCGCCAGGAGTGCGCCGTTGTCCGCCGTGGCGAAGGTCAAGACTGGTTGTTGACGCCCCAGGGCGGCGAGCGCCGCCGCCCAGGTTTTCCCGCCCGGCGCGGCGTAAGGGATCCACACGGCGGCGGCTGACGCTGCCACCAGTTCGTTGCGCTGCACGGCCCGCGCCGCCGTGGCGCGGCGGATGCGCTCGTCGAACGGCGACAGGACCAGCAGCCGACCGTCCTTCACAGCCCGTCGCGCGGTCGGCCCGATGCGCAGCCCCTTGAGTCCTCGGGCCGGGCACAGGATCACCGGTTGCTCGCCGCGCAGCAGGAGGTCCAGGCATTCCTGTTCCATCGGCGAGTGGAAGCCGCCGATTACGGTCACTCCGGCATCCCGCAGCACCCGGACGGCGTCGAGCGTTTGGATGATGAGGCCGCCGGGACACTGGATCGAGCAGAGCAGCCCCAGGAGACGATGGCGGAGGATCGCCGCGTCGCCCAGCGCGTACAGGCAGGCTGGGGCGGCATCGCCCAGCCAGTCCCGCAGGATGGTGGGGTAGGCGCTATCGTCCTGGTCGATCCGATACGTGTCCACGCTGTTTTTCACTTCTCACAAAGAGAGATCCGAAGTCGGTGAGGTCTGTTACACTCCATTCGCGACCTTCAGTTCTCGCTCGCCGCTCTTGCGAAATTTTCTGGTTCCAAGGTTTTCCGCGCCATGCCCGCACCCAATAAGCTTCGAGTCTATCTGGACAATTGTTGCTTCAATCGCCCTTTTGACGATCAACAACAATTGCGAATTCGGCTTGAAACAGAAGCCAAGCTGGCAATCCAGCAATACGTTTTGGATAAAAAGCTTGAACTGGCGTGGTCTTATATGCTGGATTTTGAGAACACGGCCAACCCCTTCGAATTGCGGCGCATTCATATCGAGTCCTGGTGCCGTCATGCGATTGTCAATATCGTCGAAAATCCGGTCATTATCGAACAGGCTGAGGCGCTCGCACGACTCGGCTTGCGCAATAAAGACGCCTTGCATGTCGCCTGCGCCATGGCCATGCGTTGTGATTATTTTCTGACTACCGACGACCGAATTCTCCATAAAGCTGGCTCGATCAACGCTATCGCCGTGAGTGATCCCATCAACTTTATCAAGGTCCTTTTATATAATGACTGATACTGAACTCCGTCTGGAAGGTTTCAAAGCTCTCGTCAACACTTTAGGTGAAGTCCAGGCCGAGCGCTTCATTGCGTTGACCCTTCGTGAGCCTTTTGATTACACCCATTGGCAAAGAACACTTTGGCCCACGGAAAGCATTGCTGCTCTGAGTCACGCGGCCATGCAAGCCCGCCAACAACGGCCAGAGCAGTCGCCACATCAACTGTAACCGTGTTGGTGGATAGCCCGGAAAGCTCGAAATAGAGCGTGTCGAGGTCGCATCGGCAGGTTTTTGCTCGGTCATTCGTCGTCTCCGTCTTCGCCGACCACGCTGCCCATGCGGTATTTGATATCGTAGTTGATGATGAAATCGAGTTCTTCGTCGGTGAAGCCGTAGTGCTGGGCCAGCACTGCATCAATCTTGTCAATTAAATCCTTGGCCGCTCCAGGCCTAAACTGCTCATAACTGACATTTCCAGTCTTTTGGTATGACGCAGAGACCATCATGCTTTGTTCGTCTAGTCTATCACTTAGCTGATTTGCAAGATTATCAAGTCTATCATTTTCGAGTGTGGTCGGAATTGGAAATGTTCTGAAATCCGATGGGTTAAAATCACGACAGTTTGTTCGGACTTGATAGAACCAATAGAAAAGTGAACTATTGAGTAAACAAAAAGCAATATCACGTAACTGTGTAGTTGTAAAAGGTATCGTCGCTTCCCGGGTGGACGAGGATACACTTTCCCCTCGGAGAAATTTGGGCGGTCTGGTAGTGATCGTAAACCAGTTCCCCACTCCCGTAATCTTATAGAAAAGACAGTGAGGCGTAAGTGATTGGGCCAGGCATGTCTCCAGTGGTTTTCGCCCGACGAGCACTTTTCCAACGAGTTCGGTCTCTAGCTCGGTCCCAAATTTAGGAAATACACCATCAAGAATTTTGGGTTCTATATTGATGAATTGGAGTTTAGCGAAAAGGAATATACGCTCATATTTTGACCACTTGTTATAAGAAGTTACAAATATACGAGGCGCAGGAATCTCAATATCATTCACACGAGCCAAGATAATAGCAAGTCTAGCATGATGCATTCCGTCGAATAGTTTCGACGGACGATCATCGAATGTAGACACCCAAAGATCTGTTGTTTTTTGCACAAGTACTTGACGACAATTTGCCATCCGCAATGTGGAAGTTATTGGCTGTTGAACAATAAATCCAAAGCGCGCATCAGTTCGGAGAAGAGTCAAGGATCGTTCCGTGCAGAGTGCATATAGATTTCCGCTGTTCTCTGTCTTATATCCCAGAATTGTGTAATCTTTTTTGACTTTGCTATATTCCACATACGGCGGATTCCCGATAATCACATCAAACCCGCCCGCCCGCATGATGCCGTAGAACTCAATGAACCAGTGAAACGGCTCGTGGC
>REEE01000284.1 GCA_007695245.1 Candidatus Competibacteraceae bacterium | reverse complement strand
CGGTGATGCAGTTTCCCTACCGCGACCGCATCATCAACCTGCTCGACACCCCCGGTCACGAAGACTTCTCCGAGGACACCTACCGCACCCTGACCGCCGTGGATTCGGCGCTGATGGTGATCGACTGCGCGCGGGGCGTCGAGGAGCGCACCATCAAGCTGATGGAAGTCTGCCGGTTGCGCGATACCCCGATCTTTACCTTCATCAACAAGCTGGACCGGGATGGCCGCGAACCGATTGAACTGCTGGACGAAGTCGAGGACATTCTCAAAATTCGCTGTGCGCCGATCACCTGGCCCATCGGCATGGGCCGGGAACTGAAGGGCGTCTACCACCTCGACCAGGATTTCATCCACCTTTACGACCCCTCCCGCGATGGCCGCATCAACACCGGCCACACCCTCCAGGGTCTCGACCATCCGGAAGTCGATCAAACTCTGGGTGCGGATCGGGCGCGCGCCCTGCGCGACGAAATCGAACTGGTGCGCGGTGCCAGCCACGCCTTCGATCTGGAAGAATACCGGGCCGGCCGGCTGACCCCGGTGTTCTTCGGCTCGGCGCTGACCAGCTTCGGCGTCCAGGAAATGTTGGACGGCTTCATCGAAAGCGCCCCGCCGCCGCGCCCGTGCGTCGCCGCCACGCGCGAAGTCTGTCCCGAGGAAGAGGCGTTCACCGGCTTCGTGTTCAAGATTCAGGCGAACATGGACCCCCTGCATCGCGACCGCATCGCCTTCCTGCGGGTCTGCTCCGGCGCGTACCAGCCCGGCATGAAGGCCCGGCATGTCCGGTTGGGCCGCGACATCAAAATCGCCGACGCCCTGACTTTCATGGCCGCCGAACGCGAACACGCCGAAGCCGCCTATCCGGGCGACATCATCGGCCTGCACAACCACGGCACCATCCGCATCGGCGACACTTTTACCCAGGGCGAGGACCTGCGCTTCACCGGCGTTCCCGACTTCGCCCCGGAACTGTTCCGCCGCGCCCGCCTGCGCGATCCGCTGAAAATGAAGGCGTTACAAAAAGGTCTGGAACAACTCTGCGAGGAAGGCGCGACGCAACTGTTTCGTCCGCTCAACAGCAACGATCTGATTCTAGGCGCGGTCGGCATCCTGCAATTCGACGTGGCCGCCTTCCGGTTGCGCGGCGAATACGGCGTGGAATGCGGCTTCGAGAATGTCAACGTCACCACGGCCCGATGGGTGCATTGCGCCGATGCCAAGCGCTTCGAGGAATTCCGGAACAAGCTGCGCGATCATCTGGCGCTCGACCATCACGGCGAACTGGTCTACATCGCGCCCACTCGAGTCAACCTGCAACTGACTCAGGAACGCTGGCCCGAAATCCGCTTCGCCGCCACCCGCGAACACGGCGGGCACTGAGCCATGCGCCAACTGTTGCAGCGGCTGACCCGGGGCCTGTTCCGGTGGCTGTTCCGGGTGGAGTTGCGCGGCTGGGAACATTACCCGCGCGCCGAGCCGCGGTTGCTGATCGTCGCCAATCATGTGTCCTATCTGGACGGAGCGCTGCTGGCGGCGTTTCTGCCGGACGTGCCGATCTTCGTGATCAACACCCACATGGCCCGCCACTGGTGGATCAAGCCGTTCATCGCCGTGACCCGCCACATCAGCATCGACCCGACCAACGCGCATTACCTGAAAACCCTGATCCAGCACCTCAAGGCGGGCGAGCGGGTGGCGGTGTTCCCGGAAGGACGGATCAGCTTCACCGGGGCGCTGATGAAAATCTACGAAGGTCCGGCGCTGGCCGCCGACAAGGCCGACGCCGCCCTGTTGCCGGTCTACATCGAAGGCGCCCAATACAGCCTGCTGTCCCGCTTGGGCGGCATCGCGCGGCGTCGGCCGTTCCCGCGCGTCCGCCTGACCATGCTGCCGCCGCGCCGGCTGTCCGCGCCCGCCGACAACGGTCGTACCCGGCGCCGGCAACTGGGCCGGCAACTGGACGAATTGATGGTCGAACTGGCCTACGCGGGGATGAAGATCGACCAGCCGCTGGTGTCGGCGATGCTGGAAGCCTGGGAACGGCACGGCGGCGGGCGCGTGATTCTCGAAGACGTCCAACAACAGCGGCTCGGCTGGCGAGCTTTATTCACTCGCGCCTTCATTCTTGCCGAACTGCTGGACCCCGAGTGCGCCGGCCAGCGGAACGTCGGTCTGCTGCTCCCGAACAGCGCGGCGACCGTCATCGCCTTCCTGGCCCTGCACCTGCGGGGGCGGACGCCGGTGCTGCTGAACTTCACCGCCGGCGCTCCCAATCTCCTCAGCGCCTGCCGTATCGCTCAAGTCAAGACGGTGCTCAGTTCCCGGGTCTTCGTAGCAACCGCTAATCTGGAACCACAAGCCGCTGCCTTGGGCGAGCAAGTCCAAGTGTTGTTTCTGGAGGATTTACGGCCCCGGGCGACGCTACCGGTCCGGCTGCGTGGACTGGCACGGGCACTGACGCCGACGCACCACTTCCGCCGCTGGGCCGGGCCGGTGCGCGCCGACGATCCAGCGGTGATCCTGTTCACTTCCGGTTCCGAGCGGGAACCGAAGGGCGTGGTGCTGACCCATCGTAATCTGCTGGCCAACGTCGCCCAGGCGCGCGCCGTGTTCGATGTCACCCCGCGCGACGTGGTCTTGAACCCCCTGCCGCTGTTTCACGCCTTCGGCCTGACCACCGCCACCCTGACGCCGTTATTGCTGGGGACTCGGGTGCTGCTTTATCCCTCACCCCTGCACTACCACGTCATCCCGGAATTGAGCTACGACCGGCGCGTCACGGTGCTGTTCGGCACGAACACCTTCCTGATGGGCTACGGCCGCCATGCCGACCCCTACGACTTCTCCAGCGTACGACTGGTGGTGATGGGCGCGGAACCGCTGCGGGAGGAGACCCGCCGGCTGTGGGCGGAGAAGTTCGGCATTCGGATCAGCGAGGGCTATGGTCTGACCGAAGCCAGCCCGGTGCTGGCCACCAACAGCCGCCGCCATCATCGCGGCGGCACGGTCGGCAAGCTGTTCCCGGGCCTGGATTACGCTTTGGAACCGGTGGAAGGCATCACCGATGGCGGATTGCTATCCGTGCGGGGGGCGAACCTCATGGCCGGGTATCTATCGACCGACCCACCGGGCCAAGTCGTCCCGCCGCGCACCGAACGCGGACCCGGCTGGTACGACACCGGCGACATCGTGCGCGTCGACGCCGACGGTTTCTTCACCATCCTGGGTCGGGCCAAGCGCTTCGCCAAGCTGGGCGGTGAGATGATCTCGCTGGCCACGGTCGAGCAACTGGCCGCGACCTGCTGGCCGGACGCTCAGAGTGTCGCGTTCAATCTGCCGGACCCGGTCAAGGGTGAAACCATCGTGCTGCTGACCACCCAGCGCGACGCCGACCGCCAGGACCTGGTCGCGACGGCTCGCCAGGAAGGGCTGAGCGAACTCCATATTCCCCGTCGCGTGTTGGGCGTGCGTGAAATCCCGTTGTTGGGTTCCGGCAAACCCGACTATCCGGGTGCCCGCCGGATGGCGGAAGCGTCGGGCGCGACCGGCGCGGCGGAAACGTAGCACGGAACGCCGCGCGTCGTGGATGCCGCCATGCCGTTACCAGCCGCGGGCCGCCCCGCTGGAACCCGAACTGGCATCGAAAAAAGCGATGAATTTCATATTTTGTAATATGAATTGACAATTTATGCGGTTCTGGCTACCTTGAACGCCATGATCCCGCGCACGCTGGAATCCAAACTTCGCGAACTGACGGGTTACTATCCCGTGGTGGTGATAACCGGCCCGCGTCAGTCCGGCAAAACCACCCTCTGTCGGGCTACTTTTCCAGATCGGCCGTATGTGTCCATGGAAGCGCTGGATACCCGCGAGTTTGCGCGCGACGATCCGCGGGGGTTCCTGACACAGTATGTCGATGGTGCGATTTTCGATGAAATCCAGCACGTTCCAGAACTGCTGAACTACTTGCAGAGCGAGGTTGACGCCCGACCGGAGCCGGGTCGATTCGTCCTGACTGGCTCGCAGCATTTCGGCTTGTCGCAATCCATTTCCCAATCGCTGGCTGGACGCTGCGGCATTCTCGTGCTGCTGCCGCCGAGTTTGGACGAACTGCGCGCCTTTCCCTCCGCGCCGGACGATTTATATTCGGTGCTCTGGCAAGGAGCTTATCCCCGCATCTACGACCGCGACATTCCGGCTCATCGCTGGTTGGCGGATTACACGGCCACTTATCTCCAACGCGATGTTCGCCAGGTCATCAACGTCGGCGATCTTCAAGCCTTTTCCGGGTTCCTGAAACTGTGCGCCGGGCGCACGGCGCGGGAGGTCAATTTATCCGCGCTCGGCGGCGATGCCGGGGTTTCGCACAACACGGCGCGCGCCTGGTTGTCCGTCCTGGAGACCAGCTACATCATCCATCGCCTGCCGGCCTGGCATCTCAACATCCGCAAGCAGGTGGTCAAGGCGCCCAAGCTGCATTTCCTGGATAGCGGGCTGGCGTGTTATCTATTGGGCATTCGCGAACCCGAGCAACTTCGTCTTCACCCCTTGCGCGGCGCGATCTTCGAGAGTTGGGTGATCGCCGAAATCTACAAAACCTACGTACATCGCGGCGTGCAGCCAGGGTTGTTTCACTATCGGGAAACCCGCGGGCTCGAAATCGACCTCCTCGTCAATAGAGGCGAGCGGCTGGATGCCATCGAGATCAAATCGGGCGCGACGGCTTCCCCGGATTTTTTCAAGAATCTTCAGCAGTTCCCCAATCGCTTGGGAGACGCGGGCGAATCGCGCCGGATTGACAACACCGTGGTGTACGGCGGTGAGGAATCCCAGCAACGGTCTTATGCCCGGCTCTTGCCCTGGCGCGACGTGCAACGGATTTCCGTCGAGGGATAAAGGTCGGATGAACGGGGTCGGTTATTCCGTCGTGCAAGCGATCGGTAAGATAAAGTTCCTTCCTGTAAATTTTCCAGTGATAAATTGGGGTGATCGCTTCCTGTAGTAGGCTCAGATAGAGTCAACGCTACACGTTGTGGTTGCCGGACGAAGGCATCACTGGAAAATTTACAGGAGGATTTAT
>REEE01000331.1 GCA_007695245.1 Candidatus Competibacteraceae bacterium | reverse complement strand
CAACCATTTGAACATGTTATTGAAGGCACCGGGTGGTAAAAAGCGCCCAATGCTAGCAATTAGGGGAGTTGGGAGCAAGCTGATAGCGGCTTGTCGGCGCGTCTGTCGATGAAAACCAATTGCCCATGGCGTCCGGTCCTGAGCCTCGACCCGATCAAGCCGATAACAATTAACCAGTTATGAATTTGTTTACTCTGCTGGAAGTTTCACCTCCACCGTCCCCAGCGCCCCGCGCCCGAACCGCCACGGTCGGTACATATCCTCGACGAACACCGCCGGCTGGCGGTAGACACCCGGCGTCACCGCCCGCGCCAGATAGGCCAGGGTGAATGTCCGCCGCTCCGCCGACGCATCGAGATCCAGCGCCGCCACGAAGCGGTCGTCGCGAATTTCGGCGTGCAGCGTCTCGGTCAACGCCGGCAGCCAGGCGATCTCGGCGGTCGAGCCGCCGTGGGCCAACCGGGCATTCTCGATCTCCAGTCCCGCCGGCAGCAGGTCCACCACCAGAACCTGGTGCGTCTCATCCCGGGCCAGCGCCTCGCCGGTGATGACCGCCACCAGCAGGTCGTTCTGGCGAATCTGCTCGGGATTTACTTCCTGGCCCGTGCGGGTGTAGTAGCGGCGGCTGATCGTGAAGCCTTCTTCCACCGGCGGTTGCGCCGCGACCGGTACGCCGCTTTGGTTCATGACCGTCCAGACCGGATGTTGGCCTTCGTTGCGCACGGTCACTCCTTGAACCAATTGCTCGGCCGTGGGCGACAGATAGAACGGATCGGCAGCCACCACTTGACCTTCCACCACCAGACGCACGGCCGACGGCGGTTCTGATGACGGTGACGATGTCGCCAGCAGCGCGCGGGCGGCCAGCAGCAGCCAGGCCTGTTCCTGGGTGCTGGTGTAACGGCGCTGGTTGGCGGCGGTGGCCATCTCCTCGGCCAGCGCGGGCAATCGCTCCGTTAACAGCCTCGATTCGGCCAGCAGCGCCAGCAGCGCCGCCCGGTCGCGCAGCGGGCTGCCGTAATCGCGCACCGCGGCCCGATCCGCACGATTCAGGGCGGCGGCGAACGCCTCACGGGCGCGGTCCAATTCCCCGTAACGCGCCAGGGCCGCGCCCAGTTGCGCTTGGGCCAGGCCGGAGGGGAGTTTCAACAGATAATTGTCGTGCAGATAGCGCAAATCGCCGATGGCGGCTTGCTGCACCCGCGCCAGCACGTACAGGGCATAGGCCCGCCAGGCGAGCTGCGTTTCGTCGAATTCGTCCCGGTTCAACCGCTCCCGCAAGCGCGTCAGCCCGCGTTGATAGGCCGCCTCCGGAACCAGGTACTGTTCCTCGCGGGCGCGGGCCAGAAAATCCATGGCATAGGCCGACAGCCAGTCCTCGACGGCGCTGTCGGGACTCCACAGTCCGAATCCGCCGTTGGCGTCCTGCAAGTTCAGAATGCGCTGGATCGCCTCCTGTACCCGCGCTCGCAAACCGGCCTCGACGGCGTTCTGGCCGACCCAGACCTCGGCCACCTCGTTGAAGTACAACAGCGGCAGGGCGCGGCTGGTGGTCTGCTCCAGACAGCCGTAAGGATAGCGATCCAATTGCGCGAGCAATTCGGGGACGTTGAGATTGGGCCGGCTGGCCACGCTCAAGCGAATTTGGCCGGTGCTCGGCACGACGTCGCCGAGCGTCGCGGTGTCGATGCGCAACGATTCCCCCGGATTCAGGCGGCCCGCCGTGCGGGTGGAGAGCAGGGCCTGCGCCGGCCGGACGCCGATCTCGGACTCGCGCGTCAATTGAAAGCCGTTCGGACCGTCCAGATGCAGCCGGATGTGGCCGACGCCGGGATGCAGTCCGCGCAGGATGAACGTCCGACTCTCGGCGTTTTGCACGGCGGAATCGGTCACCGTGAAGGTGAACGCCGCCGGTTCGGTGATCGCCGCCGCGCCCTCGGCGCTCAGCCGGATGGCGTAATCGCCGGGCGGGGCGCTCAGATTCCGCACGGTCACGTCGACCCGACTTTCGTCCTCGGGCGCCAGGAAGCGCGGCAGATAGACCTGCGCCACCAGGGGGTCGCGCACCAGGGGTGCGGCTTCGGCCCGGCCGAGGCGGTCGCGGTCCCAAGCCACCGCCATCAGCCGCAACTGCCCGTTGAAATCCGGCAGCGCCAGCGGAATCCGAGCTTGACCGCTGGCGTCGAGCGCCACTGGCCCGGAAAACAGCGCCAAGGTTTTGACGGTGCGTACGCCGGCACCATCCAGATGCCGGCTGTCGGCGTCGCCGCCGACCTTGAGTGATCCCGGCCGGCCGCCGGCTTCGATCAGCCGGCCGTACAAATCGCGCACCTGCATCGCCAGCCGCCGCTGGCCGAGGAAATAACGGACCGGATCCGGGCTGGTGAAATCAGTCAGTTGCAGGATGCCCTCGTCCACGGCCGCCACGGTCAGATACGCGGGCTGGCCGGGTTCGCCGCCGCGCACCGTCACCGGCAATTCCACGGTCTGGCGCGGCCGCCATTCGGGCGGCACGTCCAACGCGACGTCGAGGGTGCGCGGTGCCGGGTCCAGACTCAACCAGGTTAATCCGATGGCTCGGCCCGGTCCGCGCTGGGCGGCCTGATCCGCCGGGCGGAAAGCGGTGGCGGTGAGATACACCCCCGGTCCCCAGGCGGCCGGAATCGGCAGATCCAGTGTCGCGCCCTCGGCCGGAACGCGCACCGTGCGGCTCTGCCACAGCCGGTCGCCGACCACGTTCAGCAGCACCTCGCCGGCGAATGGTGCCCGGAGTAAGACCTTGGCGGTCTGGCCGGCCTGGTAGCGCGGCTGGTCCAGAGTCACCTTCATCTGATCGGGCGTCTCGCCCTCGCTGGGACTCTCGAACCAGCCCACGGTGAAGCGCACGCTGGAGGCGACGCCGCTGGCGGGATCGAGCACCTCCAGCCGGTAATGCCCCCAGTCCAGTCCGCGCTGGGCGACCACCATCGGCTGGTCGGCGGCGAGATTCAGGGTCTGGCTGCTGACTGGCGCGCTGTCGCGAATCACCAGGCGGTAATTCCAGCGGCTGTCGTCGTGATACCAGTAGTACTGATATTCCTCGCGCACCAGCTCGGCGCGCAGGCCGGCTGCCGCCAGCGGCTGGCCCAGCGGATCGAGCGCCAGCACCTCGAATCCCGCCTCCTGGCCGAGGGGAATCCCTTCGTCGCCGAAGCGCGGCTTGATGCCGATGGCGAAGGGTTGGGGGCGGTACGGCAGGTTCAGGCTGCGGTTGACCGGCCGGCCGCCGGGCTCGAACAGCGAGACGCGCAAGCGGGCCTGCAAGGGGCGGCTGGTGTCGGGCGCTTCGCTCAGCGCAACCCGGACCTCCGCCTTGCCCTGCGCATCGACGCCGGCCAAAGCCACCGGAAAGCGTTGCGCGGTCCAACTGTCCTGCGCCAGGCCGAATCGGTAGCCCGGATACGCCGGGTAGGGGTTAGGGTCCTCGCGCAGCACCACTTCAGCCTCGGCCTTGAGGTTGGCCGCCGGCGCGCCGTACAGAAACCGGCCCAGGATTTCCACGAGGGCCGGCGCGTCCGGCTGCAGCACGGTCGCCGTCGTGTTCAATTCCAGCTTCAACTGCTGTGGGACGAAATCCTCGACCTGGAAGCTGACCTGCCCGACCGGTTCGCTCTGGGGATCGGTATAGGCTTTGACGGTCCAGGTTCCGGTACGGGCGTTCAGCGCCAGGGGAATCCGGACGTGATGGCCGCCCAGCGCCGGGGCGCCCGGCTGCGGCCGCGCGACCTCCACTTCATCGGGCCGGAACAGCTTGAGGGTCAGCGGCGCGTCCGGCAGGGCGAACGCGCGGCTGTTGCGAACCAGCGCCATCAGTTCCACCGTCTCGCCGGGCCGGTAAACGCCGCGCTCGGTGTAGAGGAACACATCCACCGCGCCCGGCGCGGCGCGGCCATCGACCCCCCGGTCGCTGAGATCGAAGGCCGGACGGGTCAGATCGAGGAAGTTGTAATCGCCGCGCCCGTAGGCCATCAGCGCCGCCGGCTCGCGTCCCCCGCCGCCGCGCAACAGGCCCGGATCGAGGCGGGCGTAACCCTGATCGTCAGTCGTGATCTGGCCCAGTTCGCTGTTGTTGCGGGCGTACAGCCGCAGATCGATGCCGGCCAGCGGCTGGGCGCTGGCCAGCGAGCGGGCGAATACGTGCAGCCCGTCCTCGCCGCGCAAGGAGAATAGGCCGATATCCGACACCACCAGCCATTGCGTGGCCCGATTATCCCAGCGGCTCAGCTCCCTGCCGGCCGGTTCGGCGGCCACGATGTAGATGCCGGGCTGCGGGTCGGGCAAGATTTCCCGAACGGGCAGGGCGGTTGTGACTTCCTGATTGCGTTCGCCGCTGGCCAGGGTCAGAACGCCTTCCCAGACCTGTTCGCCCGCGCGTTGGGCAATTTGATTGAGATCGTAGCCGTCCAATACGTCGTTCATGCGGCGGCCGTCGATCTGCTGCAATAGATTGCGGTCGTTGATGCGCAGCACTCGCACCCGCGCCGCGTCCAGGTTGACGCTGATCAGCGGGAGATGCTGGCCGCTGGTCCGGGGCAGCACGTAGGCCGCGCCCCGGAACCCCAGGGTGGGCTGGCGGTCCTCGACCTCGGCGGCGAACTCCTGGCTATGACGGGTTTTCTCGCCCGTCGCCGACGGAATGCCGGCCCGCGCCGTGATGGTGTAGCGCTGGCCGTGCCGGACGCCTTCCACGCACAGTTGCCGGTCCCGTGCGCTGACCACCGGCTGGAGGGTCGGCTGAATGACCAGATAGTCCTCGTAATGAATCCGGCGATCCCTGGAGAGATCGTCGGAAAAGCGCAGGCAGACTTTCGGAGTCGCGCTGTTGGATTCGACCTCGACGCCCTGGATCTGGAAGGCGTGAGCTTCCACGGCGAGCGGCGGATCCTCGACCGCCTGGACGCTGGTGGAGAGCAGCAGGGCCAGCAGCAGGAACGGGTAAAGCAGCACACGCATCGCGGGTTCCTCGAAGCACAAGGTTCGGGCGGGTCATGGCGTCCGCTGGCCCGAACGTCGCTCCCGCATTATGCTTTAATAATAGCGAACAAGCGGTGG
>REEE01000267.1 GCA_007695245.1 Candidatus Competibacteraceae bacterium | reverse complement strand
CGCAAAACAGGCGCAAGGTGGTCGGGCTGATCCGCAGCAGCCGGCACACCTCCCCCGGCCGGTACACCCTCCGCTCCTCGAGCCCCTCGGCCCGCAGCAGGTCCGCGAGCAGGATTTCGGCCGGGGTCCGGGGGTCGGGGGGTCGGTCGGGGGGCTGGATGCCCGTCAGACCGCCGGAGCGGCCCACCACACCGTTCAATGCGCGACCCCTCTACCCTGGGCTGGGTAGCCCCCCGCCCGGCGCGGGGCGATTTGGCCCATTTCCGTTCGATTTCGCGGGGTCGGGGTTTTCCCTCGGAACCGGGGTCAGGGTGACGGTCACCGGGCGCCCGTCCTGGAGCAGCCGGGTGAGGGTCTCCCGCTGGTCGAGGGGGACGTGGGTCAGGGTCAGGGTCAGGGTCACGATCAGCAGCGGGCCGCTGGCGCCGCCCGACCGGACGCGGGGATCGTCCAGCCGCGCCCGCAGCGGGCCGACGCCGGGCGGCGAGCGGAGGGGTTTGAGCGGGATGACGCGGTCGTCGGTCACGGGCGGTCTCCGGGGGCGCTGGAGTACGGCGCGGGCGGGTCGGTGGGCGGCGGGTCGGGGATGCGGCATGAATCCGCGACCGGGTAGCGATGGATCGCGGGTTCGAGCCGGGCCGGGGCGGCCCGCAACGGGCGGCGCTGCTGGCCCTTGATGGCCGGTTGGATCGGCCCGTGCATCTTGCAACGGTATTCTGTCGGTAGTGCTCCAGATCTGGATATCAAACCGATAAAAATCGAATAATCAACAGGTTGTGAAAATTCATATCCACGTCAAGAACACTACCGTATCATGCGACCAGCAACGTTAAGAGGGGCTGAGCAGGTCTTTACCCCGGATGCTAAGGCGATTTCCAGCAAAGCCCTTACCTACATCTCATTCCCACGCTCCGGCGTGGGAATGCCGTTCGGGCCGCTCCAGAGGCCCACGATGCCGGAGCATCGCGATGGCCAAGGCTCCCACGCTGGAGCATGGGAGCCAGGTCGGGTCATTTCATTTCTGGAAATCGCCTAACGTTATGCACGAACTGAAAGAAGCCCAAATGTGTATATGTATATAAGTTGTGCGGCTAGATGGGCCACGCACTGGAATCGCTCATGAATCGTACCCATCATGGCCCAACGCGCGGTTGATAGCGCCAACCCACCCCGGCGGCGAGGATCTGGCGGCGCCTCTGAGACAGTTGCTGGTTTCTTACCCGACTTCTGCGACAACCGCACGGTCTTTCTGACCGTACTGGTCGTCGAATTGTTGGCTTTCGTGCTGGCGCTGGCCAAAAGCCACACCCTGGACCGCTTTTGGACCGAGCTGGCGCTGGTATCACTGTTCGTGCAGTGGGTGGCGCTGGCGGCAGCCATGGTGTTGTGCCGCTGCCGGCGCTGGCTGGCTCGCCTCCCGCCCCCAACGGTGACCCTGATCGCGCTGGGTATCGTCCAATCGATCACCCTGCTGGGTTCCTTGGTGGCGCTGCGGTTGGTCGCCGACGCCAATTTCGGTTTCGGTCCTCCCGCCCCGTTACCCGCGCTCTTGGGCAACCAGGCGATCAGCGGCATCATCACCCTGTTGGCGTTGCGCTATTTTTATGTCCAGCATCAGTGGAAACAACATGTCGAAGCTGAAGCGCGCGCCCGGTTCCAGTCCCTGCAGTCGCGCATCCACCCGCACTTCCTGTTCAACACGCTCAACACGATCGCCGGTCTGATCCGCACGCGCCCCGATCAGGCCGAGCAAGCCGTGCTCGACTTGGGCGATCTCTTGCGCTCGGCGCTCGCCAACCAGGAACGGATCACCTTGGGCGACGAACTGGAATTGACCCGCCGCTATCTGGCCATCGAACACCTGCGCATGGGCGACCGGCTCCAGGTAGACTGGCAACTGGCCGCCGACCTGCCGCTCGACACCCCACTGCCGGCCCTGCTGTTGCAACCGCTGGTCGAAAACGCCGTCCATCACGGTATCCAATCTCTGCCCGAAGGCGGACAACTGACCATCCGCATCGCCAGGCAAGCTCACGGCCTGCGTTTCACCATCACCAATCCCCGACTGTCCGGCGCCAGTGACTCTCTCCAAGGCCAGCGTCTGGCCCAGGACAACATCCGCCAACGCTTGCTGCTGGTCTACGGGGTCGCCAGCCGACTGGAAATCGCGGAAACCGCCGAGCGCTACCAGGTCGCTTTTACCGTGCCGCTGGGCGAGTCGTAAGATCGAAAAATTTCCGCCTGCTAAACTTGCCGAATCTCCTATCGCCATAACCCCTCATGCGCGTCCTGATCGTCGACGATGAACCGCCCGCCCGAGCCTGGTTGCTCGGGCTGCTCGACCGGCTCCCCGACCACGAATCCTGCGGCGAAGCCAGCAACGGCGCCGAGGCGCTGCGGTTGGCGGCCACGGTGCGCCCCGAGGTCGTCCTGCTGGATATCCGGATGCCCGGCCTGGACGGTCTGGAAACCGCCCGCCGGCTGGCCGAACTCCCTCAGCCTCCAGCCATCGTCTTTACCACCGCGCACGGTGAGTATGCCCTGGAGGCTTTCGATGCCCACGCCGTCGCCTACCTGCTCAAACCCGTGCGGCTGGAGCGGCTGGAGCGGGCGTTGGCCAACGCCGGGCGACTCAATCGCGCGCAACTGGCCAGCCTCAGCGCCGACCCGGAGGGACAGAATCGCACGCATCTTCAGGCCCGGATCGGCCAACGGCTGGAAGTGATTCCACTGGCGGAGGTGTTCTACTTCCAGGCCGATCAGAAATACGTTACCGTGCATCACCGTCACGGCCGGGCGCTTCTCGAGGAATCGCTGAAGACCCTGGAAACCGCGCTGGGCGCGCGGGTGGTGCGCGTACACCGCAACGCGCTGGCGATGGCGGCCCAGATCGCTGGCCTGGAGAAAACCGCCGATGGAGGATGCGCCCTGATCTTCCACGAAACCCCGGATCGGCTGGAAGTCAGCCGCCGCCACCTCTCCATGCTCCGACAATTTCTCCGAGGCGCATGAACGGCGGGCGTCCGCTCATGCTCGAATCCACTGACACTCACCTTGTGTCCCGAAAATAAGTGAGCTATATTCAGCAGTCTTAATTTTCCCGCCGGAATAGCTCAGTCGGTAGAGCAGCTGATTCGTAATTAGCAGGTCGGAGGTTCGATTCCTCTTTCCGGCACCAGATAAAACAAAGGCTTACCGAACTCACCCCGGTAAGCCTTTTTCTGTTGTAAGCCCGGTTGTGTAAGTCCAAGTGTGAGCCGCTTTCCGCGGGGGCGGGGAACCGGCCGGTGATTCGCTTTAGTCTCCACGTCTTGCAGCGCATGTTCGAGCGTGGAATCACTCAATCGGACGTGCAAGCGGCTTTGTCGGCTGGACGGATCGTTGATGACGGCGCGCGTTTTGCCGGAGCCTTCCATCAAGCCAGCCGCTCCACCTCATAGATCCCGCCGATCACCACAAATTCATCCTCGCCCTTGAGCATCCCCGGCAGCATCCGGTTGAAGAAGAACACCTTGCTCAGCGGCACTTGCGCCCGCAGCAGATGATCGCCGAACTCCTCGGCGCGCTCGCGGCGGATGGTGAACGAACTCAAATTGTTGAGCAGCACGATCCGGCGGCGGCGGTCAGGCTTGGCCAGCACCTGGTCGTCGCTGAACCGGTTGAACCCCCGGTACAGGATCAGGTGCGTCGCTTCCGGGTGCCGGCGGCTTTGCTCGTACTGGCCGTAGGCATACAGCAGGTCCAGTTGCGCCTCCAAGGCATTGGTGTTGTACAGACCGTGGCTGCGCGCCTCCAGAAAATGCAGATAAGCCTCCTGCGCGTCCCGGTCGTCGAGCAGACTCCCGTGATAGCGGGTGAGCAAACCGAACCGCGATTCCACCCACCCCTTCAACACCGCGCCTTCCCGACTGTTGGGATCGAAGGCCCAGCCCCGCACCATCCGCAGATAATCCGCTCGCCCGCGTAGCTTGAGTCGACCCTGCCGCGCCTCCGCCGCACAGATCGGCGTCAAACCCACCTCCTCCAGCGCTTCCAGCCGAAAGTACACCGTCATGTAATCCATGAACCGTTGCGCCCGCTCGGCCGGCTCCGCGATCGGCTCCAGCGCTCGAAACAACCGCCGGTGCAATTCCGCCACCCCATCGAGCAACAGCGGCGCTGGATGACGTTGAAAAGTCAGCCCCCCCAAGATCACCGCCGGCAGGTTGCAGCGGTTGATCGGCAGGTAGGAACCCTTGGGCAGGCGCAGTCCCGTGCTCTCAATCAGGACCGAATCCGTCTTGTTATCAACCCGACAAGCGGCTGTGTTTGTCATCTATGCGACCCGTCCCCTTGGGTAATGGCTAAAAAAATCCGCTTAAAAGCAGAGAGTTATTTAATTACTCATCTTGGCACGGCGTTTGAAACAGACTTTGCCGAAAGCAAAGATTTTTTCATTTACCAACAGGAGAGTCACTCCATGATACGTCAATGCGCAATCTACGGGAAAGGCGGAATCGGCAAGTCCACCACCACCCAAAACCTGGTTGCTGGCCTCGCCGCCGAGGGTAAAAAGGTCATGATCGTGGGTTGCGACCCCAAGGCCGACTCCACCCGGCTGATCCTGCACGCCAAGGCCCAGAACACCATCATGCAAATGGCCGCCGACGCCGGTACCGTCGAAGACCTGGAACTGGATGAGGTGCTGAAAGTGGGTTACGGCGGGGTCCGCTGCGTCGAATCCGGCGGCCCGGAACCGGGCGTCGGCTGCGCCGGACGCGGCGTCATCACCGCCATCAACTTCCTGGAAGAAGAAGGCGCCTACGACGAAGAACTCGACTTCGTGTTTTACGACGTACTGGGCGACGTGGTCTGCGGCGGCTTCGCCATGCCGATTCGCGAAAACAAGGCTCAGGAAATCTACATCGTGGTGTCCGGCGAGATGATGGCCATGTACGCCGCCAACAACATCGCCAAGGGCATCTGCAAGTACGCCACGTCCGGCAAGGTCCGGTTGGCCGGGCTGATTTGCAACTCGCGCAAGACGGACAAAGAAGCGGAATTGATTCAAGCGCTGGCCGAGAAAATGGGTACCCAAATGATCCATTTCGTGCCGCGCGACAATGTGGTGCAGCGGGCGGAGATTCGCCGGATGACGGTCATCGAGTACGACCCCACCGCCAAACAGGCTGATGAATATCGCGAACTGGCGCGCAAGATTGTGGAAAACAAGCACATGGTCATTCCCAAGCCGCTGACCATGGACGAACTGGAGGAGTTGTTGATGGAGTTCGGCATTCTCGACGAGGAAGACGAAGCCATCGTCGGCAAGACCGCCGAAGCCGAAGCCGCGTTGGCCGCCGCCTGAATCGAATTGGAGATCGTGTCATGACCATGAACCGCCAAGAAACCGAACAACTGATCCAGGAAGTGCTGGAAGTCTATCCGGATGCAACGGGCAAGCAACGCGCCAAGCACTTGATGGCCAACGACCCGACCTTGGAGAAATCCAACAAATGTCTGGTCACTAACAAAAAGGCCCTGCCCGGGGTCATGACCGCCCGCGGCTGCGCCTACGCCGGTTCCAAGGGCGTGGTGTGGGGACCGATCAAGGACATGGTGAACATCTCCCACGGTCCGGTCGGCTGCGGTCAACTGTCCCGAGGCGGACGCCGTAACTATGTCACCGGCTACAGCGGCATCAATGTGTTCGCCGAGATGAACTTCACCTCCGATTTTCAGGAAAAGGATGTGGTGTTCGGCGGCGACAAGAAACTGGCGACCATCATTGATGAGATCAACACGCTGTTCCCCTTGGTGAAGGGTATCTCGATCCAATCCGAGTGCCCGGTCGGGCTGATCGGCGACGATATTGAAGCCGTCGCCAAGCAGAAGGCCAAGGAGATCGGCAAGACCATCGTGCCGGCCCGCTGCGAAGGGTTCCGGGGCGTCTCCCAATCCCTCGGTCACCACGTCGCCAACGACACCCTGCGCGATTGGGTGCTGTCCAACCGGGACGGTCAGGAGCCGACCATCGAAAGCACGCCCTACGATGTGGTGCTGACCGGCGACTACAACGTCGGCGGCGACGCCTGGGCATCGCGAGTTCTGATGGAATCGATCGGCCTGCGGGTTATCGGCCAGTGGTCCGGCGACGGCACCTTGTCCGAATTGGAACTGATTCCCAGCCTCAAGCCCAAGCTGAATCTGCTGCACTGCTACCGCTCGATGAACTACATCAGCCGGCACATGGAAGAGAAGTACGGCATTCCCTGGCTGGAATACAACTTCTTCGGCCCAACCCAGATCGCCAAAAGCCTGCGTGCTATCGCCGCCCGCTTCGACGAAACGATTCAAGCCAATGTCGAGCGGGTCATTGCGGAAAATCAGGCCGAAATGGATGCGATCATCGCCAAATTCCGGCCTCGGTTGGAAGGCAAACGGGTCATGCTGTTCGTCGGTGGCCTGCGGCCTCGCCACGTGATTGGCGCCTATGAAGACTTGGGCATGGAAATCATCGGCACGGGTTATGAGTTCGCCCACAACGACGACTACGACCGGACCTTCAAGGAATTGCAGGACGGCGCGCTGATTTACGACGACGCCACCAGCTTCGAACTGGAAGCCTTTGCCGAACGGCTAAAACCCGATTTGATCGGCTCCGGGATCAAGGAAAAATTCGTCTTCCACAAGATGGGCATTCCCTTCCGGCAACTGCATTCCTGGGATTACTCCGGCCCCTATCATGGTTACGATGGTTTCGCCATCTTCGCCCGGGATATGGATATGGCGATCAACAATCCCTGCTGGAAAAAAATGACGCCACCCTGGAAGCAGAAAGCGGTCGGTGCGGATCTTGCCGAAGCCGCATAGCACCATCATTCAATTCCCTCTCCCCCACTTCAAGGGGCAGAGGGTTAGGGTGAGTTAACCCCCCAACTCCTCTCCCAATAATGGGGGCAGAGAGTGAATTGAGGAATTCGATATGAGCCAAGATGTCAATGCCATCGAACAGGGTTTTCCCCTGTTTAACAAGCCGGAATACCAGGATACCTTCGCCCGCAAGCGGGTTTTTGAAGAAGCGCATTCGCCGGAAAAAATCGAGCAAGTGTTCCAGTGGACCACGACCGAGGAATACAAGGAACTCAACTTCAAGCGCCAAATGTTGGGCGTCAATCCGAACAAGGTTTGCCAGCCGGTCGGCGCGGTCCTGTGCGCGCTCGGCTTCCATAAAACCCTGCCTTACGTGCATGGCTCGCAGGGTTGCGTGGCCTATTTCCGCACCTATTTCAACCGCCACTTCCGCGAACCGATCGCCACTGTTTCCGATTCCATGACCGAGGACGCGGCGGTGTTCGGCGGCCAGAAAAACATCTTCGAGGGTCTGGAGAACGCCAAGAAGATGTATGAGCCGGAAATGATGGCCATTTCCACGACCTGTATGGCGGAAGTCATTGGCGATGACCTCAATTCCTTTGTCAACAACGCCAAGAAGGAAGGGCGGGTGCCGGTGGATTTCCCTACTCCCTTCGCCAATACGCCCAGTTTCGTCGGCAGCCACACCACCGGCTGGGACAATATGTTGGAAGGCATCCTGCGCTACTTCACCCTCAACCATATGGAGGGCAAGACGCCGGGTAGCAACGGCAAGCTCAATCTGGTGCTGGGCTTCGACGGTTATCTGGGCAACCTGCGCGTCATCAAGCGGATGCTCAAGGAAATGGACGTCGAATACACTTTCCTCAGCGATCCCGAGGAGGTGCTGGACACCCCGGCGGACGGGGAATTCCGCATGTACGCCGGCGGCACCACTCAGGATGAAATCAAGGACGCGCCCAATGCGATTGACACGCTCTTGCTGCAACCCTGGCATCTGATCAAGACCAAGAAGTTCGTCCAGGAAACCTGGAACCAGCCGGCGGCGTCGATCCAAATCCCGATGGGACTGGCTTGGACTGACGAGTTCCTGATGAAGGTCTCCGAATTGACCGGCAAACCGATTCCAGCCTCCCTGGAGAAGGAGCGCGGCCGGTTGATCGACATGATGGCCGACTCCCATCAATGGCTGCACGGCAAGAAGTACTCCGTGTTCGGCGATCCCGACTCTGTGACCGGTATGTGCCAAGTCCTGATGGAACTGGGCGCCGAGCCGCTGCACGTCCTCTGTCAGAACGGCAGCAAGAAATGGCTGAAGGACATCACCAAACTGCTCAAGAGTTCGCCCTACGGCCAGGAAGCCGAGGTGTACACGGGCAAAGACTTGTGGCATTTGCGGTCGCTGGTCTTCAGCAAAAAGCCGGATTTCCTGATCGGCAATTCCTACGGCAAGTTCATTCAGCGCGATACCCTGCACAAGGGTAAGGAGCATGAGGTGCCCTTGGTGCGGATCGGCTTCCCGCTGTTCGACCGCCATCACCTGCATCGCGATACGACGCTGGGTTACGAAGGGATGATGTATATCCTCAAAACCCTGGTGAACGCGGTCATGGAACGGATGGATCAGGACACCATGGTCATGGGTGATACCGACTACGCCTTCGATCTGGTGCGGTAGCCGTTTACCCCCCACCCCGGCCTTCCCCCACAAGAGGGGAGGGAGTTCAACAGGAGGGATTTTCCATGCCATCCGTCATGTTGCGGAATAACGCCGCCGGTGACTTGGTGTTCTATATCACCAAAAAGGATCAAGAGGAAACCGTGGTCGCGTTGGAACACTCCGGTCCCAACGCCTGGGGCGGTGAAATCGAGTTGGCCGACGGTTCGCGGTTCTATCTGGAACCCTTCGCGCAGACGCCCAAGCTGCCCATGACCGTGCGGGTGAAGCGGTTATGACCGCCGACAACGCTCTTCCCGACTGCGTGGCGCTGCGCATCGGTCTGGCGGCGCGCGCCTTGCCCGACACCACCCCGGCCGAATTGGTCCGGGTGCTGATTGCGGTGTTGGGCCAGCCGCTGACCGAGGCCAAGCTCAACACGCTGAAGGTCAAGGACCTCAAGACCGGGGCCAACGGCGCGCTGAGCGAAATCGACGACATGGCGGCGTTGAGGCAGGCGCTGCAATGCCTGCATGGGGAAGACGATACCGCCGCGCAGGCCGCCGTCCCGACTCCCCAGCCTGATGCCGAAGGTCGGTTGCCGAACTCCATCCAGGTCGCCTGCGCGTCCAACAGCGGCGAGCGCCTGGACGGTCATTTCGGCTCCTGCGCCCGCTTCCTGATCTATCAGGTTTCGGCTACGGAGGCCCGACTCGTTGCGGTACGCCCAGCGCCGGCCACGACCCGGCTCAGCATCGATCACAGCGCGGAACGGGTGAAGTTGATCGACGACTGCGATCTGCTCTGCGTGCTGTCCATCGGTGGTCCCGCCGCCGCGCGGGTGGTGAACAGCGGCATCCATCCCTTCAAGCGCTCCCAGCCGGAGGACGTCGCGCTCCTGCTGGGCGACCTGCAAACGATGCTGGCCGGCAAGCCGCCGCCGTGGCTGGCCAAGCGGCTCGGCCGCGCCACGGGCGAACGCCCGCCACAACCCAGCGAGGTCGCCTCATGATCACCCCGCGCCAACTCACCGACATCGCCCGCCTGGCCGAAACGCGGGGCGTCGATTACGCCGTCCTGACGCATCTGCGCCAGGTGTATCCCGGACTGTACTTCACGCAGTGCATGGACGACGACATCAACAACATCGAGCCGGTGCTGCGCGGCGCGGGCATCAATCTGTATCTGGTCAGCGGGCGGCAACACTGTCTGAACCTGACTCTGGACCTCCACGCCGCGCGCGGCGTGGTGCTGGCGATCGCGGAAGAAGAAACCGTCGATTCCTAAGCATCCGTCTTTATCTTTCCTCATCCAGCAACGAGGTAACCCTCATGGCCAAGATTGGTTTGTTCTACGCCACCGATACCGGCAACACCCGCAAGATCGCCAAGAAGATCAAAAAGCAGTTTGCCGAAGACGAAATCGCGTTGTTCGACATCGCCAAGGTCACTCCGGAGGCGCTGGCGGAGCACGAGGCCCTGATCATCGGCACTCCGACCTTGGGCGACGGCGAATTGCCCGATCCGCTGGCGGAGTTTCTCGGCCAACTGGACGCCAGTCACCTGAACGGGAAAACCGTCGCGTTGTTCGGTCTGGGCGATCAGGTCGGCTATCCGACCGAATTCGTGGATGCGCTCGGCATCACCTACAAGAAGCTCAAGAAACTGGGCGCGAATCTGATCGGAAGCTGGCCGGCCGAAGGCTACGAGTTCGAGAAATCCAAGGCGCTGCGCGACGGCGAGTTCGTGGGTCTGGTGCTCGATCAGGACAACCAGGCCGACCTGACCGCCGAACGGCTGGAAGAATGGCTGGAGATGGTCAAGCCCGAGCTGCTGGGCGCGACGGTGGCGAGTTGAACGAACCGGACGGATGAATGAATGCACCCACGTCGTCATCCGCTCCGCAACGTCATGAACCACTGAATCTTTAACCTTGAGCCGTTAACTTCAAATATGAAAGCCAGCGATCTCGCCGTACTGCGTGACGAACCGGCCTGCGAGCACAACCAGCAGGCCAAATCCGGTTGCGCTCGCCCCACGCCCGGCGCCACAGCCGGCGGTTGCGCCTTCGACGGCGCGCAGATCGCCCTGCTGCCCATCGCCGACGTCGCCCATATCGTGCATGGCCCCATCGGTTGCGCCGGCAACTCCTGGGACACCCGCGGTGCGCGCTCCAGTGGCTCCACGATCTTCAAGCGGGGCATGACCACCGACCTCAGCGAGCAGGACGTGATCATGGGCCGGGGCGAGAAACGCCTGTTCCACGGCATCAAGCAGGCCATCGACAGCTACTCCCCGGCGGCGGTGTTCGTCTACAGCACCTGCGTCACCGCGCTGATCGGCGACGATTTGGAAGCGGTGTGCAAGGCGGCGGCGGCCCGCTGGGGTGTGCCGGTGATTCCCATCGACTCCGCCGGTTTCTACGGCAGCAAGAATCTCGGCAACCGCATCGCCGGCGAAGCCATGATCAAGTACGTCGTCGGCGGACACGAACCGGAACCGCCGCCGGTGGACCCCGCCCGCCCCGATCTCCAGGTCCACGACATTAATTTGATCGGCGAATACAACATCGCCGGCGAATTGTGGAACACCCTGCCGCTGTTCGACGAACTGGGCCTGCGGGTGTTGTGTTCCCTGTCCGGTGACGCGCGTTTCCAGGAAATCCAGACCATGCACCGCGCCGAGGTCAACATGGTGGTCTGTTCCCGCGCCATGCTCAACGTCGCCCGCAAACTGCGGGAACAGTTCGGCGCGCCCTGGTTCGAGGGCAGCTTCTACGGCGCGAGCGAAGTCTCCACCAGCCTGCGCCAGTTCGCCGCCCTGCTCGCCGACCCGGCGCTGAGCGCCCGCACCGAGGCGCTGATCGCCCGCGAGGAAGCCGCCAACACCGCCGCGCTGGCCCCGTATCGGAAGCGGCTTCACGGCAAGCGCGCCCTGCTGTACACCGGTGGGGTCAAGTCCTGGTCCATCGTCTCGGCCTTGCAGGAACTCGGCGTCACCGTGGTCGCCACCGGGACCAAGAAATCCACCGAGGAGGACAAGGCCCGCATCAAGGAACTGATGGGGGAGGAAGGTCACTTGATCGAGGATGGCAACCCACGCAGCCTGCTCGACCTGGTCCATCGCTACCAGGCCGACATTCTGGTCGCCGGCGGCCGCAACCTGTACACCGCCCTCAAGGCGCGACTGCCGTTCCTGGACATCAATCAGGAGCGCGAGCACGGTTACGCCGGATATCGCGGCATGATCACGCTGGCCCGGGAATTGACTCGCTCGCTGGAAAACCCGATCTGGGAGGCGGTGCGCGGTCCCGCGCCGTGGAGTTCGCTCCCCGCGCCCGTCGGCGGGAACTCAGTGACCGAGCCTCTTAATCCGCCCTTTTCCCCGGGAGGGGGCAGCAAGGAATCGGAGACCGCGCATGGCTGAAATTATCAAACGCAACAAACCGCTGGTGGTCAGTCCCCTGAAAACCAGCCAGCCGCTGGGCGCCAGTCTCGCGGTGCTCGGCCTGAACCGCGCCCTGCCGTTGATGCATGGCGCGCAAGGGTGTACCGCCTTCGCCAAGGTGCTGCTGGTGCGCCATTTCCGCGAGCCGATTCCGCTGCAAACCACGGCGTTGGATTCCATCAGCAGCATCATGGGTGCCGAGGACAATCTCATGGCCGGGCTTCGCACCGTATGCGAGAAACACCGGCCGGCGGCGGTCGGCCTGTTGACCACCGGCTTGACCGAGACGCAGGGGACCGACATCGCGCGCGGTCTCAAACTGTTCCGCGACCGTTACCCGGAATTTCGGACGGTCGGGATCCTGCCGATCAACACGCCGGACTTCACCGGCGGCCTGGAAAGCGGTTTCGCCGCAGCGGTCGAGACCATGATCGAGGAATGGGTCCCCGCCGCCGCCGTGGCCGGCACCCATCCCGGACGCCGTCCCCGCCAGATCAACGTCCTGTGCGGCTCCGCGCTCACGCCGGGCGACCTGGAAGCGCTGCGCGAAACCATCGAACGGTTCGGCCTGCATCCGCTGCTGATTCCCGATTTGTCGGAGTCCCTGGACGGCCATCTGTCCGCCGAGGATTTCTCCCCGCTCACCACCGGCGGCACGCCGCTGTCGGCCTTCGCCACCCTGGGCGACGCCGCCGCGACCCTGGTGATCGGCGACTCGCTGCACGCCGCCGCCGCGCTGCTGCACGAACGCACCGGCGTGCCGACGCACACGCTCCCACATCTGTTCGGGTTGGCGGCGAACGATCGCCTGGTCATGACCCTGGCCGGAATCGCCGGCCAGCCGGTTCCGGCGCCGCTGGCCCGGCAACGCGCGCAATTGCTGGACACCATGCTCGACACCCATTTCCTGCTCGGCCAGGCGCGCGTCGCCATCGCCGCCGAAGCCGATCTGCTGCACGGTTTCAGTCAATTGCTGGCGGAGCTGGGGGCCGACGTCGTCGCGGCGGTCACGCCCACGTCGGCGTCGAATCTGGCGCGGATCCCCGTCCCGCAGATCCACATCGGCGATCTGGAGGATTTGGAGACCCTGGCGGGGGAACGTAACGCCGAACTGCTGATCGGCAACTCGCATGCGGTCGAAGTCGCCCAGCGTCTGGATCTGCCGCTGCTGCGCGCCGGACTGCCGCTCTACGATCAATTCGGCGGCTACCAGCGGACTTGGATCGGCTACCGGGGCGCGCGCCAGGCGTTGTTCGACCTGGCGAACGCGCTGCTGGCGCAGGCCGATCACGCGGTCGCCCCCTACCCATCTTTCTACTCCCGCAAAGCCGACTCACCACAGGAGACCCGTCATGGCGCTACGCCGGCATCTGCGCATTCTGATTGGCGGCATTAAGGAGCGGCGCATGACGACTCCCGTCCTGAAAGCCGCTTTCGCCACCAGCGACCGGCACCGGATCGACCAGCATTTCGGCACCGCCACCGCGCTGCTCACCTACGCCGTCACCCCGGATGGCTCGACCGTGGTCGAATTCGCCCAGTTCGGCGACCTCGAACGCGACGGTCACGAGGACAAACTGGCCGCCAAGCTGGCGGTGTTGGAGGGATGCGCGGTGGTGTATTGCGAGGCGGTCGGCGGCTCGGCGATCCAGCAGTTGCTGGCCATCGGGGTGCAGCCGATTCGAGTGGATTCCGGCGCGGCTATCCCGCCCCTGCTGGCGCAATTGCAGGCTTCGCTGCGCGGCGAGGGCGCGCCTCCCTGGCTCAGTCGCGTCCTGGCCCGCCAGCGCGGACCCGAGCGGGGCGACCGGTTCGCGGCGATGGAAGCGGAAGGCTGGCAGGAATAGCGCTGATGCTGATGCCCAATCTTGATTCCCTCTCCCCCATCATGGGGGAGAGGGGGAGAGGGTGAGGGGGTAAGCGGCGCGCACGATTTCAACTCACCTCGGGGGGTCCACCGGGTTCGCTGGGGTCAACATCAATCGCAACAGCTAGCGAGGTAATACAAATGGGCGCGGAACCTTCCGTCATTACTGGTCTCACCCGTGGCGGCACCTCATGGGTCGCTCAGTTCGTCACGGCGTTGGATGAGGGAAAATGCATCGGCTGCGGACGCTGTTTCAAGGTCTGTCCGCGCGATGTGCTGACCATCGTGCAACGGGGACTTGATGATGTAGACTTGGACGATGACGACGATGACGACGATGATGACTATGACGATGGTGATAATGCGTTTATGACCTTATCGAATCCCATGGACTGCATCGGCTGCGAAGCGTGTTCGCGCGTCTGTCCCAAGGCTTGCTTCACCCACTCGCCGCTGCCCTTGGCGGCGTGAACGGACGAGCGGGCCGTCGACTGATCCGTACCGGTCTGGCGCTTTGATCCACCTTGGGGCGGCCAGCCGGTCGCCCCTTACTTCCCGCACTCCTTCGAGAGGTTGATTCATGCAAACCAGCGCCAGAAATCAGTTCCTGGGTCGGGCCACCGTCCTGCACATGGCTCCCATCAACGCCGAGGTCAGCGTGGACATCGGCGGCGGCGATCAAATTACCGCCCTGGTGACCCGCAACAGTCTGGATGATCTCGGTATCCAGGAAGGCGTCGAAGTGTACGCCTTGGTGAAAGCGTCCTCGGTGATCGTCATGCCGGGAACCGCGCCGTTGAAGCTGAGCGCCCGCAATCAGTTGCGCGGCAAGGTCGTGGGCTGCCGGAAAGGCGCGGTCAACGCTGAAGTCAGCCTGCAACTGGCGGGCGGCCAAACCGTCACCGCCATCATCACCAACGAAAGTATCGACCGGCTCGAACTCCAGCAAGGTGATGAGGCGCTTGCGATATTTAAGTCGTCCAGCGTCATTCTGGGCGTTAAAGCTTAGAGGCGTTTCGGCAGGGCTTTTGGTCGGGCGCCAGCTAACGCCGAAACCCCGAAGTGATCGGATAGCGCCGATCCCGGCCGAAGGCGCGCGGGGTGATGCGCACGCCGGGCGCGGCCTGACGACGCTTGTATTCGTTGACGATCACCAGTCGCGCCACCCGTTCCACCGTCGCTCGATCGAAACCGGCGGCGATCAAGTCCTCCACCGACCGCTCCTCCTCGACGTAGCCATTGAGAATGGCGTCCAGGACCTCGTAAGGCGGCAGGCTGTCCTGGTCGGTCTGGTCCGGACGCAGTTCGGCCGAGGGCGGCCGGTCGATGACCCGTTGTGGAATCACCGGCCCCAGGCTGTTGCGGTAGGCGGCCAGCCGGTAGACCATCATCTTCAGCACATCTTTGATCGGGGCGAACCCGCCGGCCATGTCGCCGTACAGGGTCGAATAGCCCACCGCAGTCTCGCTCTTGTTACCGGTGGTCAGTACGATCTTGCCGGTCTTGTTGGAAATCGCCATCAGCAGTACGCCCCGACACCGGGCCTGGAGGTTTTCCTCGGTCACATCCGGCGGCAACCCGGCCAACACCGGTTGCAGGATGTCGAGAAACGCCTGAAACACCGGTTCGATGGCCATGACGTGGTGCTTCACTCCCAGCGCTCGGGCTTCCTGCTCGGCATCGCTGTTGCTCATGTCGGCGGTGTAGCGCGAGGGCATCAGCACGGCTTCCACCCGCTCCGCGCCCAGGGCATCGACCGCAATCGCCAGGGTCAGCGCCGAGTCGATACCGCCGGACAGGCCCAGCACCGCGCCGGAAAAACCGTTCTTATTGACATAGTCACGGACCCCGAGCACCAGCGCCCGGTAGATCGCTTCTTCGGCGCCCGGCTCCTCCGCGATCTCGCCGGCGACCGGCTCCACGACGGTGCCGAGCGTAAAATCGATGGGATACAGCCCCTCGATGCAGAACGGCGCGCGCCGGACCAGCTCGCCGCGGGCGTTCACCACCTGCGAGTGGCCATCGAACACCAGCTCATCCTGACCGCCGACCAGGTTGACGTACACGATGGGCAAGCCGCACTCCGCCACCCGTCGCCGCAGGATCTCCAGGCGCAAATCGCCCTTGCCGACATGAAACGGCGAGGCGTTGAGATTGAGCAACAGTTGCGCGCCGGCGGCGGCGGCCTGGCTCGCCGGTCCCGGCTGCCAGACATCCTCGCAGATGGTGAGCCCGATCCGAACGCCCTTGACGGTCGTCACGGTCGGCGTCGCGCCCGGCACGAAGTAGCGCTTCTCGTCGAACACGCTGTAGTTGGGCAGCAGATGCTTGTGATAGATCGCCTGGATGGCCCCCGCGCCGATCACCGCCGCCGAGTTGCGCAAACCCTCCGGCGTGGCGGCGGGATAACCGACGACGGCGGTAATCCCCTGAATTCCGGCGCGGAGCCGTTGCACCGCCGGTTCCACTTGACCGACGAATCCGGGGCGCAGCAATAAATCTTCCGGCGGGTAACCGGTGAGGGTCAATTCCGGGAAGACGATCAGATCGGCGTGCAACCGGTCGCGGGCTTCGGCGGCGGCGGCGAGAATTTTGTCGGCGTTGCCGGAAATGTCGCCGACCAGGAAATCGAGTTGGGCCATGACGACCCGGAGGGAAGTAACGTCAGCGCACATGATCCTCTGCCTTTTCAGGGCCTCAAAAACAAGAAAGGTCGGGCTGCCGCGCAGCCCAACCTTTGCAGGGACAGCCCAACCTCGACAACTGGACGACTAGCTGAAGAATCCCTTCATCGCTTCGCCGATATCCGCCGGCGAGCGGACGATCTTGGCACCCGCCGCGTCCAGGGCCGCGAACTTGTCGGCCGCCGTACCCTTGCCGCCCATGATGATGGCGCCGGCGTGGCCCATGCGCTTGCCGGGCGGCGCGGTGACGCCGGCGATGTAGGCCACCACCGGCTTCGTGATATTCGCCTTGATGTACTCAGCGGCTTCTTCCTCGGCGCTGCCGCCGATCTCACCGACCATGACGATGCCTTCGGTCTGCGGATCGTCCTTGAACAGGGTCAGGATATCCACGAAGCTCATGCCGTGAATCGGGTCGCCGCCGATGCCGATGCAGGTGCTCTGACCCAAACCGGTCTGGGTGGTCTGCCAGACCGCTTCATAGGTTAGAGTGCCGGACCGGGAGATAATACCGATCTTGCCGGGCAGGTGAATGTGGCCGGGCATGATGCCCATCTTGCAGCCGCCGGGGGTGATGATGCCCGGACAGTTGGGGCCGATCAGATAAACGTTCGGGTAGTTATATTGCAACACCGCCTTCACCCTGAGCATGTCCATGACCGGTATGCCTTCGGTGATGCAGGCGATGACCTTGATGCCGGCGTCGGCCGCTTCCAGGATCGCGTCGCCGGCGAAACCGGCCGGCACGTAGATCATGCTGGCGTCGGCGCCGGTGGCGGCGACCGCTTCTTGCACGGTGTTGAACACCGGCTTTCCGAGATGTACGGTGCCGCCCTTGCCGGGGCTGATGCCGCCGACCAGGTTGGTGCCGTAGGCGATCGCCTGTTCGGCGTGGAAGGTGCCCTGCGAGCCGGTGAAACCCTGGCAGATCACCTTGGTGTTCTTGTCGATCAGAATACTCATGCTCTGTTCCTTGGTAATGATGGAGGCCTGGGGTTGCGGCGCTTACTTCGCGGCCGCGGCCACGACTTGTTGCGCGGCATCGGTCAGGTCGTCGGCGGCGATGATATTCATGCCGGACTTGGCCAGCATCTCGCGCCCGGCTTCCACGTTGGTGCCCTGCAACCGCACCACGACCGGCAGGGTCAATCCCACCTCCTTGACCGCGGCGATGATGCCTTCGGCGATGACATCGCAGCGGACGATGCCGCCGAAAATGTTGACCAGGATCGCCTTGACCTTATCCGAGGACAGAATCAGCTTGAACGCCCGCGCCACCCGGTCGGCCGTCGCGCCGCCGCCCACGTCCAGGAAGTTGGCCGGATCGCCGCCGTGCAGCTTGATCACGTCCATGGTCGCCATCGCCAGACCGGCGCCGTTGACCATGCAGCCGATGTTGCCGTCCAGAGCCACGTAGTTGAGGCCGATCTCGTGAGCGATGTGCTCGCGCTCGTCCTCCTGAGTGGGATCGCGCATCTCGGCGGTATCCTTGTGCCGGTACAGGGCGTTGTCGTCCAGACTGACCTTGGCGTCCAGCGCCAGGACCTGGCCGTCGGGGGTCACGATCAGCGGGTTGATCTCGACCATGCTGCAATCCTTATGCACGAACATGTTGTAGATCCCGCTCAATATTTTGACCAATTGGTCGACTTCGCTCTTGGCCATGCCCATCTTGAAGCCGAGATTGCGGGCCTGATAGGGCTGGAGGCCAGCGGTTGGGTCGACGGTCAGAGTCAAAATCTTTTCCGGGGTCTTGGCGGCGACTTCCTCGATATCCACGCCGCCTTCGGACGAGCCGATGAGGATGATGCGCTTCTTGCTGCGATCCACCAGGCAGCTCAGGTAGTATTCCTTGGCGATGTCCACCCCATCCCGGATCAACAGGGCGTGGATCGGGACGCCGTCGGCCCCCGTCTGCTTGGTCACCAGCGTGGAGCCGAGCAGGCGGCCGGCGACTTCTTCCACCTCCTGAATCGTGCGGACGAACTTGACGCCGCCCGCCTTGCCGCGCCCGCCGGCGTGGACTTGAGCCGCGACCACCCACGGCCCGTTGGCCCTGACCTCCTTGGCGACCTCGACCGCCTGCTGCTGGGAAGTGGCCTTAATGCCCTTGGGCGTCGGTACGCCGAATTGGTGGAACAATTCTTTGGCTTGATATTCGTGCAGGTTCATGCGAATTACATCCCCCGTATTGTTGGAACGCTTATTCTATCCCGAATCACCCCCATCATTCATGCACCGAGGTGAAATAGGCGACCGCCAGCCCATCCCGGCGCCGGCTCGCCTAGAATTATAGTTTGAAATCACTTAACCCCAACAATATCGTTACCGTGCGTCGCTCCGTCATGATCGTGATCAATTCGCTCGCCGGTCTACCCGCCGACCATTTTCCGGATCGCCGCCACCTGTGGCGGGTCTTTCGGGCCACCCATTTTTTCCGGCTGAGCCTCGTGGTGCTGCTGCTGATCGCCTTCGCGCTGGACGACCAAACCCGACTGTTTGGCAAACAACACCCCACCCTCTTTCTGGGCGCGGCGCTGGTCTACCTGGGGCTGGTGCTGGTCGCCATCGCCGGCAGCTACTGGCGGCGGCCCGTCTTGACCCTGCAGGCGCACCTGCAAATGCTGTTGGACCTGCTGGCGCTGACCGTCATGATCCATGCTTCGGGCGGTCTGGCCAGCAGCCTGAATACCCTGTTGATCACCGCCGTGGCGGCCAGCAGCATCCTGCTGCCGCTCAGTTCGGCGTTGCTGGCCGCCGCGTTGAGCTTTTTCCTGCTGGTGGGCTCCTGGTTGCTGGGGCGCTGGAGCGTCATTCCGGCCGGTGGAACGGACGCCTGGCTCGATCTGTTGCTGGCACCGCTGCGCACCGACACCGACGATCTGGTTCGGCTGGGCGTGTTGGGCGCCACCCTGTTCATCGCCGCCGGCCTGACCCATGCGTTGGCCGAGCGGGCGCGGCGCGGCGAGGCGTTGGCCCGGCAACGCACCCTGGAACTGTTGGAGGTCGCCGAACTGAACCAGGGCATCGTCCGCCACTTGCAGAATGGGGTGGTGGTGGTGGACGCCACCGGGCAAGTCCAGTTGTTGAACGATACCGCGCGGGACCTGCTCGGCGGCGCGGAATGGGCGCCGGACCAGCCCCTCGACGCTCTCTCGCCGCCGCTGGCTCAGCGCTGGAGTCGCTGGCGGACCCGCGGCGGCGCGGAAGCGGCGGCTTTCCGGCCGGCGGAACACCGTCCGGAACTGATCCCGCGCTTCACCCGGCTGAGCGGTCGCCAGGCGGCCAGCGCGCTGATTCTGCTGGAAGACTCCACGCAGGCCGCCGAGCGCTTGCAGCAGCTCAAGCTGGCGGCGCTGGGGCGGCTGACCGCCGGCATCGCCCACGAAATCCGCAACCCGCTGGCGGCGATCAGCCATGCCGCCCAGTTGCTGGAGGAATCGACCAGCGCCAGCGCCAACGTCACCGACCGACGACTGGCTCGCATCATCCACGACAACGTCCAACGCGCCAACCGGATCATCGGCGATGTGCTTGACCTGGCCCGGCGCGACCGGGTCAAACCCGAGCCGGTGGAACTGGGACCCTGGCTGGACACGTTTATCCAGGAATTCGCGCTCGACCGCGCCAGTCCGCCCGAATGGCGTTTGGACGGAGCGTCCGTCGCTTTGACGGTAAGTTTCGACCCCCATCAGTTGCGGCAGGTGCTGTGGAACTTGTGCGCCAACGCCTGCCAGCACGGCGCGCGCTCCGGCCAACCGCCTCAAATCGCGCTGCGGGTCGGACGGGAAAACGACCGTGGCCGACCGTTTCTGGAAGTGCGCGACGCTGGTCCCGGCGTGGCGACCGAGCATGTCGAGCGCTTGTTCGAGCCGTTCTTCACCACGCGCGCCAAGGGCACCGGACTGGGCCTGTACCTGGCCCGCGAACTGTGCGAAGCCAACCGGGCTCAGTTACAATATCTGCCGATCGCCGAGGGCGGCAGTTGTTTTCGCATCACCTTCGCTCCCGCGAACCTCGCACCGGAGATGGATTAATGGACGCCTGCAACGCTTTGATCGTGGATGATGAAGCCGATATCCGTGAATTGATCGAAATGACCCTGCTGCCGCTGGGCGTAAACTGCCTGCTGGCGGAGAATCTGGACGAGGCGCGCGACCTGCTCAAGCGCCAGCCGTTCAATTTCTGCATCACCGACCTGCGGTTGCCAGACGGCAGCGGGTTGGAACTGGTGGGATACATTCAGCAAAAACACCCGAACCTGCCGGTGGCGGTGATCACCGCGCACGGCAACGTGGAAAACGCGGTGGAAGCCCTCAAGCTGGGGGCTTTTGATTTTGTGTCCAAGCCATTCGATCTGGCGGTGTTGCGCAACATGGTGACGACGGCGCTGCGGCTGAACCGCGGCGGCGGTGAAGGTCGCCCCGGCGACTCTCGTCCCACGTTGCTCGGCCAGTCGGCGGCGATGGGTGAGGTGCGGGCGTTGATCGCCAAGCTGGCGCGCAGTC
Organism: Candidatus Competibacteraceae bacterium; assembly: GCA_007695245.1. Classification (GTDB taxonomy): domain Bacteria; phylum Pseudomonadota; class Gammaproteobacteria; order Competibacterales; family Competibacteraceae; genus REEE01. Next base: position 3,163 of record REEE01000267.1, on the reverse strand, counting down.
AGGCCCCCATTTTGATCAGCGGCGAATCCGGCACCGGCAAGGAACTGGCGGCGCGACTGATGCACCTGTCCGGGCCACGCGCCGACCGGCCCTTCGTCCCGGTCAACTGCGGGGCGATTCCCGAGCATCTGATGGAGAGCGAATTTTTCGGCTACAAGAAAGGCAGTTTCACCGGCGCCACGCAGGATAAGCACGGGCTGTTCCAGGCGGCGCAGGGCGGCACCCTGTTTCTGGACGAAGTGGCGGATCTCCCGCTGCCGATGCAGGTCAAGCTTTTGCGCGCGATCCAGGAGCGAGCGATCCGACCGGTCGGGGCGCCGGCCGAGATCCCCATCGACGTGCGTATTCTCAGCGCCAGCCACAAGGATCTGGCGGTGCTGGTGCGGGAGGGAGCCTTCCGTCAGGATTTGTTTTATCGCTTGAACGTGATCGAACTGCGCCTGCCGAGCCTGCGCGAGCATTCCGAGGATATTCCGGAACTGGCGGACACTATCCTCGACCGGCTCAACCGGCAAACCGGTCTCGCCAAGCCCAAGATGACGCCGACGGCGCTGGCGGCGCTGCGGGCTTATCCTTTTCCGGGCAATATCCGTGAATTGGAGAATATTCTGGAGCGCGCTTTCACCCTGTGCGAAGACCAGGTGATCCAGGAGCCGGACCTGCTGCTGTCGGCCAGGGAACCGACCTCATTGCGCCATGCGCCGGCGGCGCCGGTTCCAGCGGACCCGGTGGATGATTTCCCCGACCCGTTGGAAACGCGGCACCCTGCGTTCGAACCGCGGACCGTGCCTATCCTGCAACCCTCGACCAGCAACCTGGAGGGCTATCTGGAAGAAATCGAAAAGGCGGCGATCCTGCGGGCGCTGGAGGAAACCCGCCACAACAAAACCGCCGCCGCCGAAAAACTGGGCATCACCTTCCGGGCGTTGCGCTACCGGCTTAAGAAGTTGGGGCTGGATTGAGAGGCCTCAACAAATCTTCTGGTGGGGTGCGGACAAAGCGCTACCCTTTCATCCAGCAAGAACTCCGTCACGGGCAGCACCCGCCTGGCTCCCACGCTCCAGCGTAGGAGCACGTTCAGATGCTCCAACCTCTCGATTTTATTGGGATCATTCAAGCGGCTGGAGCGGCGGTCGGCGTTCCCACGCCGGAGCGTGGGAACGAGAACCTATCAAAACTTCTGCGTCAGCCCACTGGGTCGGCGTCAGGCGGTACGAACCGCGGCCAAGGCTTGCAGTCGCTCGACCCCGACCGGTTCTTCCGCGCACAGCGGCACTTGCGCCACGCGGCGCGCGTGCTGGTGGCGCACCGCCTCGATCTCCGGCCACTCCCGCGCGGCGCGCCGGCGCAGCAACGGCGCGGCGGTGGCGGCGATGGCCAGGCTGTTGTTGATCACCCACGCCCAGGGTTCGATGCCGGCGCGGCGCAGATCGTCTTGCAAGCGGGCGGCTTCCAGCACCGGTGTGGTTTCGGGCAGCGTGACGATCAGGATCTTGGTTTGCTTCGGATCCTGTAACTGCATCAAGGGCGTGGTGAAGTGCAAGCCGCTGTCCCCTATCTGCCGGGCGATCTCGCGGTGATAGGCACCGGTGGCGTCGAGCAGCAGCAGGGTATGACCGGTCGGCGCCGTATCCATCACCACAAACTTCCGGCCGGCCTCGCGAATGAGGCGCGAGAACGCCTGGAACACCGCGATCTCCTCGGTGCAGGGCGAACGCAGATCTTCTTCCAGCAGCGCCCGGCCGGATTCATCCAGATCCCGGCCCTTGCTCGCCAGGACCTGCTGGCGATAGCGCTCGGTTTCGGCGCGGGGATCGATGCGGCTGACGGTCAACCCCTCGCGCGCGCCGTCCAGCGTCTCGACCAGATGGGCGGCTGGATCGGAGGTCGTGAGATGAACCGGGTAGCCCCGGTCGGCCAACTCAACCGCCAGGGCGGCGGCCAGCGTGGTCTTGCCCACGCCGCCCTTGCCCATCAGCAGAATCAGCCCGTGCCGATCGTCGGCCAACTCGTCGATCAATTCCGCCAGGCTGGGCAAAGCCGATGCGGGCGCGTCGGTCGCGGTGGTCTCGACCTCCACGGTGGCATCGCCCAAGAGACCGCGCAAAGCGTCTATGCCCACCAGGTTGAACGGCTTGAGGGCAATCGAATCGGTCGGCAGAGCCCGCAAGCTTTCCGGCAGCGCCGCCAGCGCCGCCTGTTCCCGCCGCCACAGGGCGGCGGCCAGCGCGTCGTGGGCCGCTTCCGCTTCGGGCAAGAGGCCGTTCAGCGCCAGATATTGTTGGCTGAGACCGATCGCCGCCAGTTCTTCACGGGTGCGCGCTACTTCGCGCAAGGTCGAGGTTTGGGCGCGCGCCACCAGAATCAGCCGGGTTTGCCGGGGATCGGCCAGCGCCGCGACGGCGGCTTGATAGCGGTTGCGTTGCTTTTCCAGTCCGGCCAGCGGCCCGAGGCAAGACGCATCGCCTTTCCCGTTTTCCAGAAAGCCGGTCCAGGCCCCCGGCAGTTGCAAAAGCCGGATGGTGTGGCCGGTGGGCGCGGTATCGAACACGATATGGTCGTAATGTTCGACCAGCGTCGCATCGGTCAGCAGCGCCGTAAATTCATCGAACGCGGCGATTTCCGTGGTGCAGGCCCCGGAGAGTTGCTCTTCAATGCCCTGGACCACCGCATCCGGCAACACGCCGCGCACCGGACCCACGATCCGGTCGCGGTAAGCCCGCGCCGCCGCCTGTGGGTCGATCTCCAGCGCCGACAGCCCCGGCACGGCGGCAATCGGCGTGATCTGATGACCGATCGCGACATCGAGGACCTGGCCGACGTTAGAGGCTGGATCGGTGCTGACCAGCAACGTCGCGCGGCCCTGTTCGGCGAGGTGAATGGCCGTCGCACAGGCGAGGGAGGTCTTGCCCACCCCACCCTTGCCGGTGAAGAACAGGAAAGCCGGCGGATGATCGAGAAACCTCCACGGGCTGTTGGGCGGGCCGGCAGTCATCCGCAACATCCCGCGCTATTCCCGGAGGAGGCATCAACGGTCGCGGCCGGCGAACGGCACGCGCTCGATCGCTGGAAGAGTGCGGCGGTTTCCGCGCGCAGGACAGGTTGGGCCGCCGCCACGCCCGCCCAGGTCGCCAGTTCGTCGCGCGAGGGGTAGCGGCCGCCG
>REEE01000073.1 GCA_007695245.1 Candidatus Competibacteraceae bacterium | reverse complement strand
TCATCCAAACCGATTAGGTTCCGGGTCTTTGCCAAACCGTTCTCTACCCACAACGCTGACACTCCGAGGAAACGAACGTGGACCCAAAGACCCATGACCTGATCATTGTGGATAACGGCAACGGTGACGAACCGTTGAGCAACCACTCCAACAACCCGACCTTCGCCGCGATTCTGGAGAAGCGCCTGTCCCGCCGCGATGTTTTGCGAGGGAGCCTGAGTGTGGCCGTGGTCGGGATGTTCGGGGCGTCGCTCGTCGGTTGTAACTCCAGTTCCAGCAGCGACCCGGCCCCGACGCCTTCCCAACCTTCACTGCTGGGCTTTTCCGCCATTCCGGTCAGCGACGCCGACGACGTGCGGGTGCCATCCGGCTACAGCTATCAAGTGCTCATTCCTTGGGGCGAGCCGATCACCGGCAACTTTCCGCCGTTCGATCCTCTGACCAACACCGGCGCCGATCAAGGCAGCCAGGTGGGCAGCCATCACGATGGAATGCACTTCTTTCCCATTGAGGGTCAGGACCCCTACGAAGGCAGCTCGGTGGAGGGGTTGCTGGTTCTTAATCACGAGTACGTCGAGCCCCGGTACATGCACGCCTCCGCCGTGGGCAAGAGCTTGAGCCGCAATGCGTTTCCGGTCCAGGCGGATGGCACGCGCGCCGCCGATGAGATCCTCACGGAAATGAATGGCCATGGCGTTAGCATTGTTCGGGTGACGAAACAGTCGAACGGCCAGTGGGCGGTAGTGGCCGACGCCCGCAACCGCCGGATCACCGCGCTGACCCCGATGGAACTGAGCGGGCCGGTGCGCGGTTCGGACTTGGTCAAGACCAAATACAGCCCGAACGGGACCCGGACGCGCGGCACCCTCAATAACTGCGCGCACGGCGTGACGCCCTGGAACACCTATCTGACCTGCGAGGAGAACTGGGCGGGCTACTTCGTCAACCGGGGTGAGCGTCCCCGCGAACATGCCCGTTACGGCGTTTCCACCCGCGGTGCCCGCTACGGTTGGGATCTGGCGGACAACGGCGCGGACGAATACGTGCGCTTCGATGTCACCGCCAAGGCCGCCAGCGCCGCTGAGGACTACCGCAACGAGCCGAACGCTCAGGGCTGGATCGTGGAAATCGACCCGTTCGCCCCGGACAGCACCCCGGTGAAGCGAACCGCCCTGGGCCGTTTCGCCCATGAGGGGATGGTCTTCCAACCGCCCGTCGAAGGTCAGCCCGTCGTGGGCTATTCCGGCGATGACGCGATCAACGAATATATTTACAAGTTCGTCAGCGCCCAGCCGTATTTCAAGGCCACGGCCGGCGGGCATCTGCTGGATTCCGGCACCCTGTACGTCGCTAAATTCAACGCCGACGGCACCGGCGAGTGGCTGCCCTTGGTGTTCGGCACCGGGCCGCTGAGTCCGATTCCCGATAATCAGGGCGATCCGGAGAGTCCCGGACAAATCGGCTTCGCGAGCCAGGCCGACGTGCTGGTCAACACCCGATTGGCGGCGGACGTGGTCGGCGCCACCAAGATGGACCGGCCCGAGTGGGGCGCGGTGGACCCGAAGACCGGCCGGGTGTATTTCACGCTAACCAATAACACCGCCCGCACGGCGGACCAGGTGGATGCCGCGAACCCCCGCCCGAACAGTCGCTGGGGCCACATCATCCGCTGGGAGGAAGGCGGCGGCAATCCGACCGCCACCACCTTCAATTGGGATATCTTCATCCTGGCGGGTCCCCCGGAGGATTCGCAATTCGACGGCCAGCCGTTGACCGCCGACCAGTTCTTCAACAGTCCCGACGGCCTGTGGTTCGACAAGGACAGCCGGCTGTGGATCCAAACCGATATCAGCGAAAGCGTGATGAACACCGGCGATTTCGCCCAGTTCGGCAACAACCAGATGCTGGCCTGCGATCCGGTGAATAAAGACCTGCGCCGCTTCCTCACCGGTCCGCTCGGGCAGGAGATCACCGGCGTCATCACCACGCCCGACCAGAAGACCATGTTCATGAACGTCCAGCATCCCGGTGCCACCACCAGCCCCGACGAGTTCGCGGCGGGCAATCTCAAGGGCACCTGGCCGCACAACGCCCGTTACGGGCGTTCCGCGACCGTGGTCATCACCAAGGACGACGGCGGGGTGATCGGGACTTGAGGATGGTTCATGGGTAGCGCCTCACTCCTTTAAGAACCTGCACAAAACCCCCCTCTCCCTGTGGGAGAGGGGCTGGGGGTAATGCAGCAGGCGACCTGACCCCTCACGCTGCCTTCACCACGAAATCGACATGGATGGCGTCGTAGGGAAACACGATCTTGCCATCTTCGGTTTTGTCCAACAGCCCGGCGTCGAGCAGGGCGTGAACGTCGCCATGCACGGCCTTGACATCGCGCCCGACCCGCCGCGCCGCCTCGCGGATCGTCACCGGCCCAGCGCCAGCCAGAGTCTTGAGCAGTTGCCAGCGTTTCGCCGTGAGCACCTTCCACAAGAGTTCGGGCGTCTCGAAGCTGATGCGCGGTCCGCTAGCTTGGTCCGTCTTCCATGCCGTAGCGAAATCCGCCAAATTGTCCGCCAGTGAACGAACGTCAATTGTGACTGTGTTCATCGCGCCACCTGCTCACGTCGTTAAAGAAATCGGCCACTAATCGGTCGATGTCGGTGGAAACGTAGCGTTCTTCCGTCTGATCCCAGTGCCGATGATCGCCCTTACCTGCTGCGTTGTCATAGCGCAACACGCACGCACCCTCGACCACGAACGCCAACCAGTATTTGTAGTCGTGCAGGCTGCCCGACACGGGATGCGTCTATGTCACCAGTTCGGCGAATGAGTCTTCGGTGATCCTGACGCAGTGTTTGAACAGGGGACGTACTTTCCTACCGACCATCGTGGCCCAACCTCAAAGTGTTGTCAATTAATCCAACAGGCGGGATCGACCAGGTCAAACTTCCGGCGCGGCGTCCTGATGAAGTCGCCTATACTGGTTTTGAAGCGGGATGCAACAAACTGTAAACTTTCACAACCATCTTTAGCCTACCTGTCCCTCAGTCGCGCGCCCCGCCCGGCCCCCGCCGTCTGGCGAGCGGGCGGGCGAATCTGCTACATTAGCGGCCGCTGATTGACTGCAATCGCAATAACCACCAGAAATAAGTTTTCTCTATTAGCTATCGAGGGTGCCTATATGACTATTGTTCTTAGTCCTGAGATGCAAGCTAAAGTGGAACAGATTCCTGATTTTGCGCAGCGGTTGGAGCGATTTATCAACGATCAATATACTGTCGAACAGTGGCGGACACATCAGTTAAAAAGTGTGCGAACCGAGCAGGATGCTCGGATGGGATTGGCTTATCGGGACGGACATTGGGGGGCAATCGGCGAGTTGCCCAGTGGTTTTGATTTTGGGCGATTCACCGAAGAACTTCGCGAAGCGCGGATCCGCGAGACGGCTGCTCTATGAATACGGTTTTATTCGATACATCGGTGCTGATTCCCCATTGTATTATCGCGCATCCCCACCGGATTCAGGCGCTCGCGGCTATTGTGAAATCCAAAGAGTCTGATCATGATTGCTGCATATCACTGCACTCGCTGGCGGAGACGTTTGCGGTACTCAGCGCATTACCAATCAATCCGCGCATTTCTGCTGAAAAAGCCCTGTTTTTGATTGAAATGGAAATTCTCCCCTATTTCATTATCGTTCCTTCGTCGATTGAAAATTATCGGCAAGCAATGGTTGATATTGCCCGAGTCGGACGCAGTGGTGGGGCAATTTATGACGCACTGATCCTGCAAGCCGCGCGTAGTATCAACGCGTCCCGATTATACACTTTCAACGATAAGCATTTTCGTCCCTTATTACACGAAGACGAATCCTTGGAGATCGTTTGTCCGTAGGAGGAGGAAACTCCACCACGCGTCCCGCCCGGCCCCCGCCGTCTGGCGAGCGGGCGGGCGAATCTGCTACATTAGCGGCTGCTGATTGACTGCCTCCCGCCATGAACGAATACGCCCTGATCCTGATCGGAACCATCCTGGTCAACAATTTCGTGCTGGTGAAGTTCCTGGGTCTGTGTCCGTTCATGGGCGTTTCCCGCAAGCTGGAAACCGCCCTGGGCATGGGGCTGGCGACCACCTTCGTGCTGACCCTGTCGGCCATCTGCTCCTACCTGGTCAACGAACATCTGCTGACGCCGCTGGGTCTGGAATATCTGCGCACCATCGCCTTCATCCTGGTGATCGCCGTGGTGGTGCAGTTCACCGAGATGGTGGTGCATAAAACCAGTCCCCTGCTGTATCAGGTGCTGGGCATCTATCTGCCGCTGATCACCACGAATTGCGCGGTGCTGGGCGTGGCCCTGCTCAACGTGCAGACCCGGCACGGCTTCATCGAATCGGGGTTGTACGGCTTCGGCGCGGCGGTCGGCTTTTCCCTGGTCATGGTCCTGTTCGCGGCCCTGCGCGAGCGCATCGCGGTGGCGGACGTGCCGACGCCGTTTCGCGGAGCGGCTATCGCCCTGGTCACCGCCGGGCTGATGTCGCTGGCGTTCATGGGGTTTTCCGGTCTGGTTCGAGGGTGAAATGATGATTGCAGCGATTGCGGTGCTGAGCGCGCTGGCGGGAATTTCTGGCCTGCTGTTGGGGTTCGCCGCCGTGCGGTTCAAGGTGGAAGGCGACCCCATCGTGGAGCGGATCGACGCCCTTCTGCCGCAGACCCAGTGCGGTCAATGCGGCTATCCCGGCTGTCGGCCGTATGCCGAAGCCATCGCCGCCGGCGAGGCCGACATCAATCAATGTCCGCCGGGCGGTGAAACCGGGGTCGTCGCCCTGGCCGACTTGCTGGGCCGCGATCCCAAGCCGTTGAGTCCGGAACATGGGGTCGAGAAACCGCAAATGGTGGCGGTGATCGACGAACAGATCTGCATCGGCTGCACGCTCTGCATTCAAGCCTGCCCGGTGGACGCCATTCTCGGCGCGGCCAAGCAGATGCATACGGTCCTCAGTCGGGAATGCACCGGCTGCGAGCTGTGTCTGGCACCGTGCCCGGTGGATTGCATCCACATGACGCCGATCGCGCCGACCGTCGCCACCTGGAAATGGACCTATCCGGTTGCTGGTGCCCAGGCGCGCCAGCCCGCGGCCCCGGTCGTCGCATGAGCGGTCG
>REEE01000252.1 GCA_007695245.1 Candidatus Competibacteraceae bacterium | reverse complement strand
TGAGTGACTGGGTGGTGATGGGTCGGGTGTCCGGCCTGTTCGGCGTCGAGGGCTGGGTGCGGGTGTTTTCCCATACCGAACCCCGCGCGGGCATCCTTCGCTACGATCCGGTCTTTTTGCGCCGCCAGGATGAATGGCGGCCGTGCAAGATCGAAGCGGGGCGCGCCCACGGGGCGGGGGTGGTATTGAAGTTCGCCGGCTGCGACGACCGCGATCAGGCCATTGCGCTTTTGCAAACCGACATTGCGGTGCGCCGCGCGCAGTTGCCGCCCCCAGCGCCCGGTGAGTATTACTGGGCGGATTTGCAGGGATTGCGGGTGGTGACGGTGGATGATGTGGAACTGGGTACGGTCTCCCATCTGCTGGCCACCGGCGCCAACGACGTGCTGGTGGTGAAGGGCGAGCGGGAGCGCCTGCTGCCGTTCGTGCGGGACCAGGTCGTGGTCGAAGTCGACCTCGAACGGCGGCTGTTGCGGGTGGATTGGGACCCGGACTTCTGATTCCTCAGGAACGCCGCCGTGCGCGTGGATGTCGTGACGTTGTTTCCGGAAATGGTCGAGACTCTGATGCGCTTTGGGGTCACCGGCCGGGCGGTCGACCGCGGTCTGCTGGAGGTGGCGACCTGGGATCCACGCGACGACGCCCACGACCGCCATCGGACCGTCGATGACCGGCCCTACGGCGGCGGGCCGGGCATGGTCATGAAAGTACCGCCGGTGCGCGACGCCTTGCGCCGGGCGCGGGCGGCGGCGGAACCGCGCGGTAAGACGCTGTATCTTAGCCCTCAGGGCCGGCCGCTGACCCAGGATGGTGTGCGGGAACTGGCGCGAACGCCGCGGTTGATTCTGCTGGCCGGGCGCTACGAAGGCATCGACGAGCGGTTGATCGAGATGGAAGTGGACGAGGAGTGGTCCATCGGCGATTACGTCCTCAGCGGCGGCGAGCTGGCGGCGCTGGTGGTGATCGACGCCGTGGCCCGGCTGCTGCCGGGGGCGTTGAACGATCGCGAATCGGCCGAACAGGATTCGTTCATGGACGGCCTGCTGGACTGCCCGCATTATACCCGCCCCGAGGACATCGATGGCCGGCGGGTTCCGGCGGTGCTGTTGAGCGGCGATCACGCCGCCATCGCCCGCTGGCGGCGGCGCGAAGCGCTGGGGCGGACCTGGTTGCGCCGTCCGGATCTGTTGGCGCGGCGGGGGCTGGAGGCCCGGGATCGGGCGCTGCTGGATGAATTTATTCGCGAATATCGAGAAAAAACGGAGAACGCCGGCACCGCCGGGCATCTCACGGAACAACTGTGGAGCGGAGTGTCATGAGCAAACTGGTTGAAGCATTCGAACGGGAACAGATGACCCGCGAGATTCCGGTTTTCAATCCGGGGGATACCGTGGTGGTGCGGGTCAAGGTGAAGGAAGGCAGCCGCGAGCGGTTGCAGGCTTTCGAGGGGGTCGTCATCGCCAAACGGAACCGGGGGCTGAATTCGGCGTTTACGGTTCGGAAAATGTCCCACGGCGAGGGCGTGGAGCGGGTCTTCCAGTCCTACAGTCCCATCATCGCCGATATCACCGTCAAGCGGCGGGGCGACGTGCGCCGGGCCAAGCTGTACTACCTGCGCGGTCTGGAGGGCAAGGCGGCCCGCATCAAGGAGAAGTTGCGCTAAAAGGCGCGAGGTGGAAATCGACCGCGGGGCGATCGTGGCCGGGTCGCCTTTTTTTATCGGCACTGCCTGTTCCCTGGGCGGGAGAGGCGTCGGGAGGGAAGCGTCGTGCGCGACCCCTGGTTGAATTGGTTGGAACCGGTGCGGGCGCTGGCGGCGGAAGCCAGCGAACGCATTCTGGACATTTACGCCACGGCGTTCGAGGTGACCGCCAAGGACGACGACAGTCCGTTGACCGCCGCCGATCTGGCCGCGCATCACGCCATCGTCGCCGGCCTGCAACGCCTGACGCCGGATGTTCCGGTGCTGTCCGAGGAATCGGCCAGCATTCCGTTCGCCGAACGGGCGCGCTGGGGGCGTTACTGGCTGGTGGACCCGCTGGATGGCACCAAGGAGTTCGTCCAGCGCAACGGCCAGTTCACCGTCAACATCGCCTTGATCGAGGACCACGCGCCGGTTCTCGGCGTGGTGCGAGTCCCGGTGACGGGATTGTGCTACTTCGCCGCGCGGGGGCACGGCGCGTTTCGCGAGGATCTGGGCCAGCCGCCGCAACCGATCGCGGTTCGACCGCTGCAACCCGGCGCGCCGGTGCGCGTGGTCGGCAGCAAGTCGCACGGCGGACCCGGGTTGCAAAAGTTCGTCGCCGCCTTGGGCGCGCATGAGTTGGTGACCATCGGCAGTTCGCTCAAGCTCTGCCAGGTGGCGGAAGGGGCGGCCGATGTGTATCCCCGGCTCGGTCCGACCTCGGAGTGGGACACCGCCGCCGCGCAGTGCGTCGTCGAAGTGGCCGGCGGTCGGGTGGTGTCGGCGGCGACCGGCGAACCGCTGCGCTACAACACCCGCGATTCGGTGCTGAATCCGTATTTCATCGTCTGCGGCGATGCTCGTCACGACTGGCTGAAGTACGTGCCTCGGGAGGATTGAACGTGGCCGCGTCCGAACCCGAACCCTATCAGGCCATCATCGCGACGCCGCTGGGCCGGATCGGCATCCGCATGACCGGTGCCGCGGCGCGGGCGCTGGATTACCTGCCCGTTGATACGCCCGAACAGCCGCCGGCGGACGCCGCGACCCAGGCGGTGGTCGAGCAACTGGCAGCGTATTTCCGCGATCCCCACACGTCATTCACGGCACCGCGGGTCCTGGCCGGAACCGCGTTTCAGCAACGGGTTTGGGCCGCGCTGCAAGCCATTCCAGCGGGAACCGTGCTGACCTACGGCGAACTGGCGCGGCAACTGGGCACCGCCGCCCGCGCCGTCGGCGGCGCCTGCCGGAATAATCCCCTGCCGATCCTGATTCCCTGTCATCGGGTGGTGGGCCGCCAGGGGCTGGGCGGGTATGCCGGCGAGGTCACCGGCGATCCGCTGGGGATCAAGCGCTGGCTGTTGCGGCATGAGGGGGTGGATCCGGCGGGGTAAGCCCGCTTTTCTTCTTCCTTGAAATCCCGTCGTTCGCCCGCATATCGGTTGCCGGCAACGAACCCTCATCAGGAGACCGTCCCCCATGACCGTTGAAGCTCATAAGGAAACCCTGGGTTTTCAGGCCGAGGTGCAGCAACTGCTGCGCCTGGTCGCCCACTCTTTGTATTCCCATAAGGAAGTCTTCCTCCGCGAACTGATTTCCAACGCCTCCGACGCCTGCGACAAACTGCGCTTCGAGGCGCTGACCGATGGCGCGCTGTACGAGAGCGATCCGGATCTGAAAATCCGGGTCAGCTTCGACAAGGACGCCCGCACCATTACGGTGTCCGACAACGGCATCGGCATGGACCGGCAGGAGGTGATCGACAACATCGGCACGATCGCCCGCTCCGGCACCCGGCAGTTCATGCAGAAGCTGACCGGCGATCAGGCCAGAGATGCGAACCTGATCGGCCAGTTCGGCGTCGGTTTCTATTCCAGCTTCATCGTCGCCGACAAGGTCACGCTGCTGACTCGCCGCGCGGGCATGGGGCCGGAGCACGGGGTGCTGTGGGAATCCACCGGCGAGGGTGAATACACCCTGGAGACGGTGGACAAACCGACCCGCGGCACCGAGGTGACCCTGCATTTGCGCGAGGATGAGAGCGATCTGCTGAATGAATGGCAACTGCGCTCGATCATCACCAAGTACTCCGACCATATCACCCTGCCGGTGCTGATGCCGGTGCAGAAGTTCAGCGAGGATAAGGACGCACCGCCGACCATCGAGGAAGAGCGGATCAATCAGGCGGCGGCGTTGTGGGCGCGGCCGAAGCAGGAGATCAAGGAGGAGGAATACCAGGAGTTCTACAAGCACGTCGGCCACGATTTCGAGGATCCGCTGGCCTGGACCCACAACCGGGTCGAGGGCAAGCTGGAATACACCTCGCTGCTGTTCGTCCCGGCCCGCGCCCCCTTCGATATGTGGGATCGCGAGCAGCGCCACGGGGTGAAGCTGTACGTGCAGCGGGTGTTTATCATGGATGACGCCGAACATCTCATGCCGCGCTATCTGCGCTTCGTGCGCGGCGTCATCGATTCCAACGACCTGCCGTTGAACATCTCCCGCGAATTGTTGCAGAGCAGCAAGGTGGTGGACAGCATCCGCGCCGGTTCGGTCAAGAAAGTCCTGAGTCTGCTGGAGGATCTGGCCACGAACGACGCCGAGAAATACGGCAAGTTCTGGAAGGAGTTCGGCCGGGCGCTTAAGGAGGGTCCGGCGGAGGATTACGGCAACCGCGAACCCATCGCCAAGCTGTTGCGTTTCGCGTCCACGCACACCGGTAGCGCCGAGCAGACCGTGTCTTTCGCGGACTACGTCGGGCGGATGAAGGACGGGCAGGACAAGATTTACTATATCGTCGCCGACAGCTTCGCCGCCGCTAAAAACAGCCCGCATCTGGAAGTCTTCCGCAAGAAGGGTCTGGAGGTGCTGCTGCTCAGCGACCGGGTGGACGAATGGCTGATGTCGCACCTGCCCGAGTTCGAGGGCAAGCCGTTGCAGTCGGTGGCCAAGGGCGCGCTCGATCTGGACAAAATCGCCTCGGAAGAAGAAAAACAGGAACAGAAGCAGGCCGAGGATGCCTACAAGGATTTGCTGACGCGGGTCAAGGACGTGTTGGGCGACCAGGTCAAGGAGGTGCGGATCTCCTCGCGGCTGACCGACTCACCGGCCTGTCTGGTGGTGGACGAACACGCCCTCAGCGCCCATCTGGAGCGGTTGTTGCGCGATGCCGGCCAGAACGTGCCGATGAGCAAGCCCTATCTGGAGCTGAATCCCCAGCATCCGCTGATGGCGCGCCTGAAGGACGAAGCGGACGCCGACCGGTTCGGCGACTTGACCCATTTGTTGTTCGAACAGGCGGTGCTGGCCGAGGGCGGCCAACTGGAAGATCCGGCCACGTTTGTGAAACGCTTGAACGGGTTGTTGCTGGCGATGAGCCACTAACCACCCATCGTCGAAGATGGGGTTCGGGTCGGCCGTCACCGGCCGCCCGAACCCTGTTTTTTTTGGGTCGGTAGCTAAACCCGACAATTTTGCTAGATTTATGGCGAGTGCTTCGTCTCGACCAACTTTGCAGAGGGTCTCCAGCCATGATGCTGTTGAAAGATATTCTGAAGAATAAAGGCGGCCAACCGGTCACCGTGCCGCCCACGGCCACCGTCGCCGACGCCATCCGCGCCATGAACGACTGTAAAGTGGGTTCGGTGATGATCCCGAATGCCGACGGCTCGCCGGCGGGCATTTTCACCGAACGCGACGTGCTGAACCTGTGCGCCGAAGGTCGAACTGATTTTGGCAAGATGTCGATTCGGCCTTGCATGACCTGCGACATCATCGCCGGCAAACTGGAAGATAAGGTCAGCGACGTCCTGGCGATCATGACCGCCAAGCGTTTTCGGCACATGCCGGTCGTGGAAAACGGTAAAGTGGTGGGCGTGGTCTCCATCGGCGACTTGGTGAAAGCCAAACTGGAGGAGACGGCCGTCGAAGCGCAAAACCTGCGTGAGTACATTACTTCCTGATCTGGCCACGGGAAGCTTTTCACCGGTGTCTTCATTCCCCAAACCCAGCGATGTCGCCTCCGCCGTTCTCCCGTTCTGGGCCAGCAAAACGCTCCCGGAACTGACGCTGGCCGAGTGGGAAGCGTTGTGCGACGGTTGCGGCAAGTGTTGCCTGCACAAGCTGGAAGATGAGGACTCGAGTGAAGTCTTCCACACCAACGTCGCCTGCCGTCTGCTGGATCTGGCCACCGGCCGTTGCACCCGTTACGGCGACCGCTTCCGCTGGGTGCCAGACTGTGTCTCCTTGACGCCCGCCGAGGTCCGGCGCGTCTCCTGGCTACCGCGGACCTGCGCCTATCGGTTGCGGGCCGAGGAGCAACCTCTGCCGGACTGGCATCCGCTGGTGACGGGCGATCCGCACTCCACGCGGCGCGCGGGCGTCAGCGTGTGCGGGTGGGCGGTGCCGGAACACCGCCATCGGCGACTGGAAAACCACATCATCAAGGGTTCGCTATGAAAGTGCGCTGTCTGACTCTGGGGGCATTCCAGGTCAACGCTTATCTGTTGGAAGATCCCGCCACCGGCCGGTGCGCGGTCGTGGATACCGGCGATGGCCCGCAGTTGGCGAACGCCCTGGCGACGATGCAACCGCGTCCGGACCTGCGGGCTATTCTACTGACCCACGCCCATTTCGATCATGCCGGCGGGCTGGCGGACGTGCAGCGGGAATTCCCCGAGGCGGTGACCTGGTTGCCAGCGCTGGAGCGACCGATGTTCGACCTGCTGCCGCAACAGGGTTCGCTGTTGTTCGGCATGGCCGATTTCGACCGACCCTGCGGGCGCATCGATCGGGAAGTGCGGGATGGCGATACCGTCGAGGTCGGCGACTTGCGGTTTCGCTTTCTGTCCACGCCGGGCCATACGCCGGGCCAAGGCTGCTATTACGACGAGACTTACATTTTCGTCGGCGACACCCTGTTCGCCAGTGGCATCGGCCGCACGGATTTCCCGATGAGCGATCCCGAGCTGATGTGGGCCAGTCTGCGGCGGTTGCTGGCGTTGCCGGGACACCTCATGGTGTGCAGCGGTCACGGTCCGGTCACGACGCTGGAGCAGGAACTGCAAACCAATCCGTTCCTGGGCTACCTGCGGCGCGAGCGGGGGGTCGCCGAGCCGGGCCGGTCGGCGGGGCCGGGACCGCGTTGGGGGTAAGGAGGGTCGCTCAGCCGGGCGGACGGGCGCTCGCCGTTCCGCGTCTGACGACGGGGTCGCGCTGGATCGAGTCGAGGAAGGTGGTGCCGCCGACCAGGCGCTTCCGCCAATACGGCTGATCCAGGCTGACCTTGCGAATCCGGCCCGAGCCGGAGGAGGCATGGATCATCTGGCCTTGGCCGGCGTAAATTCCGACGTGGGAGACCACGCCGGCGCTGGTGGTGCGAAAGAATAACAGATCGCCCGGCCGAACCCGGCGTTGCGGCTGTCCGGCCCGGAACTGCGCCGCCGAGGTGCGCGGTACCTGGATGCCGGCCTGGGAGTAAGCGTATTGCACCAGCCCGCTGCAATCCATGCCGCTGGGCGATTTGCCGCCCAGCACGTAAGGGGTGCCGATCAGGCGTTCGGCGACGCTGAGGATTTTCAGACGCTCGGCGTGGTGCGGGTCGTTGTGAGTCATGGGGGCCGGCGCCGTCGCGCATCCCCCCAGCCCGATCAGCCCGGCGAGCAACCATGATGACGCGACGAACGCCCGACAGGCGCGTGACGGAATGCGCATGAAAATTCCCCCATTCAAAGTCAAAGTCGATCGATGGCGACCCGGCGAGCCGCGGCGGATGGACAAAAGCCCATCTCAAGGCAAGCAATAACGCGACTGACGGGATACGGTTTTGCATCAGTATAGAAGAAAGTTTGATGTCCGGCTTGCGTTGAGAAATGTCTTGGGCGTGCGATATGTCGTCGCACGATCGGGATAATCGCCGGTCAGCGTTCACCCCCCTCTCCCGCCTGCGGGAGAGGGGGGTGAAGGTTACAATTAAGAATCACGGGTGGCCGGTTGTTTCTACGGCAGGGAATCGAGAGATGGTCTAAACTAAAAACTTTTACTCATCTGACGACAGGTAATTCCGATGAAAGCAACTCAAGGCAAAGTCGTATCCCTGCACTATACGTTGACCGACGACCAAGGGGTTCTGCTCGATTCGAGTCAAGGGCGTGAGCCGTTCACCTACCTGCATGGTTACGGCCATATCATCCCAGGGTTGGAGACGGAACTGGAAGGCTGTGAATCGGGGTTTAACGCGGCGATTCAGGTGTCGCCGGCCAATGGTTACGGCGAGTACAACCCGCAAGCGGTGTTCGAGGTGCCGCGGGACCGGTTTCCACCCAGCGAGGAGATTCAGACGGGCATGCAGGTCCAGGGCGAGGGCGAGCACGGGGTTCTGAATTTCACGGTGGTGGAGGTGAACGACCAGGGCGTGGTCTTGGACGCCAATCATCCGATGGCGGGGAAGACCCTGAATTTTCAGGTCGAGGTGTTGCAGGTGCGGGACGCGACGGACCAGGAGTTGGCGGCCCACGAAACCGTCGATCCCGACCGGTGAGAATGCCCTGTCGGGCCATCGTGTTGCGAGCATGTTCACTTGTCATGGTAGACGTGTAGAATAAACGCGGAAAATCAAGCGTTCAGTCAGAGGGCTCCCACACTGTCATGTTGTTGCGATCATTTCCTCTCGCCGCCGAAGAAGCGCCGCCCTTTGAGTTGAAAGGGAGTCTGTTTACCTTGACCGTTCTGCATCTTTTTCAACTGGATCGGGCCGTTATCGAACGGCATCTGGTGGAAAAAATCAAGCAGGCACCGGCTTTTTTCAACAACACGCCGGTGGTCATCGACCTGGAAGGAGTGACTGGCCCCGCGGACGGCGTGGATTTCGTGGGGCTGTATGAGTTGCTGCGCGGGCACGGCATGGTGCCGGTGGGAATTCGCAACGGCGGTCCGAAATTGCAGGCCGCCGCCCGGTTGGCCGGGCTGCCGATGCTGCCCGAAAGCCGGCCTGTGGCGGCCGCCAGGAAATCCGAGGCCCACGAACCCATCGCTCGCAGCCGAACCGTCAATCATCCCATTCGTTCCGGCCAGCAGGTTTATGCCGCGGAGGGCGACCTGATCGTGCTGGGCGCGGTCAGCGCTGGTGCCGAGATCATCGCGGATGGCAACATTCACGTTTATGGTGCCCTGCGAGGCCGGGCGTTGGCCGGGATTAAAGGCGATGTCGAGGCGCGGATTTTTTGTCACAGCCTGGAGGCGGAATTGATTTCCATCGTGGGTCGCTACCGGATCAGCGAGCAAATCGAGCCGGCTGACCGGGGCAAGGCGATGCAGATTTATCTGGCGGAAGACCGGCTGGTTCTGGAACCCCTGATTCACTGACGAACCAGGAGCCGATGGACCGTTTGGGAATGGCTTCCATTTTCAACCCAACTTTCGTGGGATAGCAGCTTGGCAACCGTTATCGTTGTGACCTCCGGCAAGGGAGGCGTGGGCAAGACCACCACCAGCGCCAGCTTCGCCACTGGCCTGGCTCAGCGCGGTTTTCGGACCGCGGTCATCGATTTCGATGTGGGCTTGCGCAACCTCGATCTGATCATGGGTTGCGAGCGCCGCGTGGTGTACGATTTTGTCAATGTAATCAATGGAGAGGCCAACCTGAACCAAGCGCTGATTCGCGACAAGCGCGTGGAGAATCTGTACATCCTGCCGGCCTCGCAGACCCGCGACAAGGAAGCGCTGACCAAGGAGGGGGTGGAAAAAGTGCTGAACGAACTCAAACAGAGCTTTGAGTACGTGGTCTGCGACTCGCCGGCCGGCATCGAACGGGGCGCGCTGATGGCGCTGTATTTCGCCGACGAGGCGCTGGTGGTGACCAATCCCGAGGTGTCGTCGGTGCGCGATTCCGACCGCATCCTCGGGATTTTGGCCAGTCGTTCGCGCCGCGCCGAGCAGGGTGATCCGCCGGTCAAGGAACACCTGGTGCTGTCTCGTTATGCCCCGGAGCGCGCCGATCGCGGCGACATGCTCAGCGTGGAGGATGTGTTGGAGATTCTGGGCATTCCGCTGTTGGGGGTGATTCCGGAATCGCAGACCGTCTTGCAGTCCTCGAACGCCGGGGTCCCGGTGATTATGGAGGACGGTAGCGAAGCGGGCGCGGCCTATGGCGATCTCGTCGATCGGTTCCTGGGCAAGACGTTGCCGCACCGATTCATCACGACCCAGAAGAAGGGGTTTCTGAAGCGTCTGTTCAGCGGGAGCTAGGCCATGGGCCTGTTCGAAAGTCTTTTTCGCACCTCGTCGTCCAATAAATCGGCTGCCCTGGCCAAGGAGCGGCTGCAAATCATCGTGGCCCACGAGCGGGGGAGCCGCCGCGGCAGTCCGGATTACCTGCCGGCGCTCAAGAAAGAGCTGCTGGAGGTGGTGCGCAAGTACGTGCCGGTCGATCAGAGCCAGATCAAAGTCCATTTGGACCGCGAAGGCGGCTACGAGATTCTGGAATTGAACATCACGCTGCCGGACGAGGAACAGCGTTATGGCCGCGACTAGCGCGGCCTGACGACGTCCGGGACGAGAAGCCTTGCCATGACCGCCACGGACCGCGACCGCCCGTCATCGACCGACGTTGAGAGCCGGGTGCGACTGGATCGCTGGTTGTGGGCCGCGCGCTTTTTCAAGACCCGCGCCCTGGCGGCCGAGGCGGTCGCCGGCGGCAAGGTGCAGGTCGGCGGCCAGCGCGGCAAGCCTTCGCGCGCCGTGCGCCCCGGGGAGATCCTGCGCATTCAGCGTGGCGTCGACGAGTACATCGTCGCGGTCAGGGCGCTGAGCGTCCGGCGGGGTCCCGCCAGGGAGGCGATCCTGTTGTATGAAGAGACCGCTGAAAGTCGCCAGCGGCGCGAGGCGCTCGGCGAGCAGCGCCGCTTGCAGCCCCCGGTGGAGTCCGCCGGTCGCCCGACCAAACAGGATCGCCGGCGCATCGTGCGTTTCACCGATCGGAACAGTTAGAGACGAGAGTAGCTCCATGACGGCCAAGAAACCCTCCCCCATTCCCTTCGAAACCGCGCTGGCGGAACTGGAAGGTCTAGTCGAACAACTCGAGCAGGGCGCACTGAGCCTCGAGGAATCCCTGCAACGGTTCGAACGGGGCGTCGCGTTGGTGCGGACCTGCCAGACTCACTTGCAACTGGCCGAGCAAAAAGTGGAGCAGTTGACGGGACGGGAGAGTGAATTGCAAATCTCGTCTTTCAGCGAGACGGCGGGTTGATGGCCCATGACGGCGGAATCCATCAAGCATTACCAGGATCGCGTCAATCGGGCGCTCGATCGACGTCTGCCAGCCGCCGATCTCCATCCCAGCGACCTGCATCAAGCCATGCGTTACGCGGTGCTGGGCGGCGGCAAGCGGATCCGGCCGATCTTGGTGTACGCCACCGGCGCGGCGGTCGGCGCGGCGCTCGAAGCGCTGGATGCGCCCGCCTGCGCGGTGGAATGCATCCACGCCTATTCGCTGATTCACGACGATTTGCCGGCGATGGACAACGACGATCTCCGTCATGGCCAGCCGACCTGCCACAAGGTCTTCGGCGAAGCGCTGGCGATTCTGACGGGCGACGCCCTGCAAGCGCAGGCGTTCCAGGTGCTGAGCCAGGATGCCGCCATGGTCGCGGACCCGGCCCTCCGCGTGCAAATGCTGGGCGTGCTGGCGCAGGCCGCCGGTTCCCGGGGCATGGTGGGCGGTCAGGCCATCGATCTGGCGGCGGTCGGTCGGGAGTTGAGCCTGGCGGAACTGGAGAACATGCATGTCCACAAAACTGGGGCGCTGATTCGCGCCAGCGTGTTGCTGGGCGCGCTCAGCCAGCCGGCCATCGAGCCCGGCGTTTTTGACCGGCTGGACCGCTACGCCAAGTACATCGGTTTGGCCTTTCAAATCCGCGATGACATTCTCGACGTGGTGGGCGATACCGCCACGCTCGGCAAATCCCAGGGTTCCGACCGGGTGCTCGACAAACCGACCTATCCGGCGTTGTTGGGTCTGGAGGGTGCCCGCGAACATGCCCGGGTGTTGTATGAGGAAGCCCTGACCAGCCTGGAACCGCTGGGTCCCGCAACCGATACGCTGCGCTGGATCGCCACCTATATCGTCGAGCGCGCTTACTGAGCGCCGCTTTCCCGTGGTTCCGGGGCGGTGACGCTGCCCCGACCGCGATTGGCCCGGACTCTCCTCAACCATGACTACTGGCTCCGTCTTCCCACTCCTGGAATTGATCGATCATCCGCCGGATTTGCGCAAGCTGCCCGAAGCGCGCCTGCCGGCGCTGGCCCAGGAACTGCGCGAGTTTCTGATTCAGACGGTGGCCCGAACCGGCGGACACTTCGCCGCCAACCTGGGTGCCGTGGAACTCACCATCGCCTTGCATTATGTCTTCGACACGCCCGAGGACCGGTTGATCTGGGACGTGGGGCATCAAACCTATCCGCACAAGATTCTGACCGGCCGCCGCGCCCGCATGGGCACCCTGCGCCGCCGGGATGGCCTGACCGGCTTTCCCAAACGCGCCGAGAGCCCTTACGATACCTTCGGGGTCGGGCATTCCAGCACTTCGCTGAGCGCCGCATTGGGCATGGCCATCGCCGCCGAGCGGGCCGGCAGCGTCCGGAAGACCGTCGCGGTGATCGGCGATGGCGCGCTGACCGCCGGCATGGCCTTCGAGGCGCTCAATCACGCCGGTTCCCTGCACAGCGATCTGCTGGTGGTGCTCAACGATAACGAGATGTCCATCTCGCCCAACGTCGGCGCGCTGTCGACCTATCTGACCCGCTTGCTGTCGAGCCACTTTTTCTCCAGCGTCCGGGAGGGCGGCAAGAAAGTGCTCAGCCACGTGCCGCCGATGCTGGAGGTGGTCCGGCGCGCCGAAGAGCACGTCAAGGGCTTGATCGCGCCGGGCGGCACGCTGTTCGAGGAACTGGGCTTCAATTATTTTGGCCCGGTGGACGGCCACGACCTGCCGACCCTGGTGCAGACCCTGCGCAATTTACGGGCGCTCGACGGGCCGCGTCTCCTGCATGTGGTCACCCGCAAGGGTAAGGGCTACCCGTTGGCCGAGAACGAACCGGTCGGCTATCACGGGGTGGGGAGCTTCGATCCGACGCACGGACTGAAGCCGACCGCGGCGGGTGGGGGACCGACCTACACCCAAGTGTTCGGCGAGTGGTTGTGCGACATGGCCGAATGCGACGAACGGCTGGTCGGGATTACCCCGGCGATGCGCGAGGGCTCGGGGCTGGTGGCGTTTTCCGAACGGTTCCCGGACCGCTACTTCGATGTGGCCATCGCCGAGCAGCATGCGGTGACCCTCGCCGCCGGGATGGCTTGCGAGGGGCTCAAGCCGGTGGTGGCGATCTATTCCACCTTCCTGCAACGCGCCTACGATCAACTGATCCATGACGTCGCCTTGCAGAATCTGCCGGTGCTGTTCGCCATCGACCGCGCCGGACTGGTGGGACCCGACGG
The DNA here is from genome assembly GCA_007695245.1 of Candidatus Competibacteraceae bacterium. Taxonomy (GTDB): domain Bacteria; phylum Pseudomonadota; class Gammaproteobacteria; order Competibacterales; family Competibacteraceae; genus REEE01. Next base: position 11,140 of record REEE01000252.1, on the reverse strand, counting down.
GCCGACCCATGCCGGCAGTTTCGATCTCAGTTATCTCCGCTGCATTCCCAATCTGGTGGTGATGGCGCCCGCCGACGAGAACGAATGCCGGCAAATGCTCTATACCGGATTCCAGCTCGACCGACCGGCGGCGGTGCGTTATCCACGCGGCAAGGGCCCGGGCGCGCCCGTGGCGCGGGAGATGCGCCCCCTGCCGGTGGGTAAAGCCGAAATTCGGCGCCACGGTCGGGGGTTGGCCTTGCTGGCCTTCGGCGGGATGGTCGCGGTGGCCGAGGCGGTGGCGGAGCGCCTGGACGCCACCGTGGTGAACATGCGCTTCGTCAAACCGCTGGACGAAGCCCTGGTGGCGCGGGTGGCCGCCGGACATCACGGATTGGTGACGTTGGAGGAAAATGCGATCGCCGGCGGCGCGGGCAGCGCGGTCAATGAGTGTTTGGCGGCGCGGGGCATTCAAATCCCGATTCGCAATCTCGGACTACCCGATTATTTCGTGGAGCAGGGCGAGCGTGGGGAGCTGCTGGCGGAATGCGGGCTGGATGTGGAGGGTGTATGCCGACAACTGGCGGAGTGGAGCGTGGTTCCCGCGCCCGCGCCGGTTAATGCCTGAGTAAATGCCTGAGTAAAATGCTCGGGAATTAACGGCCGGATTGACTATCCAACCGTTGGAAATTAACCCCCCACGGCCGGCAAGCGCGGTGCGAGGGATCCAAGGTTGGTCGAAATCGAGGGCGTGCGAGCGCGCGCCGCTGAGAGGATTGCATGAAGCCATTAACGATTGATTCTGCGACGCTGTCCACGGTGGTCCATATTCCCGACGTGCAGAACAGCGTCGATACCCGACAGTTGGCGATCAACAAGGTCGGCATCAAGGACATCCGCCATCCCGTCAAGGTACGGGATCGCAGCGGCGGCGAGCAGCACACCATCGCCTTGTTCAACATGTACGTGAATTTGCCCCATAACTTCAAGGGCACGCACATGTCCCGCTTCATCGAGATCCTGAACATCCCAGGACGGGAAATTTCGGTGGATTCCTTCAAGGACATGCTGGCGGAGATGACCGACCGATTGGAAGCGGAGGCCGGACACATCGAAATGACGTTTACCTACTTCGTGGACAAGGCGGCACCGATTTCCGGGGTGCGGAGCCTCATGGATTACGAGGTCACGTTTATCGGCGAGATCCGCGACGGCCAGCCGAGCATGAATCTCAAGGTCGTGGTGCCGGTCACCAGTCTTTGTCCCTGTTCGAAGAAAATTTCTCGATACGGCGCTCACAACCAGCGTTCGCACGTCACGATCAACGCCCGCACGCAGGGCTTTATCTGGATCGAGGATCTGATCGATCTGGTGGAAGAGGAGGCCTCTTGCGAACTGTATGGATTGCTCAAGCGGCCGGATGAGAAGTACGTGACCGAACGAGCGTACGAGAACCCCAAGTTCGTCGAGGATATGGTGCGCGACATCGCCGCCAAATTGAATCAGGACGACCGAGTGGCGGCCTACTCGGTGGAGTCGGAGAATTTCGAATCCATCCACAATCACTCGGCTTACGCCATGATCGAACACGACAAGCAAACGGCCGCCGCGGCGCGCGGCTGAACCGCCGGGACCATCCATAAAAAAAGCCGTTCCATCGAACGGCTTTTTTGGCTTTTTTTGCCAGCACGGTATTGTGGTGGGCGATGCTGGGCTCGAACCAGCGACCCCTGCCGTGTGAAGGCAGTGCTCTCCCACTGAGCTAATCGCCCGTCAGTTGGAACGACCATTATAGGGGTTCAGTCCGGGTCGTGACAAGCACGACCATCGCCCGTTTATTGGTTGGGGTGAAGGTCAATGATCGTTCTGCATCAATCGGCGGATCCTTGAGCCCGCTTGAGGAGCGCCTCGGCGTGGCGGATCGGAATCGCGTAAGTAATGCCGCTGGGTTTTTCCAGCAGCGTTTCCTTGCTTTCCTTGATGAAGACCTGGTTGATCACGCCGATCACCCGCCCGGTGCGCGGTTCGTACAGCGGGCTGCCGCTGTTGCCGGGATACGCGGTGGCGTCCAGTTGCAGGACGTCGTAAGGTTCGGTCCGCAGGCGCCGGATGGTGGTGGGGTCCAGTTGCCTGGCCGAGGGCAGGGGGATGGCGACCGGGCTGATGGCGGAAATGATGCCGGTGTGAGTCACCGGGAAAAGACCCAGCACGACGCCCATGGGGAACCCGGTGAACGCAATGGTCTGGCCTTCGCGCGGGCGCTGCGCCGCGCCCAGCCGCAGAGGCGGCAACGGCGGACCGTCGATTTCCAACAACGCCAGGTCGTAATAGGGGTCGCTGGCGACGTTGCGTGCCGTGCGCCGCTCGATCTGTCGGCCCTGACCGATGAAAACGGCGAGGGTTTCCCTGGACTGGGGATCGAGAAAATCCGGCAGGGCGTGGGCGTTGGTGAGGACATGCCGGCCTTGGCCGACCACAAAACCGGTGGCGTGAAACCGGTAGGGCGGGCGTCCGGTGGGTTGGTGCGTGCCCACGGCCACGATGCTGGGTTTGATCTTTTCGACCGTGTTCGCCAGATCGGCGGCCCGGACCGCGAAGCTCGGCCAGCCGGCCAGCATCAGGCCACCCAGCAGGCCCAACAGGCCCAGCCAGCAGTGGGGGAACTTGGATTGGTCTGACGGGTGCGATGGATTCATGGGGTCCACTCCATTCAGAGGTATTGAACGTCCATGATCTCATAGGTTTTGACGCCGCCCGGCGTCTGAACGTCGACCACGTCGCCGACGCATTTGCCGATCAGCGCCCGAGCGATGGGCGAGCCGAAGGAAATTTTGCCGTCCTTAATGTCGGCCTCATCCTCGCCGACGATCTGGTAGCGGCGCTCCTCCCCGCTCTCTTCTTCGACGAGCGACACCGTCGAACCAAACACCACCTTGTCCGAAGCCGCCAGGGTCGTGACATCGATAATTTGGGCTTGGGCCAGTTTCGACTCGATCTCGGCGATGCGGCCTTCCGTAAAGCTCTGCTGCTCGCGGGCGGCGTGATACTCGGCGTTTTCCTTCAGGTCGCCGTGCGCGCGAGCCTCGGCGATGGCGGCGGTGATGCGGGGCCGCGCTTCCGTTTTGAGGGCCTGAAGTTCGACGCGCAGGCGGGCCGCGCCGGTCGCGGTCATCGGTACTCTCTGAGTCATGGGTGCAGTTCCCGGTGTAAATCCTGAAGACAATTGACAGTTTCGTTGTCGAGTTCGCGCAGGGCCTGGCAGGTGGCCCGGGCGGCGGCCAGGGTGGTGGTGTAGCTGACTTTACGCATCAACGCTTCGCGCCGGATGGAAAAGGAGTCAGCGATGGCCTGCTTGCCCTCGGTGGTGTTGACGATCAGGTTGATCTGATCGTTCTTGATCAGATCCACGACGTGCGGCCGACCTTCGCCGACCTTATGCACGAACGCGCAATCGAGCCCGTGCGCGTGCAGGGCGGCGGCCGTGCCCTGCGTGGCCACCAGCGCGAAGCCGAGCCGTTGCAGTTCGCGGGCGATCTCCACGGCCTTGGGCTTGTCGACGTCGCGCACGCTGATGAAGGCTTGCCCGCCGCGCGGCAGGGGGTTGCCCGCGCCGAGCTGCGCTTTGGCGAAGGCTTCGCCGAAGGTGCGCCCGACCCCCATCACTTCGCCGGTGGATTTCATTTCCGGCCCGAGCAGGGGATCGACGCCAGGGAACTTGACGAAGGGAAACACCGCTTCCTTGACTGAATAATAGGCGGGAATTACCTCGCCGGATACCTCTTGCTGGGCCAGACTGCGTCCGACCATGCATCGGGCGGCGATCTTGGCCAGCGGCCGGCCGGTGGCCTTGGAGACATAAGGGACGGTCCGGGAAGCGCGTGGATTGACTTCCAGTACGAAGATCTCGTCGCCCTGAATGGCGAACTGAATGTTCATCAGACCGACCACGCCCAGTTCCAGCGCCATGGCCCGCACCTGGTCGCGCAACCGATCCTGCAACGCCGGTCCGAGCGCGTAGGGCGGCAGCGAGCAGGCGGAATCGCCGGAGTGAACGCCGGCTTCTTCAATATGTTCCATGATGCCGCCGATCAGCACCTCGCGGCCGTCGCTTAGAGCGTCCACGTCCACTTCGACGGCGTTGTTGAGGAACTGATCCAGCAACACCGGCGACTCGTTGGACACTTGCACCGCCTCGGCCATATAGCGACGCAGATCGTCTTCCTCATGGACGATTTCCATGGCCCGGCCGCCCAGCACGTAAGAAGGACGCACCACCAGCGGATAGCCGATGTCTCGGGCCAGTCGCACGGCTTCCTCGGGGTCGCGGGCGGTGCGGTTGGGCGGTTGCCGCAAGCCGAGGTGATGGATCATCTGCTGGAAGCGCTCGCGGTCCTCGGCGCGGTCGATGGCGTCCGGGCTGGTGCCGATGATCGGTACGCCGTTGGCTTCCAGCGGGCGGGCCAGCTTCAGCGGGGTCTGGCCGCCGTACTGGACGATCACGCCCTGAGGTCGCTCCTTGCGGACGATCTCCAGCACATCCTCCAGGGTCAGCGGTTCGAAGTACAGCCGGTCGGAGGTATCGAAGTCGGTGGACACGGTCTCCGGGTTGCAGTTGACCATGAGGGTCTCGTAACCGTCCTCGCGCAGGGCCAGGGCGGCGTGGACGCAGCAGTAGTCGAACTCGATGCCCTGGCCGATGCGGTTGGGACCGCCGCCCAAGACCATGATTTTCGGGTTATCCGTCGGTTCCGCCTCGCATTCTTCTTCATAGGTCGAATACAGATAGGCCGTGCCGGTGGCGAATTCGGCGGCGCAGGAATCCACCCGTTTGTAGACCGGATGCACGTCCAGTTCCTCGCGCAACTGGCGAACTGCGGTTTCGGTGGTGCCGGTCAGGGTGGCCAGCCGGCTGTCGGAAAAGCCCTGGCGCTTGAGCGCGTACAACCGCTCGCGATCGCGCAGCGCCGTCTGGCCCAGGGCGCGCAGTTCGCCGGCCACCTGCATCAGATCCTCGATGTGCGCCAGAAACCAGGGGTCGATCCAGGTCAAGGCGTGCAGGGTCTCCAGCGAATAGCCGAAGCGGAAAGCTTCGGCGACGAACCACAACCGCCGCGGGCCGGGTACGCCCAATTCGTACTTGAGCGCGGTCTGCGGGTCGGGATGTTGGTGGTCGAAGAGTTCGACGAAGCCGTCGACGCCGATTTCCAGGCCGCGCAGGGCTTTCTGCAGCGATTCCTGGAAGGTGCGACCGATGGCCATGACTTCGCCGACCGATTTCATTTGCGTGGTGAGCCGCTGGTCGGCTTGGGGAAACTTCTCGAAATTGAAGCGCGGCACCTTGGTGACGACGTAGTCGATGCTCGGTTCGAACGAGGCCGGGGTCCGTCCGCCGGTGATCTCGTTCTGGAGTTCGTCCAGGGTGTAGCCGACCGCCAGCTTGGCCGCGACCCGGGCGATGGGGAAACCGGTGGCCTTGGAGGCCAGCGCCGAGGAGCGGGAGACGCGGGGGTTCATTTCGATGATCACCATCTGCCCGTCGGCCGGGTTGATGGCGAACTGGACGTTGGAGCCCCCGGTGTCCACCCCGATCTTGCGCAACACCGCCAGCGAGGCGTCGCGCATGATCTGGTATTCCTTGTCGGTGAGGGTCTGCGCCGGGGCGACGGTGATGGAATCGCCGGTATGCACCCCCATCGGGTCGAGATTCTCGATGGAGCAGACGATGATGCAGTTGTCGGCGCAATCGCGCACCACTTCCATCTCGAATTCCTTCCAGCCCAGCACCGACTCCTCGATCAACACTTCGCTGACCGGCGACAGGTCCAGGCCGCGCTCCAGGATCTCCACCAACTCCTCGCGGTTATAGGCGATGCCGCCGCCGCTGCCGCCCAGGGTGAAGGAGGGGCGGATGATGGTCGGGAACCCGATCTCGTGGTGCTGGGCCAGCGCCTCCTCCACGGTGTGGGCGATCACCGAGCGCGGCGTGGCCAGGCCGATTTCGTGCATGGCCCGGCGAAAGCGCTCGCGGTCCTCGGCCATGTCGATGGCGTCGGGGGAGGCGCCGATCATTTCCACGGCGTACTGGTCCAGCACCCCGTGGCGCACCAGGTCCAGCCCGCAATTCAACGCGGTCTGGCCACCCATGGTCGGCAACAGCGCGTCGGGCCGCTCGCGGGCGATGACGCGGGCCACGGTTTGCCAGTGGATCGGTTCGATGTACACGGCGTCGGCCATGTTCGGATCGGTCATGATCGTGGCGGGATTCGAGTTGACCAGGATCACCCGGTAACCCTCTTCCCGCAGCGCCTTGCAGGCTTGGGCGCCCGAATAGTCGAACTCGCAGGCCTGGCCGATCACGATGGGACCGGCGCCGATGATCAGGATACTTTTTAAATCGGTACGCTTGGGCATGACTCTACCTGACCGGCGACCCGCCGGGCGAAGGGGAAACGAAACCGGACGCGGCGCTAGAAACGGCCAGCGTGCGTCGCCATGAGCGCGATGAATCGATCGAACAGCAGCGCTACATCGTGCGGGCCGGGGCTGGCCTCGGGGTGGCCCTGGAAGCTGAAAGCCGGTCGGTCGGTCCGGGCGACGCCCTGTAGCGAACCGTCGAACAGCGAGCGGTGGGTGGCGCGCAGATGGGCCGGCAGCGTGGCCTCGTCCACCGCGAAGCCGTGATTCTGGCTGCTGATCATCACCCGGCCGTTTTCCAGATCGAGGACCGGGTGATTGCCGCCATGATGGCCGAATTTCATCTTGACGGTGCGCGCGCCGCTGGCCAGTCCCAGCAACTGGTGGCCGAGGCAGATGCCGAACAGCGGCATGCCGAGATCCAGCAACTCGCGGATGGCGGCGATGGCGTAGGCGCAGGGTTCGGGGTCGCCGGGACCGTTGGACAGGAACACCCCATCCGGCTTCAGCCGCAGGACCTCGTCGGCGGGCGTCCGCGCGGGCACCACGGTGAGTCGGCAGTCCCGGTCGGCCAGCATCCGCAGGATGTTGCGCTTGATGCCGTAGTCGTAGGCGACCACATGATGGCGGGCGGCGTCGGTTGTCGGGAAATCGTTGCCGGCCAGCCGCCAGCTTCCCTCGGTCCAGGCGTAGGGTGCGGCGACGCTGACGACCTGGGCCAGATCCATGCCTTTCAGGCCGGGAAACGCGCGGGCCTGTGCCAGGGCCAGATCGGCGTCCACGGATTCACCGGCCAGCAGACAGCCGTTCTGAGCGCCTTTTTCCCGCAGGATGCGCGTCAGCCGGCGGGTGTCGATGCCGGCGATGGCCACGACGCCGCGTTCGCGCAGATAGCCATCCAGCGGTTGCTGGTTGCGCCAGTTGCTGGCCATGCGGGGATAATCTCGCACCACCAGCCCGCTGGCGTGAATGCGGTCGGCTTCCTCATCCCCGCGGTTGGTTCCGACGTTGCCGATATGCGGGTAGGTGAGCGTGATGATCTGCTGGCAATAGGACGGATCGCTCAGAATTTCCTGATAGCCGGTCATCGCGGTGTTGAAAACGACTTCGCCTTGGGTTTGCCCATCAGCGCCGATGGATTCGCCCCGGAACAGGCTGCCGTCTTCCAGGGCCAGAAGCGCGGGTTTCTTCAAAGAAGCCTCCAGAACAGACGCGAAATGGACACGCATAATAAAGGAGCGGCGCGAGGACCGCTCCTTGGATGCAGTAGCGAGGTGAAGTACTTAACCTGACATGGAGTCTAGCAAATCACACCGCATCGCTCTAGCCGTATTCGTCGCGGATGGTTTGAAGCCGTTCATCGCAGGCCGAGCACGTCGCGCATGTCGAACAGGCCGGGATTGCGTCCGCTCAGCCAGAGGGCGGCGCGCACCGCGCCTTTGGCGAAGGTCAGCCGGCTGGAGGCGCGATGGGTGATTTCGAGGCGCTCGCCCGCGTCGGCGAACAGCACGGTATGCTCGCCGACGATATCGCCGGCGCGGATGGTAGCGAAGCCGATGGTGGTCGGATCGCGTTCGCCGGTGACCCCGTGCCGGCTGTGGACGGCGCACTGTTCCAAATCGCGGCCGAGCGTTCGGGCGATGACTTGTCCCATCGCCAGCGCGGTGCCGGAGGGCGCGTCCGCCTTGTGGCGGTGGTGCGCTTCGATGATCTCGATATCCACGTCATCACCCAGCACTCGGGCCGCCAGTTCCAGCAGTTTGAAGCAGAGGTTGACTCCGACGCTCATGTTGGGCGCGAATACGATGGGGATCCGTTCGGCGGCGCGGGCGATGGCGGTCTGTTGTTCGGCGGAGAAGCCGGTGGCACCGATGACCATGGCCTTGCCGGCGCTTTGACAGAGCGCCAGATGCTCCAGAGTGGCCGCCGGTCGCGTAAAGTCGATGAGCGCTGCAAAGCGGTCGGTCAACGGTGCCAGATCGGCGACGATGGGGAGGTCCAATCGGCCGATGCCGGCCACTTCGCCCGCGTCGGCACCCAAGTGGGGGCTGTCGGGGTGTTCGGAGGCCGCGACGCAGCGCACGCCCTCGGCCTGATGGCAAGCCTCAAGGAGATGACGGCCCATCCGGCCGGCGGCACCGGCGATCGCGACGTGAATCATGGCGGGTTACTCACTGGGGTTCGGGACCCATCCGACCGCCGGTTCGCGCGGGCGTCGGAACGGTGGCCGGATTTTCGAGGAAAACGGAACAACAAAAAAGGGCTACGTCGCAACGTAACCCCCGGTATCCTGGAGCGGGTGATGGGAATCGAACCCACGCCATCAGCTTGGGAAGCTGAGGTTCTACCATTGAACTACACCCGCAAAAATCCCGCACTCGCCGTGATGATAGCTTGGGCTGGCGGAATCGAAAGTCTACCGATAAAGTACGTTGGTGGCAAGAAAGTCGAAGAACGGCCGAGAGAGTTCCTGGGGCCGGATCATTCGGGAATGCGGAAGTCTTCCATGTCCGCGCCGTTTTCGATTTCCTGCCTCATCCAGCCCGGCTTTTTGCCGTGGCCGGTCCAGGTTTGATTGTAGTCATGGGGGTTGCGGTACTTGGGTTTGCCGGACGATCTGCGCTTGCGGCTGGAATAGTGCAAAATTTCTTCCGGCGTCATATCGACCAGAGCCGCCATTTCAAAATACCGCTCGCGAATCGCGTAGATTTCATCGCCCTTCTTTTGTTCGATGGAGTTCTCGGCCTTATCAATAAGCGCCTTGAGCTGCTCGATGGAGGAGGAACTGATGAAGTCTTCGAGAGTATTGGTCATGGTTATTTCTACCGTCGTTAATGTTATCACTCAAAGTCCAGGAGTTAGGACTTCACGGAATCATTGTAAAGCATTTCTTTCGGCATTCGCAATCCTTTCAATAATCCCCTTTTAAAACTATTGGCTATGTCTGTTTCCGATAACTTGCGGGTTAACACTGGTATTCCATGGCGAATCCGGAGCTTTGTCCGTCGCGAGGGTCGCATGACTCGCGCCCAACGGCGGGCTTTCGCCGAATGGTGGGAACGGTTCGGGATTGAAGCCGGCCACGTCCCACTGGAGCCCGAGAGCGTGTTTGGTCGTCGGGCACCACTGGTTTTGGAGGTCGGTTTTGGCGATGGGGAGTCGCTGGCGGCATTGGCGATGGCCCATCCGGAACTCGACTATCTGGGAGTTGAAGTCCATCGTCCTGGCGTCGGGCACTTGCTGCTGCGGGCGGCGGCGTTGGGATTGACGAATGTTCGGGTCATGTGCGCCGATGCCGTCGAAGTGCTGGAGCAACAAGTTCCGGACCAGTGCCTGGATCGCGCCCAGATTTTCTTCCCCGATCCGTGGCCCAAGACCCGTCATCAGAAACGCCGTCTCATTCAACCGCCGTTTGTGGCGCTATTGGCGCGCAAGCTGAAACCCGCTGGCCAATTGCACGTGGCCACCGATTGCGAGCAGTATGCGCGAGCCATTCTGGACCTGCTCGATCAGGCTCCCGAATTGGTGAATATGGCGGCCGATAAGGGGTTTGCGCCACGCCCGGCCCAGCGGCCACCGACCAAATTCGAACTGCGCGGCCAACGTCTGGGACACGGTGTATGGGATTTGTTATTTGTAAAGACGGAGGGTGAATGAGAGGCCTGGGAGGGCCGAACGGCCGCGATGGCCGGTCCGGTATTTCCCGATCCGCGATTTTTTCTTTCGACTCTGGTTGTTTGCCGGATTTTTACCCAGAATGGCAGGGGTTTTACGTTGCAATAAACGGAGACTGGTTCGAAAAACAGCCGCCACGACCGGGAGGGTTCCCCAGGACCCGACCCGACATTCAAGACCGCGATGAGGTTGAGCGTATGTGTTCGAGGACAATTTCCAGTCGGTTTCACATCGGGTGGCCACAACTCTGGCTGTCGGGTGTGGTGTTGTTGTGGGTCATGGCCGGATCGGCGCTGGCGCAGGAGGGATGGAGAGTGCAGGCGCCGCCGCCGGACCTTGCCGCCCGTGCCGCCCTGTTGATGAATCCGGTGACGGGTGAGATCGTGTACGCCAGGGAACCGCACCTGCGCCTGCCGCCGGCTAGCACCACCAAGGTGCTGACCGCGGTGGTGACGCTGGAGCGCCTGCACCCCTACAGCCGGGTTCGGGTCAGTCCGCGGGCGGCCGGCGCTGTCCCGAGTCGGATCGGGTTGCGGGCTGGCGAGGTCGCTTCGACCCAGGATTTGCTGTATGGATTGCTGCTGAGATCGGGCAATGACGCCGCCGAGACCCTGGCCGAAGCCGCCGGAGGGTCGATTGAAGGGTTTTCCGGGATGATGAACGCCAAAGCCTGGGAAATTGGGGCGCGTAGCAGCCATTTCGCCAACCCGCACGGTCTGCCCAATGATACGCACTACTCGACCGCCTACGATCTGGCGCTGATTTTCCGTCATGCCATGCGCTACCCGGTGTTCGCGGACATCGTGCGCACCCGCAACGCGGCCCTGCGTATCGAGTCGGGGCACGGTCCATCCGGCGACTGGCGGATGGTGCCGGTGCGGAGCACCAACCGGTTGCTGGAATCCTACGAGGGCGCGCGCGGCGGCAAGACCGGTTTTACCTTGAAAGCCCGGCGCTGCTTTGTCGGCGAGGTGGAGCGCGGCGGCATCCGGTTGATCGTGGTGGTTCTCAACAGCCCTAATAGCGATACGTTGTGGCGAGATACCCAAAACCTGCTCGACTACGGCTTCTC
>REEE01000122.1 GCA_007695245.1 Candidatus Competibacteraceae bacterium | reverse complement strand
TTCGGCCCATTGCCGAGCGACGTGGTAGCCCAACTGGGCTCCGCGACCACGACGCAGCTCGAGCGCTGGGGCGACCGGGTTTTGGACGCGGCCAGCCTGGACGACGTCTTCCGCCCCTGAGGAGGGCACCCGGAGGGGTGGTTGATGGTGTTCGATTCGTCACGCTCGACGTCCCTCTGGTCCTCGCCTGAGGAAAACCACCACTTTTCCCTGAACGGCTTGGGCGTGCTGGTCACTCGACCGGAACATCAGGCCGATAATCTGTGCCGCCTGATCGAACGGGCGGGCGGCTTAGCCATCCGTTGCCCGCTGCTGGCCATCGGCGAACCGCGCGACTGGGCGCCGGCGCTGGCCGTGTTCGACCGGCTGGCCGACTGCGATCTGCTGCTCTTCACCAGCGCCAACGCCGTGGACCGGGGGCTGCCGCCGATCCTGGAACGCGGAGGCATTCCCCCGCATCTGGAACTCGCCGCCATCGGTGCCGCCACTGCCCGGGCGCTGGCCCGACACGGCGTCGGGCCTTACCTGCAACCGGCTGAGGGTTTTACCAGTGAAGCGCTGCTGGCCCTGCCCCGCTTCCAGCGGGTGGCCGGCCAGCGCATCGTCATCGTGCGCGGCGAAGGTGGCCGGGACCTGCTGGCCACGACGCTCGCCGCCCGCGGCGCTCGGGTGACTTTCGCCGAAGTTTACCGGCGCGAGCGGCCGGCCATCGACCCCGCGGCGCTGTTGGAACGCTGGCAAAGGAATGAAATCGGCGCGGTGGTCGTCACCAGCCATGAAAGTTTGCGGAATCTGTTTGATCTATTAGGCGTTGCCGGGCAAGATTATTTGCTTGATACCCCTCTGGTCGTGGTCAGCGACCGTATCCGGCAGGCCGCCACGGACCATGGCTGCCACTCGATCCTGCTCGCCCGGGAAGCCAGCGACGCTGCTCTACTCGCCGCCCTGCTGGAACTGACGGCGAATTCTCCTTCACCTGCTCGGTAACGCGACATGACAGACAAGACCCCAGACGACGACACTAAAACACCACCTTCTCCTCCCACCACGCCCGATCCACCGCCCGCCCCCGAGGGTCCGCCCGCCGTCACCCCCGCGCCGCCCGCGTCCAAGGGGGGCCGGGGGCTGGCATGGCTCGCTCTCCTCGTCGCCTTGGGCGCGGGCGGCGGCAGCGGCTACCTGTGGTATCAGGGACAGCAAGACCAGCAAGCGCGGATCATTGAGGCCATGCAACGGGAACAGACGGTCCAACAGGCGATCCAGCAGACGATCCAGCAGTCCCTGCAACAGGCCCTCGCCCAGCGGGATCTCGAAGTCCAGGCGCTGAAGCTCCAGATTCAGGAGTTGCAAGCGCTGAAACCCGCCCTCGACCAGGTACGCGACGCCGGCCAAGATCTCAGGAGCCAGATGCTGGGCCTGACCGGCGACTTGCAACCCCTGAAGAACGCGATGGATCTGCAAAAAGGCGAAACCACGGTGCTCAAGGGCGAGATCCAGTTGCTGCGCGAGCGTCACGACACCCGCCAGACCGCAGTTCAGGAACAGCACACGGAACTGGACGCGCAAGTGCGGGAACAGCAAAACCGCCTGGCGCAACTGAACGAGCAGATCCAGAATCTGCGGCTCGGCCACAACACCCTGCTGGAGGACCTGGAAACCTTCAAGGTCGTGGCGATCCAGGGCGGCGACGCGAACGCCTTCCCGCTGGCGGAAGTCGACTATCTGCTGCGCCTGGCCGATACCAAGCTCCGCCTGGAGCGCAACGTCGCCACCGCCCGCCTCGCTCTGGACACGGCTCAGCAGCGCCTGAAGGCGGTGAACGAGCGCATCATGGATCCGGTCGGCGTCATGCTCGGCGAAGCCATCGCCAGCCTGCGCGGCGTCCAGTTGCCGGACGTGGCCGGCCTGGCGCGCAAGCTGACGGCGTTGGCTGGGGAGGTGGATACCCTGCCCGTGCAACTCACCGCCGTTCCCGATATCCGGAACCGCTTCAAACCCGGCGAACCGACCGTCACCGACCCCGATCAGCCGTGGTGGGAACAGACCACCGACGCGGTCTGGAATCAGTTCAAGGACATCGTGGTCATCCGTCGCGAGGGCATCACCGCGCCGCCGTTGATCGCGGTCGAAGAAGAGTTCTTCCTGCGGCAGAACCTGCGGCTGGAGCTGGACGGCATGCGGCTGGCGTTGCTGCGCGGCGACGCCGAGGCTTACCAGCACGCCTACGAACAGATCCGCGACTGGACCCAGAAGTACTTCGATACCCAGGACGAGCGGGTCGCCCGGTTCCTCGACGAGTTGCAGGCCCTGCACACCGTGCAGTTCAATCCCTATATTCCGGATCTGACCGGCCTCAATCAGGCGTTCCACGACGCGCTGAACCGCCGGCAGCCGATTCGTCCGGTGCGAACCGCCCCGGCGGCGGCCCCCGTTGAATCCACGCCGGCGGACGAGGAGAAGCAGCTATGAAGTTGCTCATCGGGATTATCATCACTCTGGTCGTATCCGTGCAGATCGCGCTGGCGCTCCAGCAGGACCCCGGCTATGCCCTGCTCAGCATCGGTCAGTGGACCCTGGAAACCAGCGTGGCTTTCCTGGGGCTCTTTCTCATTTTTGCCTTCGTGGCGTTCTACTTCCTGATCCGGCTGATCATCCGGCTGTGGCAAACCCCCACCCAGACCTTGGCGGCCAACCGGCGCCGGTTGTATAAGAAAGCCCGCCGGCTGCTCGATCTGGGAACCCGGCAATCCGCGGCCGGTCAGCGGGCGGCTGCGGAAATAACGCTGCTCAAGAGCGCCGGTTACAGCGAAACCCCCGCCCTACACTACCTGGGAGCGGCCCGGGCCGTTCATGCCGGCAACGGCGAGAAGTGGCGCCGTGATTTGTACTTGCGCAAAGCCGAGGACTGCCCGGATGCCGATCGATTGACGGTGCAGTTGACCCGCGCGGAATTCCTGCTGGACGACGGACAGGCCGAACAGGCGCGGCCGATTCTGGAATCGCTGCAAACCTTGAATCCCCACCACCCCGGCGTGTTGCAGTGGCTGGCCAAAGCCTACCAGCAACTGCAAGCCTGGGAACCGCTGCGCGATCTGCTGTCGGAACTGCGGAAACGGAAGGTATTCGGCCCCGAACCCTTCGCGGAACTCCAACAGCAGACCTACCGAGGGTTGTTGCACGGCACCGCCGCCAGCGGCTCGCTGGACCGGTTGCAGGCGCTGTGGAAGCAGGCCCCGACGGCGTTGCGCGAGGAGGATGAAGGGTTTCTGGTGGACTACGCCACCGCCCTGCGCGACTTCGACGCCATCGACGACGCCGAGGCGCTGCTGCGCGAGGCCATCAACCGCCGCTGGAGTCCGAAGCTGGTGGTCGGCTACGGGATGCTGGGGCGCGGCAATGCCGCCGGGCAACTGGCGACCGCCGAAGGGTGGCTGGCCCAGCATGGCGACGATCCGCACCTCTTGCTGACACTCGGCCGGCTGGCCAAGCGTTGCCAGCAGCCCGCCAAGGCGCGGGAATATCTGGAGCGCAGCATCCAGTTGATGCCGAGTCCGGACGCTTATGAAGAACTGGGCGAATTGCTGGAGTCCCTGCGCGAACTGAGCAACGCCGGCCAGTGCTATCACGCCGGATTGCGGCTGCTGGTCGGCAAGGCCGAGGAGAAACAGGGCGTCACGCTGACCGCGACGGAAGCGGCGCAGCAGTTGCAGGCTCCGGAACGGTCGTCCCCGGCGGCGACTGCCCCCGCAACTTGAGGAATCCAATGGTTTCCGCAGCGTTCCCACGTCGTACTTGGGGTGGGAATGCCGCGGGTATCCATTCTTCAATGCGGCGCGTAATCAAAAGAATCATAGAACAACTGATCTTCCGGCAATCCCCGCGCGGCGAAGGCCGGTTTCGCCGCGTCGATCATCGCCGGCGGACCGCTCATGTAGACCTCGTACTCGCTCAGGTCGGGATAATCGGCGACGACCGCCTCATGCACCCAACCGGTGCGCCCGGTCCAGTCATCTTCCGGGCGCGGCTCCGACAGCACCGGGGTATAGCGGAAGTTCGGCCGCTCCTTTTCCCACTGGCGCGGCAACTCGTGCAGATACAGATCCACCCTGGCCCGCGCCCCCCAATACAGGTGCAACGGCCGGTCCAGACCGATATGGAAGGCGTGTTCCAACATCCCCTTCAACGGCGCGAATCCGGTGCCGCCACCCATCAGAATCATGGGTCGCGTGGATTCCTCGCGCAGGAAAAACGTCCCCAGCGGTCCCTGGAAGCGCAGCAGGGCTTTGTCCTTCATTTTGTTGAACACATAGTCGGTGAAGAACCCGCCGGGCACCTGGCGCACGTGCAGTTCCAGCGCCTCGTCGGCGTGCGGCGCGTTGGCCAGCGAAAAGCCGCGTCGCCGGCCGTCGGCCAGCAGGATGTCCACGTATTGTCCAGCCAGGAATTGCAGGCGTTCGGCGCTCGGCGGCTTGAGATACAGCCGCATCACGTCCGGGGCCAGCAACTCCCGCCGCTCCACCCGGCACGGCAGAATCTTGACCGGGAGGTCCTGGCCGCTCTTCACTTCACGGGCTTCGATCACTAGGTCCGAGCGCGGCCGGGCCTGGCACAACAGCGCCTTGCCCTCGGCCTCCTCGCGTTCGCTCAGCGCCGGCGGTCGGCCATCGGGATAAACGACCGCGCCGGACAAGATCGTGCCCATGCAGGAGCCGCAGGTCCCGTTGCGGCACCCGTAGGGCAGCACGCTGCCTTTCTCGCGCAGGGCGGCGTCCAGCACCGATTCGTGTTCCGCGACCAGAAACTCATGATCGGTCGGCTGGATCGTGACGTGATAAGGCATGATCGATGGGTTCCTCGCTGGCGTTGATGTCGCCTGATTAGAAACGGATTCCCCCGTCCGGTTCAGAGCAATTACAACCCCAACTCCCCCCACAGTGCGTCCACCCGCTGTTTCACATCCGCGCTCATGGCGATGGGCCGACCCCATTCCCGGCTGGTCTCGCCCGGCCACTTGTTGGTGGCGTTGAAGCCGATCTTGGAGCCCAGTCGGCCAGCCAGCTGGTGTAGGCGCTGTGATGGATGGGAGTGACCGGGTAGCGATTTCGTCCGGTGCCGAGGTCTCTTTCCATTAGATAGTGCCTGACCGGAAACCTGTCTTGTAGCCCAACCTTCAGAACCACGGTGTTGA
>REEE01000074.1 GCA_007695245.1 Candidatus Competibacteraceae bacterium | reverse complement strand
ATTGCGACGATAGTGAACTCCTCTTCAAGCCGGGCGCGAATCTCCCGCTCGGCCCGGCGAAGATGGTCGACCAGGTCGTCGCCCAGCACTGCGATCATCGTGTGCTCGCCGAGCGGAGCCATGAAGTCGGCGAGCAAGATGCGGAGGCGGTCGACCAATTCGTCTGGCTCATAGCGTACGCGGCGCTCGACCGCTTCGGTTTGCGACTGACTTGGCACGACGATCACCTCTCTGGCATCAGCGCCGGGACTCCGCGTTGCGACCAAACCTGGACCAGGGCTTCGCACTCGCGGTCGATTTCGGCGATCGGTCGGACGGCTCCGGCCCGCTGCCGGTGTGGCAGCCAAGCACCGAAAACGTCGGACTGCGCGAACCAGCGCACCGCAGCAATGCGCTTGGCCGTGATCGGATGTCTTTGGAACAATTCGATCACCCGGGCGGGCATCACCTTGATGTCGCCGATTTGGCGCATGAACTCGTCCAGGTTCATGCCTTCCAGCGTTACCGCGCCACCGGTCATCAGCTTGGCCAACATGCGCATCGCCGCATCGGGGTCGCCGGTACAAATCACTGCGGCGCGGTCGCTGGTGATCTCGGCGCAACGACTCCAACGCATCATGAACAGCATCAGTCCGCCGGACAGGGCCTGCGCGATTGACCCGATCAATGGCAGGCTGACGCCACCGGCGGCAGCCGTATTCTGCAATACCCCGGCCATTTGGTTACTGCCGATCACTACCAAGGTGTTGTAAGCGGAGTGCAGGTTGTGGATATGACCACATTCGTGGCCGATGACACCCAGCAACTCGTCGTCCGCCATCGCTTCAATCAAGCCGGTGGACAGCACGATTGAAGGAGCTGTCTGATCAGAGGCATAGGTATAGGCGTTCATCAACACCTGGTATTCCACGAATACGCGCGGCAGTCCGATGCCGAGCGTGCGTGCGCAATGCGCCGCCATCTCGTGGATGCGCGGGAATTGGCGGGGACCTACTTCGACCATCCGCATGAGATTGACCTGCTGAAAAAAGGGTTCGCGCAGTCGAACCAAGGACCGCGCCAACACTCGAATTGGCCGGACCGCCGTCAACTGGCGGAGCAGGCGGCGGTCGAGCGAAAAGCCATAATCCGGCGCTCCGTCAACCTGATGCGCCGCCTGCGCCCGCTCGCGCTCCGCAGCATAACCGGCGAAGTCGAGTGACACCTGGATAGTGGGGTCGGTTATAGCCGCTTCGGTCATGGTGCGCCTCCGGTCAGCGTCAAATGTTCAGGACTTTCACGAGTTGCTGGGACAGCCGTTGGGCACCGCCCAGAATCTTCTCGGTTTCGGACCGAATGTCGAGCAGTTCGCGGTGCTCGCCTTCGGACATGGATTCCTGGCGCTGGCGCCGGACTTGCATAATATGCAGATTTTCCTGTACATCTCGCAGCAGGGCGCCGGCTTCATTCGCAACCTTGGCGCGGAGCGCGGCGAACGCGGTCTTGACCTGATCCTCGACCGCCCGGCGGATTTCGGCGGGCTTGAGTTGACGATCCAACTCGTCACCCACCTGCTTTTTGAGCTGCTCCTTGAAATGTTCCACGCGGCTGCCTTTGAACACCGTCTTGGCCAACCAACCGCCGGTAAAGATCGAGACAATGCCGATGGCGAGGATGGCGGGGAAACTCAGTGGCAACGACAGGATGCCGAGGACGACTCCACCAGCGACGGCGGTCCCCGCCGAACCGGCCGCACCTACCATCGCACCCTTGGTACCAGCCACCCGGTAGCCGCTCCAAATGCCGCCGAAGCCGGTAAAGACCGAGACCACCGCCGAAACCAGCTCGCCGGTGCCGTGACGTTCCGCATCCGCCGTCACGACACCGAAATGGACATTGATTCTATCCTGCAAGGCACCGACCGCCGCATCGAAGTCGGCCAGACGCTCGATCTCGCGGGTCAGCCCGAGTTCAATCTGCTGCTGTATGGCCTGAGCCTGCTTTTCACCGGCCAAGCGCAACGCGCGGCCGACTTTATCGCTGAGCCGCTTGTTCAAGACCTCGCTCTTGCTCAGTTCGGCGGGCTCGATGGTTTCCGCGTCGATCGACGCCAGCGCCTTGGTCCGGAGATCGTCGGCGATCCGGTCGGCCATGGGTAAGACGATAATTCGTGCCTGCTCGGCGGCGTCGTCGATCTGGCGCAACTCGTCGCCTTGGCGCTGACGCAGGGTCTCGATCTCCTGCTGCGCCGCCGCCAGGGCTTGGTCGAATTCCTCGTTCTGCAGCGACAGCGCCGCTTCCCGGACCTGGATGGTTCGCAGGATTTCTCCAGCGGCGACGATCACGCGATTGACCGGGACTTGCAGCATTACGGCACCCTTCTGTTGGGTCAGAAAGACCTCGAGTTGTTCCTCGAATTGCGGGAATCGGCTGGCCGCCAGCTTGGTGGGATCGTTGCCCTGTTTCGCTTGAATCGCTTGATAAGCGGAAACGCCGAAGACCTTGGGCCGACCGATCTTCTTGACGCAGGCCTCGTATTCCGGCGAGTCCTCGCCATATTGGTCCCGAGCGCGGTTGATGACGTTTTTTGCGATCCGCTGTTCGATGGTCGCCAGAATGCGCTCGGCGTCGGCGGGGTTGTTGAGTTGGTCGAGGCGGGTCACCACGAAAATGACTCGGCCGAGATCGCTGGCCAGCAGGTAATTCTCCAGAAAATGGCGAGTGTATTCAGAAAAAGGTGCCTGGGCGGAGATCACCAGGATCGCTGCGTCGGTCTCGGGTAACACCGACAGGGTGACCCGGGTCATGGCTTCGTCGTCGTTCAGGCCGGGCGTGTCGTAGACATCGACGTTGTTCTGGCAATAGGGACTCGGATAGTAGATCACTGCCTCCTCGATGGTCTGGGCCAGTGCTTCCGCCTCCGGAGTGAGCTTGGTGACGTAGTCCTTCAGGTCATCGAAGGGGATGGTCTCCTCCCGGCCATCGCGGAAGCGGACCGACACGCTGGGCTGCAAGCCAAAGCTGACCCGGTTGAGCGTCGCCGTGGTCGGCAGGATGTCGGTCGGCAGGGCGTCGACGCCGAGCAGGGCGTTGACGAACGAACTCTTGCCGGTCTTGAACTCACCGACCACCGCGACCGTGAAGGTTTGCTTTTCCAGATGGTCGAGGACGTCGGCGATCAGACGGGCACCGTCTCGCAGTTCGAGTCGTTCCGAAAACTGCTGGAGTTGCCGGAGATCGCTCGACAGGCCGAGCACGACTTTTTTATAGTCGACGAACGAACCCAGCGGCTCGTGGGCCGGATTGGCTTGGGGAGTCATGATGGCTTCCTCTTGGCGTTGGGATCTCAACGGGATAGATAAACGGTCAAGCGAGCGCTGGCGGCGAGTATGTTCTCGGCCCGGTCGCGCATCCGGGCGACGTCGGCTTGCCGCCGGGCGACCTGCGCGCGCTGCCGTTCTTCCAGGGCGGCCAGTGTCGCCTGGGTCGTGTAGGCGCGGTGCACGAGGGACTCGACCTCACGATACAGCAGGTCGCGCAGGGTGCCGCCGATCTCGGTGACGATCCGATCCAGATGCGCAGGCAACGCGGCCTGGGTCAACAGGCGGTGGATCGTCCGCTTGGCGTGGGCTCGCACCGTTGTCTTCATGCCGTCGCACAGCGCGCCCTTCAGTGCGCTTTGGAGGACCACTGAGAACACCCCGCGCGCCACGGTCTCGCTGCCGACCAAGTTGCCGAGCAGGCCGAGGGTGGGTCTGGCAACCTTATCCAGAAGATCGCCAGCCTGATGGGGGATAGGCCCGCCCAAGGTGAAGTCGGGCCAGATCATATCTACTTGTCGTCGATACGCTTCCATCCAGTCGCGATCACGACCGATGCATACCGCCCGAGTCACCTCGTCGGTGGCAGCGAGCCGCGCGGCGACCGCGTAGAGGGTCGCTATGAGCGCCTCGATGGCCTTCGCCCGCCCGTCAGTGGTAGCGAGCCGCGCGGCGACCGCGTCGAGGCGTTGGCTCAAGGCGTCCAGCGTCGCCAGTTCCTCGGCGATCCAGCCGTCCAGCACGGCCTTCAGAGTGGTCCGCCGGTCGCCGTTGGCCTGTTGGATCGCGCGTTCGACGGCGGCCGACAGTTGCGCTCCCAACTCGTTGGGCTTGAGCGAGGGGTTCTGAAACGCCCGCCCTTCGGTGATGGCATGGGCTGCCTCGATCAATTCCTGCTCTAGCGCCGCCACCAATTGCGTCAACCGTGGCCGAATCGTGGCAATCCGTTCCGGCAATTGGTGTTCGTGGGTCGAAGCCTCGGACACGATGGCGTCCAGTTCGTGGCGTAGCCGGGGATCCAGCGCCGCTGTGGGGTCTGGATCGCCATTCCCTTGGGCCGCCAGCACCGCCCGCCCGCCCTCGGTCAGCAGCTTGAGCGCCGGCCTGAGCGAAACTAACCCGCGGTCGCGGACCAGGAACTGTTCGAGGACGTGCTCGAAGTCGGGCAGCCGGCTGGCCGCCAGTGATTCCGCGTCCCGGGCGAGCTTGGCCTGCAGCGCGAGGTACGCCGACAGCCCGAACACGCGCAGGCGGCTGGCAATGCCCGGCATATCGGTTCCCTCTCCCGTCAACCCGGCACGGACGACGCTTTCGGCAATCCGGTTTCGAACCCGTGCGACGACCCGATCAGCCGCCCGAGCATCGCCGACCTGGTCGATCTGGTTGACCACGAACAGCAGGCGGTCCAGGTCGAACGTCTCCAGCAACCGCATCAGGAACTCCCGTTCGGTTTCCGAGAACGGCGCCAAGGCGGACACTACGAACACCGCCGCGTCGCTGTGGGGAACTACGTCGAGCGTCAAGCGGGTGAAAGCTTCCGTGTCGCTCAGCCCCGGCGTATCGATGATCGCGACGTTGTTCTGGCAAAACAGCGTCGGGTATGCCACCACCGCTTGGCGGACCGTCGCGGCGATCATGGCCGCTTCCTCGGTCATCTGAGTGATGTAGCGGTCGAGTTCGGCGAGTTCGACGGCGCGCACCTCGCCAGTACGAAAATGGATTTCGGCGCGCGGCGTCCGGCCGTAGATCAGGCGACTGACGGTGGCCGAGCAGGGCACCACGTCGGCTGGTAATACCGGGCGCCCCAGCAGCGCGTTGATGAAGGTGGTCTTGCCGCGCTTGAACTCACCGACGACCGCTACCGAGAACGAGCCGGTATTGAGGCGTGCCAACATTCGGTCAATTGATTC
>REEE01000075.1 GCA_007695245.1 Candidatus Competibacteraceae bacterium | reverse complement strand
GAAGGCCCCGGCGAGCACGAGGATGGCACCGGCGATGATCTCGGGCCGGTGCATCCGTTAGCTTGAAATTTCCTGCCGAAGAGACCGTCCAGCGCGCTTCGCAAGCCCTCGGCCGCCGACTCCATCGTTAGCACCTGAAGAACCCGTAGCGGTTAGCC
Source organism: Candidatus Competibacteraceae bacterium (assembly GCA_007695245.1). GTDB lineage: Bacteria > Pseudomonadota > Gammaproteobacteria > Competibacterales > Competibacteraceae > REEE01. The sequence goes on along the minus strand of REEE01000075.1, from coordinate 5,070 downwards.
GGCCGGGCGGAACGCCCATGCAGCTCGGGATGCCCCAAAGGACGCTCCCGAGACCAAGAACCGACCGGGTCCGACCGACCCTGGAAGGGCTTCACAGGTGGACGATGTCTCCCTTCATCCCGTAGGCGATGGCCAGCATCTCCATCTTCTCTCGTTCGCCGACCCCATGCTTGGTCAAGGCCGCAAGGATGTCATCCAGGACGGCGACGAACTCCGTCTCGTTGATATTCATCCCCTGGTGGGTGGTGCGCATGTCCATCCCTTGGTAGGTCTGCGGGCCGCCGGTGCCGCTGCCGATCAAATCGGTCACCAAATCGATAATTTCGGCGTCGCTTTTCTTGGTGTGCGCGTAGCGGGGGCTGATCGTCGGATTGTTGTGGTGGTTGACCATGATGTCGGTCACAATCGCGCGGATTTTCTCTTCGCCACCCAGGCGTTCGTACAAAGTCGCTTCAGACATGTCTGCCTCCACTCGTCCGGACGGACGACGTTTGGGTTGTTGATCCGCCGCCGGGGAGGGGTCACTGCACTGACGTCTCCCCAGGGTCGTCGAGGTCGCCGTCGGGCCGGTATGGCGCTTTGTCCGACGCCATCACGGCGTCACTCGGCCGGCCCGGCGCCAACCAGGACGCGGGTCTCGGAAACCACGCGATGGACATGCTACGCCCTTCGGGCGGCCAAAAAATCCCCAGAACAGGGGAGTCGCGACTCGGTTCAGACCGCCAGCAGCTTGTTGATCAACTCCCCGCGATTGCGGGCGTCCACGCGGTTGTAAACCGCGCGGGCGTGGCTGATGACGGTGCTCTCGGCCACGCCGAGCCGTCCGGCGATGTGGCCGTAGGACTGCCCCGAGGTCATCAGCAGACACACCTGGGCCTGACGGGGCGGCAACCGCAGGTGTTCGATCTGCTGCATGAGCTTGACCGGGAGGGGGCGTTGGTGGCGTACGGAGATGCCGATCAGGGTCTCGCCATCGGTGGTGGGATTCAATGGATGGGCATGGAAACGGAACCGCCCCCAAGCGTTGTCCTGGACCCAGGAGGGGGGTGAGGCGCTGGGGAGGTCGCGCCGGAGATTCTCCACGCATTGCGCCAGACGCAGGAGCGGCCGATTCAGATGTTGGAGGGCGTCGAGGTGCCGAACCTCCCTGGACAGACGCTCGCAACTGGCCATGACCAGCATCCGGCGGGCGTTGTCGGACAGCCAGCGGATGGTTCCCCGCGGATCGGCCACGATCAAGCCTTCCTCGGCGGCGCTCGGGTCGACCCAGTCGTCGGGACGGTAAGAGCCGGCCTCGGTCAGGGCGTGACCGATGAAGTGGGCCAGCCGATCCAAGCGCCGGGCCTCGTCCGCGGAAAATGCCGGATCGCCGTGCGCCCGATGTAGGGCGACGATCCCCAGCGGTCGTTCGCGCTCGCGCACCACCTTGTACAGCGCCGTGTGGAATCCGATCCGACTGAGAAGCTCGCCGTGGAACGGATGGCGCAGAAATTCTCGGCGGCTCACGCGGAGCAAGGCGTCAAACGATGTGGTTTGCGCGAAATGTCGGCAAAGGTATCGCCAGCCTTGGAAGACCTCCAATTCCCGGCTGTTGTAGAACTCTTGGTAATACAATGGCGCGAGCGTCAGCGCTTCCGGCAGTTCGGTGAAGAGGTTGGTGAGATCCCCGTTCGGGTTGCACCAGAAAAAACCGTTCCAACGCGAGGCCACCACGGCATGCAGCTCGCGAAGAATCAGGGGCACCGCAACCTGCGCCTCAAGACCGAGGCAGCAGATCTGTTGCAAGCGGGACTCGGCGTGCCGCGAGGCCCAAGGATCGAGTTTTATTACATTTTGCATTGCACTTGCATCATGAATTGCACTTGCGCCGAACCCATGCGGCGGCTCCGCGAACGCGCTACGCTGGAAAATCCCGGGCGTACTTCGCCACCCATTCCGCCGCGGCGTCCGCTCCCGAGAGGGAGCGCCCCTCCTTTTCCAGAACTTCTCTTTGATAATGATAGATCTGACAAACCTGTTCGACCATGCGCACCGCGAACTCGGTGCTGGCATCCGCGAATTGCACCCCCACCTCGTAATGGCTGTTCGTGCGGCGGCACCAGGCGATGGTTCCGGTCGCTTCGAAGGCGGGTTCCTGGACCGGGATCGTCAGATGGATCAGGCAGCCCCGCCGCAGGGCCGCCTGAGTTTGAAAGCAAAGTCCGCCGGAGCTGATGTTCTTCAGAAAATCCCGCCGGCTGGGACCGTGGCGCGCAACGCGACAATCGATGGGAATATCCGAGGGATGACGAATAAAGCAGCGCATGGGCAGTTCTCCAGATGCGGAAAGTACCGTAAGCCGCTGGCTGACGGCGCGTCGATGATCGGGTCCAGGATTCCGACGGCGTCACCGCCGCCGAACGCTTCCGCGGCCGACTCGCGACAGCAAAGTCACCCGCGCTCAGGTCACTTCGGGCAGACGGGCGCTCAGGACGGAGCCCGCCAGTCCCATGGCGGCCAAGATCAGGATGACGCCGGAGACGGGGATCACGGCCGTCAGCGCGCCGATCGAGCCGGCCAGCAGCAGCACCACGCCGATCACCGTATTGCTCACCGCCACGTAGTCGGTGCGTTTGTTGCCCCCGGCCAAATCCACGAGGTAAGTCTTCCGGCCGAGTCTGACCCCGGCATGGGCCATGGCCAGCAGGAAGAAAAACGCCGGGTAGAGCCATGGACTCTCGGCCCAGGCGGGAGAAATCCGGACCAGCGTCACCAGCAACACCCCGGACAGGGCCGCGCCGGCACCGGCGACGATCATCACCCGGCGGCTGGAAGAGTCCGCGAAGCGGCCCCAGAATGGGGCCGAGACCAGGCTGGCCAAGCCGTCGGCGATCACGAACAGCCCCAAGACCAGCAACGTGCCCTCGGTATTTTCGTGGGCGAGCAGGATGAAGAACGGCGCGCTCAGGGCGGAGCACAGCAGCAGGGAGCGGGCGATGACAAAGTTGCGGAATCCCCGCTCGCTCCGGAGCAGATCGAGCCGCTCGAGCGCTGCGCTGAGGGCGTTGCCGCCGCCCTCGGTGGCACCGGGGTACTCCCGGATCAGCGCGTAGGTTCCGGCGGCCAGCAACCACAAGCCCCCGGCGCCGGCCAGCAGCAGCAGATAGGCGGTCATGTCGCCGGGCTCGCGGAGATCCAACAGCAGCAGTCCGCCCACGCCGAGGGTCACCAGACCCGCCAGAGTCTCCGACCAGCCGCTGACCCGACCGCGGCGCGTTTTAGGCACGGTCTTGCCCAGCACATCCTTGCCGGCGACCGAGCACAAGCCGCGCGCCAGGCTGAAGAGGATCAGGGCGCCGATCAGCGCGAAGCCGGCCGGCGCGCCTTCCAGCGTGACGGCCACGCCGGCCATGGCGAAGACGGCGACGGCCTGCAACGCGCAGCCCAGCACGAAGGTCCACTTGCGCACGGCCTGGAGCCGCACGTAGCTGGCGATGATCAGTTGGGGAATCAGGGAGCCGGATTCCCGGATGGGCACCAAAAAGGCGATGAAGATGCCGGGAGCCGCCAGGGCACCCAGCATCCAGGCTAGAATGGTCTTGGGGTTGGCGATGGCGTCGCCGAGCTTGGTCAGAAACTGGGCGACGACTTGCAGCAGAAAATTGCCGGACACCACCCGACAGGATTCGTCGGAAATGTCCTTGCAAACCCGGGCGTCCTCTTCGTCGACCAACGCGGCGTACACCCGGTCGATCCCGCCGCTGGAAAACAGTCTTTCGCGCAGGTGCATAAGCCCAATATCCGGAGGGAAAAGCCCATTCGCCGGTCAAGTTATTCCGCCCCTCGCCGTGCGTCAAGGATTCGCAACCCGGCGGCCGTCCACCCCGAACCCGACCCCCATCCAAACACCCCATCGTGATTGAGGAGAACCTGCCATGCGCCATGCGCGGATCGTCAGTACAGGCGGCTATGTTCCCGAACGCGTGGTGACCAACGCCGCCTTCGCCAGCCGGTTCGGGGCGGCCACGGACGACTGGCTGATCGAGAACGTCGGCATCCGCGAGCGCCGATACCTGCGCGAGGATCAGGTCACCTCGGATCTGGCGGTCGCGGCCGGGCGCGTGGCGCTGGACCGGGCGGGTCTGGAGCCGGGAGCGCTGGACCGGATCATCGTCGCCACGGATACGCCGGATTATCTCAGCCCGGCCACCTCGGCCGTCGTACAGGCCAAGCTGGGCGCGCGCCGGGCTGGGGTGTTCGATGTCAACAGCGCCTGCGCCGGGTGGGTCATCGCCCTGGATGTCGCCGCGCGGCTGGTCATCACCGAACCGGAGCCGATCTCGATCCTGGTGATCGGCGCTTATGGGATGAGCCGGTTTCTGGACCCGACGGATAAAACAACCGCCACCCTGTTCGCCGACGGCGCGGGGGCGGTGGTGGTGGGCGCGAGCGCGGCGCCCGGGTGGCTGGCGACGGTCACCGCGGCGGCCGGGGAATACCACGACGCCCTGGGCATCTATACGGGCGGCACCTTTCGCCCGGCCACGGTCGCGCGGGTGACGCAAGACGGTCCCCCAGTCGTGCGATTCGTGCGCAAATTCCCGGCCACCTTCAACACCGAGCGGTGGCCGCCGCTGATCGAGCGGGTGCTGGCTCGGGCCAGCCTGACCGCCGGCGTCCGCCTGCGACCGGCCGACGTGGATCGTTACTACTTTACCCAAGTCAACCTGCGCGCCATTGAGGCCACGATGGCGGCGTTGGGGCAACCCCTCGCCAAAACCCACTGGATCATGGATAAATGGGGCTATACCGGATCGGCCTGTCTCCCGATGGCGCTGGACGACGCCCTCGCCCAGGGTCGGGGCCCACAGCCGGGGGAACTGGTACTGTTCTGCGCCAGCGGTGGCGGGATCGCCCTGGCGGCCTCGTTGTGGCGGTGGAGTTAAAAGAGGATTGAGGATTGAGGATTGAGACCTGCTTCGTTCGACCCAGGAGAGTGCTTTATGGTGAGCTTACAATCCATTCTGGCGGCGACCGATTTCTCCGCCGACGCGCGGCGCGCGGCGGAACGGGCGGCGCTGATCTGTGCGA
>REEE01000380.1 GCA_007695245.1 Candidatus Competibacteraceae bacterium | reverse complement strand
GAGACGGGCAGGCCGTCGTAAGGCTCCGGCGGCACGGCTTGCGGCGGACGGGGAAACAGCGCGGCGGTCATGGCGCGGACTCCAGACGGGGTAACATTGAAATAACGGGCCGATCCGCAGGTCAGATCGGCCCTGCAAACAGAGAGTATTTACGGCATTCAGGGATAGCCGACCGCCCGCCGCCCCCGCCCGCGCTTGAGATGCACGAGCAACAGCGACAGCGCCGCCGGGGTGACGCCGGGCACGCGGCTGGCCTGACCCAAAGTGCGCGGCTGATGCCGGCTCAGCTTCTCCCGCACCTCCCGCGACAGCCCCTGGACCGCGGCGTAATCCAGATCGGGCGGCAGCGCCAGTTGTTCGTGGCGGCGCTGGCGGTCGATCTCTTCCTGTTGCCGCTCGATGTAACCGGCGTACTTGGCCTGAATCTCCACCTGCTCGGCGACCCGCGGATCGGCCGCGCCGGGACCGACGCCGGGCAGACTCAGCAACCCGGCATAATCCACCTCGGGCCGGCGCAGCAACTCGACCGCCCGGGTTTCCCGCGCCAGCGGCCCCTGCAACACCCGTTGCGCGTCGGCCTCGCTCAATTGCGCCGGCCGCACCCAAACCTCCCGCAAGCGCTGGCTTTCCCGCTCGATGGCCTCGCGCTTGATCGCGAACGCCGCCCAGCGCGCCTCGTCCACCACCCCCAGCCGCCGCCCGATCTCGGTCAGACGCAGATCGGCGTTATCCTCGCGCAGCAGCAGACGATGCTCGGCGCGGCTGGTGAACATCCGGTACGGCTCGCTGGCCCCGCGGGTGATCAGGTCATCGACCAGCACCCCCAGATACGCCGCCTCGCGGCCCGGCCACCACGGCGCTTCGCCCTTGAGCCACAGTCCGGCGTTGATCCCGGCCAGCAGGCCCTGCGCCCCCGCTTCCTCATAACCGGTGGTGCCGTTGATCTGGCCGGCGAAAAACAGCCCCTGGAGCGAGCGGGTTTGCAGCGAATACTCCAGATCGCGCGGATCGAAAAAATCGTATTCGATCGCATAACCGGGCCGGGTCAGATGGGCGTTCTCCAAACCCTGGATCGACCGCACCAGCGCGTATTGAACGTCGAACGGCAGGCTGGTGGAGATGCCGTTGGGATAAATCTCATAAGTATCCAGTCCCTCCGGCTCCAGAAAAATCTGATGCGAGTCCTTGTCGGCGAAGCGGTGGATCTTGTCCTCAATCGACGGACAGTAGCGCGGTCCGACCCCCTCGATCACCCCGGCGAACAGCGGCGAGCGGTCCAGACCGCCCCGAATCAGCTCGTGAGTCTGGGCGCGGGTGTGGGTGATCCAACAGGAGATCTGCCGGGGATGTTCCGCCGTGGAACCGAGATAGGAAAACACCGGACAGGGGTCGTCGCCCGGCTGCTCGATGAGTCGCGAATAATCAATCGTCCGCCCGTCCAGGCGCGGCGGCGTCCCGGTCTTGAGCCGGCCGACCCGCAACGGCAGCTCCCGCAGCCGCGCCGCCAGGGCGTTGGCCGGCGGATCGCCGGCGCGCCCGCCCTCGTGATGGTCCATGCCGACGTGAATGCGCCCGGCCAGGAAGGTGCCGGCGGTCAACACCACCGCCCCGGCGCTGAACCGGACGCCGCTCTGCGTGACCGCGCCGGTCACCCGTTCGCCCTCGACGATTAAATCGGTCGCGGCCTGCTGGAACACCCGCAGGTTCGGCTGATTCTCGATCAGGGTCCGCACCGCCGTCTTGTACAGCGCCCGGTCCGCCTGACAGCGGGTGGCGCGCACCGCCGGCCCCTTGCGGCTGTTGAGGATGCGGAACTGGATGCCGGCCCGGTCGGCGGCGCGGGCCATCACCCCGCCGAGGGCGTCGATCTCCTTGACCAGATGGCCCTTGCCGATCCCGCCGATGGCCGGATTGCAGCTCATCGCGCCCACGGTCTCGATGGTGTGGGTCAACAGCAGGGTGCGCAGACCCATCCGCGCCGCGGCCATGCACGCCTCGGTGCCGGCGTGGCCGCCGCCGATCACAATGACATCGAAAGGTTCAGGATAGCGCATGGTTATATTCACATGGAATAAAGATATAGAGACTCATTCCTTTTGGATTTATCAATTCGTTGCTAAGGTATACAGAATGAGGGGGATGTGCAGTGTACTCGTTCAGCCTCGTCCAGTCCCAAAGCCCAAGACCCCACCCCAGGTAGGTCGTCATGAGTCAGGCGCAGCAGATACCGGTAGATGCTCGATCTCAATTCCAGGACCAGACCGCGCACCCGTGGTTCGATCTGGAGGCGATGAATCAGGAAATGAACCCACTCCACGCCGAGCAGCGGGTGGCCTGGACGCTGGAGCATTTCCCCGGCCGCGTGGTGCTGACCTCCAGTTTCGGCGCGCAAGCGGCGGTCTGCCTGCACATGGCCACCCGCCAGCAACCCGATATTCCGGTGGTGCTGGTGGACACCGGCTATCTGTTCCCGGAAACCTATCGCTTCATCGACGAGTTGGCCGAACGGCTGGCGCTGAATCTCCACATCTACCGCGCCCCGCACAGCGCGGCCTGGCAGGAAGCCCGGTACGGCAAGCTCTGGGAGCAGGGACTGGAAGGCCTCGAGCGCTACAACCAGATCAACAAGGTCGAGCCGATGCAGCGGGCGCTGCGCGAGCTGGACGCGGCCGCCTGGATTTCCGGCCTGCGGCGGCAACAGGCCAAAAGCCGCCAGAACATCGAGGTGCTGGTGTGGCGCAACGGCCGGTGCAAGGTCCATCCGCTGATCGACTGGACCGACCGCGACGTTTACCGTTATCTCAGCCAGTACGGTCTGCCCTATCATCCGCTGTGGCATCAGGGCTATGTCTCCATCGGCGATGTCCACACCACCCGCCCGCTGCTGGACGGCATGAGCGAGGAAGACACCCGTTTTTTCGGTCTCAAGCGCGAGTGCGGCCTGCACGAGCATGTTTGATCGGGGGCGCACGGCCGTGCGCTCCTGCGGACGATTAAAGGTTCATGAGGCCGAGTCGCGGTACAATCCCGGCGCGTTCCACCAAGCGATCATAAAGCCTCATGCACCCCCTTGAAACCTGCCTTGCCACCCTCCGCCAGATTCACGACACCGGCGGCGGGGTCGCGGAAACCTCCTACTACGGCGCGCTGGAACATCTGCTGAATCAGGCCGGCGACCGCCTCGATCCCCAGGTCCGGGCCGTGCCGCAACTGCGCGATACCGGGGCCGGCAGTCCCGATTTCGGGTTGTTCGCCGCCGGCCAGTTCGAAGCGGGTTTGGACGGTCCGCCGCTGCCGGGCCGGAAACCGGACCGCGGCGTCGTGGAGGTCAAGAGTTGGCGCGATGAGATCTCGACCGTCGTCGCCGGCGAACAGGTGCATCGCTACGGCCAGCATTACGGCATGGTGCTGGTGACCAATTACCGCGATTTCGTCCTGGTGGGGCGCAATGCCGCCGGCGAACTGGCGCCTCTGGAACGCTTGCCACTGGCGGCCAGCGAAGCGGAATTCCTCGAACTGCTCCGCCAGCCGCGCCAGACCGCCGCGCGCTTCGGCGACCGGCTGCTGGATTTTCTGGCGCGCGCCCTGAGCTACAACGCGCCGCTGGCCGATCCCCAGGATTTGGCCTGGTTGCTCGCCTCCCACGCCCGCGAAGCCCGCGCCCGGGTGGACAACGCCAGCGATTTGCCGGGGCTGATCCTGCTGCGCGAGGGTCTGGAACGGGCGCTGGGCTTGAAATTCGAGGGCGAGAGCGGCGAGCACTTCTTCCGCGCGACCCTGGTGCAAACCCTGTTCTACGGTGTGTTTTCCGCCTGGGTGCTGTGGGCGCGCCAGGGCGGAACCGGGGCGTTCGACTGGCGGGCCGCCGCCTGGAACCTGCACGTACCGATGATCGCCAGCCTGTTCGAGCAGATCGCCACTCCGAAACGCCTGCAACCCCTGCATCTGGACGAGGTGCTGGACTGGGCCGGCGGCGCGCTCAATCGGGTGGAACGGGCGGCGTTTTTCCAGCGCTTCGAGGAAGAATACGCCGTCCAGTATTTTTACGAGCCGTTCCTGAAAGCCTACGACCCGGCGCTGCGCAAACAGTTGGGGGTTTGGTACACCCCGCCGGAGATCGTCCGCTATCAGGTGGAGCGGGTGGACGCCGTGCTGCGCGAGGAGCTGCATCTGACCGACGGTCTGGCCGATCCCTCGGTGCTGGTGCTCGATCCCTGCTGCGGGACCGGTGCCTATCTGGTCGAGGTGCTGCGGCGGATTCATCAGACCTTGGACGAGAAAGGCGGCGCGGCCCTGACTTCCGCGCAACTCAAACAGGCGGCGCTGACCCGCATTTTCGGCTTCGAAATCCTGCCCGCGCCGTTCGTGGTCGCCCATCTGCAACTGGGTCTGCTGTTGCGGCAGTTCGGCGTACCGCTGCGGGAAGAGCGGGAACGCGCCGGCATCTATCTCACCAACGCGCTCACCAACTGGGAACCGCTGGTGCAAACCGGCCAGCAGATGGCCATTCCGTTTCCGGAGTTCCAGGAAGAACGCGACAAGGCCGACGAGATCAAACAGCGCCAGGCTATTTTGGTGATTCTGGGCAATCCGCCGTACAACGCCTTCGCCGGCGTCAGCCCGGAAGAGGAGGGCGATCTGGTGGATGCGTACAAGGAGAACTTGAACAGGTCGGTCGCGGACGGCGGCTGGGGAATCAAAAAGTTCAACCTGGACGACTTCTACATCCGCTTTTTCCGCATCGCCGAGCGGCGGATCGTCAAAACCGGGCGCGGCGTGGTGTGTTACATCGCGAATCATTCCTATATCAGCGATCCCTCTTTCGTGGTCATGCGCCAACGCTTTATTTCCGAGTTCGACAAGCTTTGGTTCGATGACATGAATGGCGATAGCCGCGAAACCGGGAAGTTGACCCCGGATGGCAAGCCGGACCCCAGTGTTTTTTCCACAACATTCAGCAAGGAAGGGATTCGAGTGGGTACCGCCATCGGCCTGTTGGTGCGTGGCGGAAAGCGCCGAAAAAAAACCGTCATCCATTGTCGCGATTTTTGGGGTGTCAAGAAGCGGGAAGATCTGTTGAACAGCTTGGAGGTTGCGGATTTCGACAGCCAGTACCAACGAGTACAACCGAGCCGAGAAAACCGCTTTTCCTTCCGCCCCATGACGATTTCGGCGACGTATCAAGGCTGGCCGAGCGTCCTCGATCTCTGCGCGGAGCCGCCGACCAACGGCC
>REEE01000208.1 GCA_007695245.1 Candidatus Competibacteraceae bacterium | reverse complement strand
AGTTCCGACACCCAGCCGATGCCGGCGATCAGCGGCTCGTCCCACTCCTCGAAATAGACCCGCGGCCGGGGCCGGCCCGCCGTCGCTTGGCGGACCGCCGTCAGCCGCCGGTCGAGCGAAGTCGCCAAAGCCTCGGCGGGCGCGGCGGCCCCCACCAGCGCGCCCAGGGTGCGGATCATCCGCAGGATCCCGGCCACGTCCCGCTGGTTGAAGGCGTGGACCTCGAGCCCCGCCCGGAGCAGTTCGGCGACGATCTCGGCCTGGAGGTCGGAGAAGGTCAGCACCAGGTCCGGTTGCAGGGCCAGGATCTTCGGCACGTCGGCCGAGGTGAAGGCCGCGACCCGCGGCTTCTCGCGCCGGACCTGGGGCGGGCGCACGGCGTAGCCGGTGACGCCGACGATCCGGTGCGACTCGCCGAGCAGGTACAGGGTTTCGACGGTCTCCTCGGTCAGGCAGACCAGGCGTTCGGGGGGAAAGGGCATGGCGGACTCCAAGCCGGAGGGGACCGGGGCGGGCGGGCACCGCGAGTGGCCACCCGCGCGGATGCCTCCGGGTTGGGGGGTGGCGTGTTAGTAATGGATGACTTGGGAGAATTGGCCGAGCAGCGCATCACTGAGCGTCGTGATCGTGAACCCTAGTTCGTGTTGCGCCACCGCTCTCAAAAAGGGCATTTCATGACGGTTTCCATCCGCTGGATCCACGTAGAGCACGCGTTGCCCGCGGGCGGCGTCGTGACGAAGGCCATAAAAAATAATAATGTGCCGTCCGCTGCGGGTCGCCGTTTGCCAGGCGTAGCTCGTCCACAACAGTCCATGCCTTCTCAGCAGGCCAGCCCACCCTTCAACAGTCCAATTTTGGAGCGGTTCGGCCGTCATGCCAGCCGCCCGCGCCAGATTCCGATTGTCGGCGATGGAAAGCCCAGTATCTCTATGATAAACATCGAGGTAGTGTTGACCTAACCCCGCCACGGCGGTTTCCACGGGTATGCTCATGCGGTGTTTCCAAGAGTACATCATGGTGTACATCGCCGCCCAACAACTCATCGAACTTCTTTGTCTGATGGGCACAATGATTCCGGGAACCACATAGTTAATAGCCATCTCTGTGCTCTCCTTCAGAATGCATTCAATGAATACCCATAACGCTCGGGTACGGGCTGACCGGCAATCCTTGCGGTACTGCGGCGCGGCTCTCCCGCATCGCGCCGGCACCGTAGCGGTGGCTGGTCATCCGCTGCGGACCGGCCAGGAACGCGCCCGTGCTGTCTGGCAGTATACCCCCCGTTCGCTCTCGGCAGCCGGCCGAGCAGTCTCCTTCCTGGAGGTGGCGGTGCGGCAAGTCGGTGGGTTATTGGTGACTTTTTCCAGATAACCGGTTTTTTTCCAACACTCTCCATGGCCTCGCCGGTCCCGCCTTCGGCCCCGCTCCGGCGAGGTTCGGGTTTTTTTATATATAAGATCAACGGATTAAAAAATAATCCGCCGCCACTGCCGCCGATTGGCACGGTGGCTGCTGTATCCCGATCATCCCGCAACGGCGGTGCACTGAACCCTCAACTCACATTCTTTAGGAGCACACGGCCATGAGCCACTTTAGCATCGCATCACGGAGACCCGTCATGACCTACCTGAACCAGATCAAACCCCATATCGCCACCCGCACCTGCTCCATGGCACTCGCCCTGACGGCGCTGGCAGGCGGTATCGCCCTGTCGCCCAACACCGCCGCCGCGCAGGTCGGGGCCTGCGTTACCATCGGCGAATTCACGCTGTGCTCGAACGATCAAGGCGTCCGCCCCGATTTAGGCGGGCCGATAAAGCCGATCACCGTAGTGGACAACACTGATCCGGCTCTACGGACCTATCCGGTCATAACAAAAAATGGCTCGCGTGAAGCAATCCACGTGTCTTTCAGGCCAGGTGCGGGCAACTCCAATATTGCACGGGTTTGCCTTGTCAACAACTCGGGCGGCACCCGTTCCTTTGAACATGGCGCGCCGGGAATCAACAATTTGACTCCCACAAGGGGCGCGACATCCTGCGCCAATTTTCCAACCAGCTACGGCGGCGCATTTTACCTCAAAGCTGCGGGAAATCAGGTACAAAGTCCTCAACGTCTTGTTTTTAACATGACGAAATATGCTAGAGGTGTCCTCACCATCCTGTGGCAATGAGCATCGTCATAAACAACCACACAAACCTGTTGCGCATAGGGGTCCTGCTGTTGCAGGTTCCCTTGCTCCAGCCCATTTCCCCTGCTTGGGCATCGCAACCTTACCACGCAGCCCCATCGATAAAGGTTATCTGCAAAGGCGGTAATTGCCCCACTATGGAAGACATGCTCGATGCCCGAAAACGTGGGCAGAAATGGCTCGACAAGATTGGCGATGCCGGATTTTCCATCGTGTCCTTCAATGACAAGGCAGAGTATGAAGACAAGACTTTGCGGCGCGAAGGCCAGCCGGACTATCGGATCATCAACATTCACGCCTATGAAGGCGATTGGCCAACTACGCTTTTTTTCTACGAGCCCGTGAACTCGGACATGACCCCGGCTGAGGTGCAGGCAAGGCTTACCTCCTTTGCCCTTGAGGGGTTTCCAACCAGGGCAATCGCGCTATGCGGTAGCCGGACTGGACTGGCCGAGGAGCAGATGCAACCGGTAATCATCGTTGAGGGCGGCGCGGAGTTTGCGACGGCGGATACTGTCGCGCGGCGGGCCGTTGTGGCTCAGCATGTTCAAGGCCACCCGGCGGATCAAAGCCAGGTTTTCCGCCGAGTGATCGTTGCGGGTCCGACAGGCATCTTCGCCAAATTGCCCGTCCAAGACCCAATGCGGTTGATTTTCGATGCCCCAGTGACCGCGCACGGCGGCCGCAAACCGATCGCGATCCGGGAAAGAGCACAAGAAGTAGCGACATTCCGTGCGGGTTGGGTCGCCGATGATCCGGATGGATTCCACCCGGCCGACGGCTTGGAGGCCCGCCCAGTCCGGTTTCGCCTCCAGCCCATCAATTTGACTGCTGATCGAATAACGCCGGATCTCGATTCGGCCGTGGTCTTTCTCGAGGGTTTCCTGGATCGGCAGGCGCCTGCGGGCCACTTCGGTATCGAGCCAGAGTCGGACGTTTTCGCATCAGGTCGGAGGGTTATTCTTCAAGGTCAACACACCATCAGCCCCGCCCTCGACGATCGTTGGTGCAATGGCTTTTTGGCAGCCCATCGCATCCATGGACACCACCGCGCCGTGGAGGTCGAGCAGGGCCAGCAGGTCGGGAATGGCGGTGATCTCGTTGGATTTCTCGGCGACGGCCTGCTGCGCCAACACCCAACGGGCCTGCCCGGCAAACGCGCTGACCCGATGCACCGCCGGGTTTTCGCCGTCGCGGCTCCCGCGCACGGCCTTGCCGTCCACGCAGACCGGCTCGCCGGCCAAGCCCGGCAACGCCGCCGTGGCCCAGGCGGTGAAGGCGGCCCGGAACGCCACCGGATCGATCCGCCCCAGCACGTCGCTCAAGGTATCCTACGAGGGAATCCCGTTAGGCAGGTCCAAAAAGCCCCGTAACCACGTTTCTTTTTCTTCCGCAAACGCTTCCTCCACACCGCTGAGCACGGCACACAGCACAATCATCAGAATATCCTGCAGGGGGTGCAGCTTGTTGCGGGTCTCGCGGCGCGGATCGGGCAGGTCGGCCAAATACGGGCGCGGGTCGAGCAGTTGGGGCCGCATCAGGTTTCTCCATCCGAGCAATCCCGTCCCGTTACCCTGGCGATCAACCTGTTGTCAACCCCCCCACATAGCGCGATTGCCCTGGCCCTCCACCGCAGAACAGAGGGTGTCCACGACTCAACCGAAGAGGTTCTCTCGTGAACGAACGCAACCAAAGCCATGTCCTGCCGCGCCGGTCCCGTCGGGTTCTCTCCGCAGTGTCGTCCCTCGTGTTGTCGGTCGCCCTGGCGCTCGCTGCCGCCGTCCCCCGCGAGGCGGGCGCACGAGGCGAGCAGGTGGGTACGGCGTCTTGGTACGGACCGGGGTTTCATGGCAAGAAGACCGCGAGCGGCAAACGCTTTAACCAACACGCCCGCGCCGCCGCCCAACGACTGGAGATGGACGGCACCGCCCGCGTCCGCATCAAGGCGATGCCGTAGTCTTTCGAGAGCGACATCCGCCGGCGCCGCCAGGCCGTGAAGGGAGCCTTGAGGGCGGCAAAGGCGGTTTCCAGCGCCGCCCCGTTGGGCAAGCCCCCGTCGCCCGCTGTCGCCAGAAAGAACAGGGCGAATCAAAACGTTGTGCGCATTCATCCCATTCACGGGGACGGTCGGAAGGCGCCGGCCCGCAACCTCGCGCCGCCGCCGGGTCTAAACGGCGTTGACCGACCCACCATGGCCGCCGACCCGGGAGGACATGCCATGAAGCCTGATCCAAATCGCCGCCGGCTGCTGTTGGCCGGGGCCGCCGGGCTGCTGGCCGGCCCCGCGCGCGCGGCCCGCCTGCTGGACCCCACGCCGGCCCAGACCCCCGGCCCGTTTTATCCCCCCGCGCCGCCGCGCGATTTCGACCACGACCTGACCCGGGTCCCGGGATCGACGCAGATCGCCCGAGGGCGCATCACCGACCTGAGCGGGCGGCTGCTCGACCGCAACGGCCGGCCGATCCCTTCCGCCCGCCTCGAAATCTGGCAGTGCGACGCCACCGGGCGCTATCACCATCCCCGGGACCGGGGCGGTGCCCGCGACCCGCACTTTCAAGGCTTCGGCCGCGCGGTCACCGACGCCGAAGGCCGCTACTATTTCCGCACCATTCGGCCGGTGCCCTACCCCGGCCGCACGCCCCACATTCACCTCGCGGCCTTTCCGCCCGGCGAGCCGCCCTTCATCACGCAACTCTACGTCCGGGACGAACCCCGCAACGCGAGCGACTTTCTGTTCAACCGAATTCCCCCGGAACAGCGCCCGCGGGTGTTGGCCGACTTCGTTCCGGCCCCCCGGAACGGCGCCGAACTGGCGACCACCTTCGAGGTGATTCTGGACGTCACCCCGCGCGACTGACCGCGCGCCGGCGGCGTTCGCTCGCACGAAAAGTCTCTTTTCCAAAAACTTCTGAAACATCTGTCGGCTTATTCACAACTTATACGGACGCCGCGCCGGTGGGGGACGCCGGGCGAATTTCCGGAAGTCTGGGATTTATTTCATTAAAGATCAAAGCATTAAAAATAAATTTCCAGCTATTACCCCGGTTGGCACGGCGGCTGCT
>REEE01000076.1 GCA_007695245.1 Candidatus Competibacteraceae bacterium | reverse complement strand
GCGGTTCGAAAAAACCGACGTTGGTCCGAACCAGCGCGCGGCTCGTCGATTCTCCATGCCAAGGCGTGGCATCGGGTTCGAAAAAGCGGTTTTTGGAAGTAGAGTTCGATTCACTATACTTCAACCAGTATAGTGAAAAGCCTGGGGTTCAGAAGAGAGGGTTGATGAACCTCGGCTCTTTTCGAGGGCATCCGAACGGTGGATACCGGCACGTGCTTCCTTCGGTTCTACGCGGAACTCAACGATTTCCTGCCGCCGGAGCGGCGCCAGGTAGATTTTCCGCACACCTTCCAGCGGCACGCTTCAATCAAGGACCTGATCGAAGCGCTGGGCGTCCCGCACCCGGAAATCGACTTGATTCTGGTCGATGGCGTGTCGGTGGATTTCGCCTACCGCGCACGGGACGGCGACCGGATCAGCGTCTATCCGATGTTCGAAGCTTTCGACCTCCAGGCGGTGAGCCGGGTCCGCCCGGAGCCGTTGAGGGTGAGCCGGTTCGTGCTGGACGGGCATTTGGGCAAGCTGGCGCGCCACCTGCGCCTGCTGGGCTTCGACACCCTCTACCGCAACGACTACGCCGATGCCGAACTGGCGCGGGTGGCCGGTGCCGAGCGACGGATTCTGTTGACCCGCGACCGGGCGCTGTTAAAACGGGCGGTGGTGACGCACGGCTTGTTCGTGCGCGCGACCGATCCGCGCCGGCAGATCGAGGAGGTGCTCGACCGGCTCGATCTGTACCGGGCGATCCGGCCGTTCCAGCGCTGCGTCCGCTGCAACGGCCGGCTGGCGGCGGTGACCCGCGAGCAGGTGTGGGACCGGCTGCCGCCGCGAACTCGTCTTTATGTCGAAGCGTTCTGGGCGTGTGGGACCTGTGGCCAGATCTATTGGGAAGGCAGCCACTTTCCGGCGCTCCGCCGGTTCGTCGAGGGCTTGCAAGCCCGCGCCGACGGCACCATTCCGCCCGTTGGCCCCTCGGATTGGAAGATGGATTGAGTGTAGATCACGTGCCAAGAGCATGGCTCACCGATTTTTGGAGCGCCAGAAAGTCACCGCATCGGCCAGCATTCAATCGATCAAGGTGGCGACCCAGATCGTGGTTTCACTAGCGACGCGAGTCTGGATGCGGGCTGAATGACGGGTTCCATCGCTGGACCACAGCGTGATGATACCGGGCGATTGCAGGTCTTTCCGAATCTGATGCCAGTCCGCTGGCGTTTGCCCCGGTTCGGCGAGCAAGGTCGCGAAGTGCGCGCCGCTGAGTGGCAATTTCTTGCCGCCGAGCCGCTGATCGAAAGCTTCGTTGAACAGAATGATTCGGCCCTGTTCGTTAATTGCGCACACCCCGGCGGCCAGCGTGTTCAGGGTGACGGCGGCGGCCAGTTCGCCTTTGCGCGCGGTTAGCTGGCTTTCCTTAAGCGCGGTTACCTCGATGAGGGCCGCGATCACGCCGAATATTTCCCCTTGTTGGGTCTGGTAGGGCACCAGCCGCAGCAGATACCAGCGGCCGTTGGCGCTTTTCATGAGTTGATCGAAGACGTTTTGGGTTTTGAGGACCTTGATCGCGTCACGCTGGATCGCCTGCATGAAGGGATGGGCGAAATCGCCGACCGGGCGCCCGATGTCGTGCGGCAGCAGATCGACTTCCTGGGTGATGGGTTGAGTGAACTTGCGGATGCGCAAATCCAGATCGAGAAACAATTTGCCGATCTGGGTGCTGCTCAGCAGGTTGTTCATATCGGTGTTGAGGTCGGCCAACTCGTTGATCTTGTTCTGGTACTCGGCGTTGACCGTGTACAGCTCTTCGTTGACCGATTGCAATTCCTCGTTGGTGCTTTGCAATTCCTCGTTGGCGGCCAGCAGCTCCTCGTTGGTCGCCTGAAGTTCTTCGTTGGCGGTTTCCAACTCCTCGATGGCCGCTTGCAGGTTTTCCTTGTTGGTCTGGAGTTCGCGCTCCAGGTCGTTGATTCGCTGAGAAGCCTTGGCATCCAGGTCGAGGGATTCGCTTTCGGCGACGACGGCCGGCACCAGCGGTGCTTCGGCGAGAAACACCAGGTACAGCTTCTCGTCGCTATTCTCGTCGCGAAAGGGTTCCACGGTCATGTCGATCGAGCGCATTCGGTCGCGGCCGCGGAGGTGGATGTTGCGGTAGGTCAGCGTCTTGTGATCGCGGTGCGCTTTGTAGATGGCGCTGGATAACACCAGCGCCAGGGCGCGCGGCAGCATTTCCAGCGCGTTCAGGGTAGCCTGACCGGCCGGCAGGGCCAGAAAGTCGCCGGGTGTGCCGTAGGTGTAGACCAGCCTCCCGGATTCCTCGACCACCAGACAGGCCGGAACATGCTCGCGCAGCAACTTGGCGGTGATCTGGTCCACGGTCTGGTCGCGGCTGGACGCGCGCGAGGCGCGGAACGGTCGGGACAGATCCGCCGAGCGCCGCGACATGCGCTCTTGCAGGGGTGCCAGATCCACGCTTTCCGCAAGCGCCGGGCGGAGATCGCCGCGATGGCGGAACACCTTGTGCCGCGAATTCAGAGTTTCGAACGAGTCGCTTAAATCGCCGATGGTCTCGCTGGAGCCCAGGAACAGGTACCCGCGCGGATGCAGGGCGAAGCTGAACGAGGTCATCACCCGGTTCTGGAGGATGGGTTGCAGATAGATCAGCAGGTTGCGACAGGTGACCAGGCTGATCTTGGTGAACGGCGGATCGGACAGGATATTGTGGGCGGCGAACACCACCATCTGGCGGATGTTGCGCTGGACGGAGTAGCTGTTGCCTTCCTTAATGAAATAGCGGCGCAGTTTCTCGTCCGGCAAATCGACCACGATGCTTTCGGGATAAGCGCCGCGCCCGGCGTGGTCCAGCGCTTCCTTGTCCAGGTCGGTGGCGAAGATTTTGATATCCAGATTCTTTTTGCTTTCCTCGATCTGCTCGGCGCAGAGGATGGCGATCGAGTAGGCTTCCTCGCCGGTGGCGCAGCCCGCGACCCAGATCCGAACCGGCTGATCGCCGCTGGCCTGAGCGAAAATTTCTGGAATCACTTTTCGGCGCAGGATCTCGAACGCTTCCGGGTCGCGGAAAAACCGGGTGACGCTGATCAGCAAATCCTTGTAGAGCGCCTTCACCGCCTGGGGCGATTCGCTGAGATGACGCACGTAGTCCTCGACCGTGATCATCTGGGCGATGCCCATGCGGCGTTCGATGCGGCGCAAAATGGTGCTGGGCTTGTAGAAGCTGAAATCCACCCCGGTTTCCTTGCGCAGCAGAGCGAGCAACAGCTCGATCTGGTTTTCTTCGGCGCTCGGCGCGCCCGACGGGTCTGGCGCTTTCTGGACGTAGGGGTGCTGGATATATTTGAGCAGGGCCTCCGGCATCCGCTCGGGCGGTAGCACGAAATCGGCCAGGCCGGTGGCGATGGCGTTGCTGGGCATGCCGTTAAACTTGGCCGAATTTTCCTCCTGGACCATCACCATGCCCCCGGTTTCCTTGATGGCCCGGATGCCGCGGGTACCGTCGCTGCCGGTGCCGGACAGCACCACGCCGATGGCGCGTTCGCCCTGATCTTCCGCCAGGGATTTAAAGAAAATGTCGATCGGCAGCACCAGTCCCTTGCTGTGGTCGATCTCGCCGAGCAGGAGCTTGCCGTGGAGCAGGGTCATCTGGGTCTTGGGGGGGATCAGGTAGACCTGGTTCGGTTCCACCGGCATGCCATTCTCGACGCGCTTGACCGGCATCGTGGTGTTTTTCGACAGTAACTCCACCATCATGCTCTTGTAGTCCGGCGAGAGATGCTGGATGACCACGAAGGCCATGCCGCTGTCGGGGGGGGCGTTTTTAAAAAATTGTTGCAGCGCTTCCAAACCACCGGCCGAAGCGCCCAAAGCCACGATATGGGGGAGCGGAGGCGAGCCGTCCGCCGCGCTCGGCGCCGTGGAGCGCTGTTTCGGCGGGGCGATTTTCGTCGGCTTGGCGTCGTCGTTCGGTTTTGGCTTCATGGTTTCACTTTGGGTGAGCCGCCGGCTGGAAGGGGTCGGGACCGATTCCCGGTCGAGTCGGTTATACCTTACCACTTTCCCGGAATCCGTCTCCCGTGCTGTATTGCGGACCGTGGGGAGGGATTTCGCCAATCGCGGTTCTAAGTCGTTGCCCTCAAACCCTTGGGGCGCGAGATCGATCATTTATTTAATAATGATTTCAATAAGATTGAAATCATTATTTTTCAGAGTGAGGTTGGAATCATGCGGGAATCGGACAAGCACGAACGGGTGCGGGGTGCATTGTGGGGGATGTTCGTCGGCGATGCGCTGGCGATGCCTGTCCACTGGTACTACGATGTGGCAGCCCTGCAACGGGATTTCGGAACGATCCGCGATTACCAGGCACCGAAAGATCACCATCCCAGTTCGATCATGACCCTGGCCAGCACCGGTCGCGCCGGGCGCGGCTCTCAGGAAGGCGAGGTGGTCGGCAGCGTGATTCTTCACGGCAAAAAGCATCTTTGGGGTCGGCCCAACACCCATTATCATCAGGGCTTGCGGGCTGGCGATAACACGCTAAACCTGCTGTGCGCACGGGTCTTGCTCCGGACTCTAAATGTTGCCGGTCATTACGACTCGGCTGCTTTCCTGCGTGAGTATGTCGCGTTCATGACTGCGCCGGACAGCCACAACGACACCTACGCCGAGTCCTATCACCGGGATTTCTTCGCCAATTACGTTCGCGGCCTGCCGCCGGAACGCTGCGCCGGCGCGGAAAGCCACGACACGGCCTCGATCGGCGGATTGGTCGCGTTGCCCTTGGTGATTCTCGCGGCGTTGTGCGGGCGCGGCCCGGGCGCGGTGGACGTCACGCTGCTGGCGCAACTGCGGTTGACCCATCGCTCCGCCAATCTGGAACGCTATGCCCTGGCGCTGGGTAAATTGTTACCGCGGTTGTTGCAAGACCCCGAGCCGCGGACCGATCTGCTGATCGGTGCCATCGCTGGATTGCTGGGGTTTCCAGTCGCCAAGGTGGTCGAACGCATGCGGCGCGAGCAGCGTTCCGACCGTGACGTCATCGGTGGCCTGCTCAGTCCGGCCTGCTACATCGATCAGTCCTTCCCGGCGGTGTTATACCTGGCGGCGCGCTATCCGGACGACTTCGAGGCCGCGCAGATCGCCAACGCCAACGCCGGCGGCGATAACTGTCATCGGGGCGCGGTGTTGGGGGCATTGCTGGGGGCGGCCCTGGGGTTGCGGGCGATTCCCGAACGCTGGATTCAGGGACTCCAGGCGCGCG
>REEE01000146.1 GCA_007695245.1 Candidatus Competibacteraceae bacterium | reverse complement strand
CCGCGTCGGCGGCTTTATCCTTGGCCATGTCGGCGGCTTTGTCCTTGGCCATGTCGGTAGCCTGGTCCTTGGCCATCCCGGTCAAGTCGCCGGACCCCGCGCCGGTCAGAGCGCCCGCCGCGCCCGCCGCCCCTGCGGTTCCGGGGAGTGCGCCGGCTTGGCCCTTGACGGCTCCGGTCGCCTGACCCTTGGCGGCTTCGGTCGCCTGTTTCTGGACCGCATCGGCGGCCATGCCCTTCAAATCGCTCGCCATGGCGACGGCGGACGTCAATACCAAACCGGGGGGTGGTGGCGCAACGGGGCGCAGGTCAGGTGCGCTGTAAAGCGTCGCCCGCACCTGCTGGTTCGGCTTTCACCCTGTCTTGACGGCAGTAATTCGTTGATCTGCTATCCAGATACCTTCATCCGTCTCCATGACCTTGACGGGGGTCAGTTTTTCGCCTGTACACAAGGTTGGACTGAGGGATTCACCACTGACCGGGTCATAGACGATGCCGTGCATGGAGCACTTCAGCTTGTTCCCCGTGTGATCAAAAATCATATCCTTCTCACAGTCCAGTCGAAACGGCATGTGCACACACTGATTGATATAGGCCCTACACTGCCCGTCAAACCTGAACAGGAGGATCGAGCTATCCTTTTCCAGATAGACGCACTCTATGCGAATATATGCACGCTCCGCGACCTGCCCGGAACTTGCCACCCATAGTCGGTTAATCTTTACGTTCTCCATATTTCTGGCGAACTCCTGAATTACCGAGCCGCGAAGCGGCCTCGGCTGGAATGAATGGTGTGCGGGTCCAACCGACCGGCGAAAAAAACCGCCCCGTTCCTCGCTCCAGGCCTTCACCGCGTCATTCCGTTTCAGAAAAAGCGCAGATAGGCTTCCAGCACCCGAAGCGTGTACCCATCGGTCGCGCCGGCGCGGTACTGATCGGGATCGCCGGTCATCCACCAGGCGGCGGCGCGCTGCACGGCGACGATTTCATTGTTGCTATCCGCGAACTGCTCGCGCAGCACCGGCCCCATCACGCAGATCAATACCTGCCGGGCCAGCGCCCGGTCGGCGGCGAACTGCTCCGGGGTCACGTCCTGATCCAGACAACGCTGGGACCAACGCACGATGTTGTCCGGCTTGATGGCCCAATCGCCATACAGTTCGGAATCGGCGCCGACCGGTGGGGCGGACAGGCGCAGGGCTTCCACCAGCGCCTCGACTTTGGCGTCGGAGATCTGCGCCGGGACGGCGAACGGCAGGAGACACAGCAGGAGCAGCACGCTCCATCGCCAGCGGCGCGGCGAAGACGTGATATCAAGCAGGCGTTCGACTGACAACATGGTTTGCTCTCCATCGTTCAACGAATCAGGGTACGGTCCAAGGCGCGGTAGCTGATGGCCTCGGTCAGATGCGGCGTCCGAATCGTCTCGCTGCCGGCCAGATCCGCAATCGTGCGGGACACCTTGAGAATCCGGTGATAGGCGCGCGGCGACAACCGCAGCCGTTCCAGCGCCTGCTCCAGCAACCGGTGGTCGGCGTCGCTCAGAGCGCAGTAGCGCTCGACTTCGCGAGTGCCCAGAAGGCTGTTGGGCTTGCCGGCGCGGCGCAGTTGCCGTTCGCGCGCCGCGCCGACCCGGACGCGCACCGTGGCGCTGCTCTCCTCAGGCCCATCGCCGCGCAGCACCCGATGGGCGAGTCGCGGCACTTCGATATGCAGGTCGATCCGGTCCACCAGCGGTCCCGACACTCGCGCCCGGTAGCGGCGCACCTGTTCCTGGCCGCAGACGCAACGTCGTTCGGCATCGCCCAAAAAGCCGCAGGGACAGGGATTCATGGCGGCCACCAGTTGGAACCGCGCCGGAAAGTCCGCCTGGCGGGCGGCGCGGGAGATGGTGATCCGTCCGGATTCCAAAGGTTCGCGCAGCACCTCCAGCACCCGCCGGTCGTATTCCGGCAACTCGTCCAGAAACAACACGCCGTGATGCGCCAGCGAGATCTCGCCGGGGCGCGGTTGTCCGCCGCCGCCGACCAGCGCCACCGCCGAAGCGGTATGGTGCGGCGCTCGGAATGGCCGCACGCCCCATTGCGTCAAATCCAGTCCCTGGGCGCTGATCGAGGCGATCGCGGCGGTTTCCAGCGCCTCGACCTCGCTCAGCGGCGGCATGATGCCCGGCAACCGGCTGGCGAGCATGGTCTTGCCGGTGCCGGGCGGACCGATCAGCAGCAGGTTGTGGCCGCCGCCGGCGGCGATTTCCAGCGCGCGCTTGGCGTGTTGCTGGCCGCGCACGTCGCTTAAATCACGGTCCGGCGCGATTTCCGGGGCCGAACGCGGCGGGCTGGACGGGGGCTGCAGGGCGACGCCGGTGGCCAGTTGCCGGCAGACCTCCAGCAGATGCGCCGCACCCAGGACCTTCACGCCCCCGACCAGCAGAGCTTCCGCGGCGTTATGCTCCGGCACCAACAGAGTGCGCCCGGCGTCGCGACAGGCCAGCGCGGCCGGCAGTGCGCCGCGGATGCCGCGCAGTTCGCCGCCCAGCGCCAGTTCGCCGAGAAATTCGTACTGCGTCACCCGCTCGCGGTTGATCTGTCCCGAGGCGGCCAGAATGCCCAGGGCGATCGGCAGATCGAACCGGCCGCCTTCCTTGGGCAGATCGGCCGGGGCCAGATTGATGGTGATGCGGCGGGTGGGGAATTCAAACTGGCTGTTCTGAATCGCGCTGCGTACCCGGTCCTTGCTTTCCTTCACCGCTGCTTCCGGCAACCCGACGATGAACAGTCCGGGCAAACCGCCGGACAAGTGAACCTCCACGCTGACCAACGGCGCGTCGATGCCCACCTGGGCGCGGGTGTAGACGATGGCAAGCGACATGCGGACCTTAAGGACTCATGGGCGAGATTCCGCAAGGGGATTGTTCCGGCCTGGGGTCCGTCCGGTCGTTTCGCACCATTTTAGCGCATGAAAGCCATCGAGCGCCGGGCGCGGGAGGGTGAACGGTCCGGATGGCGAACCCGGCGGAGGATCCGGTCCCGGCGCACGGCGCTTGCGCCCTCAATGTTCTTCCTCATCCGGATCGGCGGCTTTCTCGGCGGGTTTACGCCGTTTGCCACCCGCGACGATTTTCGCTTCCAGAACCGCCACCTGCCTCTCCAGTTCTTCCAGCTTGGCGCGGGTGCGGGCCAGCACGCTCTGCTGCACGTCGAATTCCTCGCGAGTCACCAGTTCCAGTTTGGAGAAAGCCGCTTGCAGGGCGGCCTGAACGTTCTTTTCCATGTCGGACTGGAATTGCCGGAAGCTGGGCGGCAACGCCTCCGTAAACCGTTTGGCCAAATCTTCGAATGCCTTGGGATCGATCATTGCCATTGCTCCTGAACTTAGAGGGTCACTTTTAAGTTTAACGGGGTTTTAGAGTTTGTGTGTGCTAATCCCGTTGCACCAGGTAAGTGCAAAACCTGGGTCGGGTGAGCGTCCAGCGACTGCTGAGTCCAGTTAAAAAAGACGACTTATTCCTTTAACCTGTTGAAATAGATTATTTTAATAGAAACGGCACAATATCTGCTTATCCGCGATGACAACATCGGCGTTGGCGGAGCAGGGATGCCTGGAACGCCAAATAACAGGTCGAGCCCCTTGGGGTGGTATCAAGCCACAGGAGATTATTCGGTCATGAAACTGATTACCGCGGTTATTAAACCGTTCAAGCTGGATGACGTTCGAGAGGCGCTCTCGGAAGTGGGCGCGCAGGGCATCACGGTCACCGAGGTCAAGGGATTCGGCCGGCAGAAGGGCCACACCGAACTTTATCGAGGCGCGGAGTACGTGGTGGACTTCCTGCCCAAGATCAAGATCGAGGTCGGAGT
Organism: Candidatus Competibacteraceae bacterium; assembly: GCA_007695245.1. Classification (GTDB taxonomy): domain Bacteria; phylum Pseudomonadota; class Gammaproteobacteria; order Competibacterales; family Competibacteraceae; genus REEE01. The sequence continues at coordinate 20,806 of REEE01000146.1, read as the reverse complement.
GACCGACGATCTGGTCGAGCGGGTGATCGAGGTCATTTCTCGGGCCGCCAATACCGGCAAGGTCGGTGACGGCAAGATTTTTATCTACGACCTGGAAAACGCGATCCGCATTCGCACCGGCGAGTCCGGTCCCGAGGCGTTATGAGCATCGTGGGTTCCAGGAAAACCATTGTGCGGGTCTTTAACGGGTGTGTCTTTAACGGGTGTGTCTTTAACGGGTGTGTCTTTAACTTAGGAGAATCCCACTGATGACAAGAACGATGCAAGCGATAACCAGGTTCGGTCTGTTATGGCTGATCCTTTTGGTGCCGACGTTGGCGCTGGCGCAGTTGGAACCGACGCTGGAGCCGGCGGAAACGATGGTGGCGCTGGTCGAGGAAGCCGCTGAAGCCGCCGAGCCGACCCTGGATTCCGGCGACACGGCCTGGATGCTGACCGCTACCGCCCTGGTGCTGTTCATGACCCTGCCGGGCCTCTCGCTGTTCTATGCGGGTCTGGTCCGGGCCAAGAACGTGCTTTCGGTCCTCATGCAGTGCTTCGCCATGGCTGGCTTAATGAGCATCATCTGGGCGGTTTACGGTTACAGCCTGGCGTTTACCGACGGGGGGACGTTCAATCAGTGGATCGGCAGTCTGGACAAGCTGTTCCTGGCCGGAGTCACCGTGGACTCACTCGAAGGCACCATTCCCGAAACGGTGTTTATGACCTTTCAGATGACGTTCGCCATCATTACCCCGGCGTTGATCGTCGGCGCCTTCGCCGAGCGCATGAAATTCTCCGCCATGCTGTGGTTCATGGCGCTCTGGTTGACCCTGGTCTACATCCCGGTCGCCCACTGGGTCTGGGGCGGCGGCTGGATGGAGGAAATGGGCGCGCTGGACTTCGCGGGTGGCACGGTCGTGCATATCAACGCCGGCGTGGCGGCCCTGGTGGCGGCGCTGGTGCTCGGCAAGCGCAAGGGTTATCCGACGACGGCCATGCCGCCGCACAACCTGACGTTGACCGTCATCGGCGCGGCGATGCTCTGGGTCGGCTGGTTCGGGTTCAACGCCGGCTCCGAGTTGGCCGCCAACGGGACCGCCGGCATGGCGATGGCGGTCACCCAGTTGGCCACCGCGACCGCGGTCCTGACCTGGATGTTCGCCGAATGGATCGACCACGGCAAGCCGTCGGTGCTGGGCATCGCCACCGGCGCGGTCGCCGGCCTGGTCTCCATCACGCCGGCCGCCGGTTCCGTGGGTCCCATGGGCGCGATCGCCATCGGTTTCCTGGGCGCCTTGTTCGCCTTCCTCGCTTCCACCAAGATCAAGAAGGCGTTGGGTTATGACGACTCCCTGGATGTCTGGGGCGTGCATGGCGTCGCCGGCATCGTCGGCGCGCTTCTCACCGGGGTGTTCGTCGCCGCCAGTCTGGGCGGGGTCGGGCTGGAAGAGGGCATGACCATGGGCCAACAGGTGTGGGTCCAGTTCGTCTCCGTGGTCGCGACGCTGGTCTACGGCGGCGTGATGAGCTTTATTCTGCTGAAGGTGGTCGATCTGATCGTCGGCCTGCGCGTCACCGAGGAGCAGGAAACCCAGGGCCTGGATCTCGCCCTGCACGACGAACGCGGTTACAGCCTGTAACCCTTGCAGGCGGGCGCCGGACGAAGCGGGATGCCGGCGCCCGCGCCACAGCGCGCATGGCCATGGGTTTTTCAGGTATATTCCCGCATGGTTTTCAGGTTAAGCGAGGGCATCCATGAAACTAGTCACTGCAATCATCAAACCGTTCAAGCTGGACGACGTGCGGGAAGCCCTGTCGGGTATCGGCGTACAAGGCATCACCGTGACCGAGGTTAAGGGTTTCGGCCGCCAGAAGGGCCACACCGAGCTGTACCGCGGCGCTGAATACGTGGTGGACTTCCTGCCGAAGGTCAAGCTGGAAATCGCCGTGGACGACAGCCTGGTGGATAAAGTGGTGGAAGCGATCTGTTCCACCGCCAACACCGGCAAGATCGGCGACGGCAAAATCTTCATCTACGACCTGGAGCGCGCGATCCGGATTCGCACCGGGGAAATCGGCCCCAGCGCCTTGTAACCGCGCCGTGAGGCGCACCAGCACAGGCGGGACCAGCCGGGTCCCGCCTTTTTTGTGTCCGGCGCGGCGCGCCCGGATCGGCGCGGTTCCTGTCCGGGAACCCGCCGGCGACGCGGGAGCTTCCCGACGGTTTGACCCGCCCCATCTCGACGCATCCTCCCAGCTTGGCTACACTGGCCTGAAATCCCCAGCAAAACCCTGGAAAAACATCATGCGCCGAGTCGTCTTCAACCAGAAAGGAGGGGTGGGTAAATCCACCATCACATGCAACCTGGCCGCCGTCGGCGCCGCGCGGGGCCGACGGACCCTGCTGGTCGACCTGGACCCTCAGGCCAACGCCTCCCGCTACCTGCTCGGCACGGCGTTGGACGAGCAGAAGAAAACGCTGGCCCATTTCTTCGACGACATCCTGGCCTACAAGATTTTCGCCGACAAACCGGACGCCTATCTCGTTCCGACCCGCTTTCCCAACCTCAGCGTCCTGCCGTCCGATCCCCGGTTGGAGGAACTGCAAATCAAGCTGGAATCGCGCTACAAGATGTACAAACTGCGGGAGGCGCTGGAAAGCCTCAAGGACTTCGACGACATCTTCATCGATACCCCCCCGGCGCTGGGCTTCTACACCCGTTCGGCGCTGATCGCCGCTGATACCTGCTTGATTCCCTTCGATTGTGACGACTTCTCGCGCCGCGCCCTGTACCTGCTGATGGACAGCGTGCGCGAGATCCAGGCCGACCACAACCGCGCGCTGCGGGTGGAAGGCATCGTGGTCAATCATTACCAGGCCCGCGCCAATCTGCCGGCGCGCCTGGTCGAGGAATTGCGCGCCGATGGTCTGCCGGTGCTGGAAGCGTTTTTATCGGCCTCCATCAAGATCCGCGAATCGCACGCCCAGTCCCTGCCGATGATCCATCTCGACCCCAAACACAAGCTCAGTCGCGAGTTCGAGGCGCTGTACGGTTTGTTGCAACCGTGAGGGACTTTCCGGTCCAGAACCACCCCGCGCGGATTTCCCGAAATCGCCAGCTCCGGCGACCGATGCGCTCTTGACGCCAGTGGGGGCGGTGGGTACCTTCCCGTTTATCCGCGCATGCAACGCCGCGCCCGCCGATGGGTCCGGTTTCCAGCGTTTTCTCCGTTCCACCTTCAGACTTTTTCCGAGTATCCAGCCGATGAATAATGCCGCCGCTCTCGCCCAACCGACGCCGACCCGGTCGCTGCCGGTCCCCCACGCCCCAGCCTGGAGCGTGGACGCCATACTGGCGCTGTTCGAACTACCCTTCACCGATCTGCTGTTCCGGGCGCAGGAAGCCTTGCGGGCGAATTTTGATCCCAACGCGGTGCAACGCTCCACGCTGCTGTCGATCAAGACCGGCAACTGCTCCGAGGATTGCGGCTATTGCTCGCAGTCCAAGCGCTACCAGACCGGACTGGACGCGCAACCGTTGTTATCGACCGCCGAGGTGCTGGCGGCGGCCCGGGCGGCTAAAGAACAGGGCGCGGGCCGGTTCTGCATGGGCGCGGCCTGGCGCGGTCCCAAGGAAAAGGATTTACCGGCCGTCATGGCCATGGTGCAGGCCGTCAAGGATCTCGGGCTGGAAACCTGCGTCACGCTCGGCATCCTCAAGGACGGCCAGGCCGAACAGTTGCGGGCGGCCGGACTGGACTACTACAACCACAATCTCGACACCGCCCCGGAGTTTTACGGGGACGTCGTCACCACCCACACCTATCAGGATCGGCTCGATACCCTGCGCAAAGTGCGCGAGGCCGGCCTCAAGGTGTGCAGCGGCGGCATCGTCGGCATGGGTGAAACGCGCGAGCACCGCGCCGGGCTGATCGCCAAACTGGCCAATCTCGATCCGCCGCCGGAATCGGTGCCGATCAACAACCTGGTGCCGATTCCTGGCACCCCCATGGCGGAGCGCGCGGCGATCGACATTTTCGAGTTCGCGCGGACCATCGCCGCCGCCCGCGTCACCATGCCGCGCAGCTACGTGCGGCTGTCCGCCGGGCGGGAGCAGATGAGCGCGGCCGAGCAGACGTTGTGCTTCCTGGCCGGCGCCAACTCGATCTTCTACGGCGACCATCTGCTGACCACCAGCAATCCGCAGATGGAACTCGATAACGCGCTGTTCGAAAATTTGGGTCTGCGGGGCGTCTGAGCACCACTGGACTCGGGAGCCGTCCGCGGCGCGCGCGGCGCGCTCCCGCTTCGTCGTTCGAGACTCGCCGCCGTGGAACACCCTCCCTCATGTCCAATCAAGACTGGCTGAACCGCAGCCTCGCCGCCGTCTGGCATCCCTGCACCCAAATGAAACTTCACGAGACCGGCGCGCTGCCGCTGGTGCCGGTCGCTCGCGGACAAGGCCCCTGGCTGTATGATTTTGAAGGGCGGCGCTACCTGGACGCCATCAGTTCGTGGTGGGTCAATCTGTTCGGCCACGCCAACCCGCGCCTCAACGCCGCCATCAAGGCGCAACTGGATCAGTTGGAACACGTCATTCTGGCCGGTTTCACCCACGCGCCGGTGGTGGAACTGTCCGAACGATTATCGGCCTTGACCGGCGGCGCGCTGGGCCATTGCTTCTACGCCTCGGACGGCTCGTCGGCGGTGGAAATCGCCCTGAAAATGTCGTTTCACTCCTGGCGCAATCACGATCGACCGGAGAAAAACCGCTTTCTCTGTCTGGCCGGCAGCTACCACGGCGAAACCTTGGGCACGCTGAGCGTGAGCGACGTCGCCCTGTACAAGGAGGTCTACGCGCCCCTGCTGCGGCAGGCCGTTCCCGTGCTCTCGCCGGACGCCCGCCAGGCGGCGGCCGGGGAAACGGCGGCGGATTGCGCCCGCCGCGCCGCGGCGGCGCTGGAAGCGGTGTTGGCCGCCCAGCATGAAACCATCGCCGCGCTGATCGTCGAACCGCTGGTGCAGGGCGCGGGGGGGATGATCATGTACGACCCGGAGTATCTGCGTCTGGCTCGCGGTCTCTGCGACCGGTATCAGGTCCACCTGATCGCCGACGAAATCATGGTCGGCTTCGGCCGGACCGGCACGCTGTTCGCGCACGAGCAAGCCGGCATCCGTCCCGATTTTCTGTGCCTGTCCAAGGGCTTGACCGGTGGTTACCTGCCGCTGTCGGTGGTGCTGACCACGGACGAGGTCTATGCCGCCTTCCACGACGACGCTATCACCCGCGGCTTTCTCCACTCGCACTCCTACACCGGCAATCCGCTGGCCTGTCGCGTGGCGCTGGCGACCCTGGATATCTTCGTCGAGGACGCGGTGCTGGAGCGCAACCGGCGCTTTGGTGAAAGGTTGACCGCCCGGCTGGTGCCGCTGGCGAACCATCCCCAGGCACGGCATTTTCGCCGGCGCGGCATGATCTGGGCGGTGGATATCGCCACGGACGATCCCGATTTCCGGCTGCGCTTCTACCGCGCGGCGCTGCAACGCGAGTTGCTATTGCGCCCGCTGGGGACGACGGTCTATTTCATGCCGCCGTATATCCTGAACGATGAGGAAACGGCGCTGTTGGCCGACGGCGCGGCGGCGGCGCTGGACGCGGCGCTGGCATGATCTGGGACGAGCTGGAGGTCGGGTTGGTCAAACTGGCGGCCAACGGGCTGTTTCGCCGCCGCCGCACCCTGGATGCGCCCTGCGGTCCGGAAGCCGTGGTCGAGGGTCGGCGCGTCGTCGCCTTTTGCAGCAACGATTATCTGGGGTTGGCCAACCATCCCGCCCTGATCGCGGCGGTCCGGGACGCCGCCGGGCGTTGGGGGGTGGGCAGCGGCGCCTCGCACGTGGTGAGCGGCCATCTGCGTCCCCACGCGGAGTTGGAGGCGCGGTTGGCGGCCTTCGTCGGGCGGGACCGGGCGCTGTATTTCAGCACGGGCTACATGGCCAATCTGGCCGTCGCGCCGACGCTGCTGGAGCGCGGCGACGCCATTTTCGCCGACCGGCTCAACCATGCCTCGCTGATCGACGCCGCGTTGTTGGCGCGCGCCGAGCATATCCGCTATCCGCACGGCGACCTGGAAACACTCGCCCGCCGGTTGGAACAGAGCCAAGCCCGCCGCAAGTTGATTCTCACCGATGCGGTGTTCAGCATGGACGGCGATCTGGCCCCGCTGCCGGAACTGTTCGCCCTGGCCGAGCGCTTCGACGCCTGGCTGGTGGTGGACGACGCCCACGGTTTCGGGGTCCTCGGTCCCGGGGGTCGGGGCAGCGTGGCCCATTTCCAGTTGCCGCCGTCGCCGCGGCTGATCCTGATGGGCACTTTGGGCAAGGCGGCGGGCGCATCCGGCGCGTTCGTCGCCGGCGACCGGCGCGTGATCGAATGGCTGACGCAGCGGGCGCGTCCCTATCTGTTCACCACGGCGTCCAGCCCGGTCATCGCCGCCGCGCTGCTGGCCAGTCTGGAGTTGATCGCCAGCGGCAGCGCCCGCCGCGCCCATCTGCGGCGGTTGATCCACCGTTTGCGCGCTGGCCTCGCCGGTCTGCCGTGGCGCACCTGGCCCTCGCCGACCGCCATTCAGCCGGTGCTGATCGGCGGCAACGACGCCGCCGCGCGGTTGGCCGATCACCTGTTCGAGCGCGGATTTTGGGTACCGGCCATCCGCCCGCCCACCGTGCCGGTCGGCACGGCCCGCCTGCGGATTTCCCTGTCGGCCGCGCATACCGAGGCGCAGATCGATGCCCTGCTCGCCGTGCTGCGGGAATGCGCCGCGGCACCCTCCTCACCTCAATTTCTCTCGCCAGCGCAGCCGGGCAAGGCGGCAACCCACCCGGCCCTCCTGGTGGGAGACCGGCCAGAACTGCAGGGACCGCTCCCCGAGGGCGCGGAATGATCGTGGCGTCCAATCCCCCCCCGGTATGGCCCGCCAAGCACCGCATCCGCCAAGCTTTCGATCGCGCCGCGACGCGTTACGACGCCGCCGCCGACGTCCAGCGGGAGATGAGCGACCGGCTGGCGACGCACCTCACGCAAGCCGACCTGGATCTGGACCCCGACGCCATCGTGGATGCCGGGTGCGGCACCGGGTACAGCGCGCGGTGGCTGGCGTACCGCTGGCCGCGGGCGCGGCTCGCCCTGCTCGACTTCGCGCCGGCGATGCTGGAGGTGGCTCGCGCTCGGTATCCTGGGGCCATGGTGATCTGCGCCGATCTCGAAGCCCTGCCTTTCACCGACGGTTGTTTCGCGGGGTACTGGTCGAGTCTGGCCTGGCAATGGAACGATCCCCGGCGCTGTCTGGCCGAAGCCGCGCGCGTGCTCCGACCGGGCGGACTGCTGGCGGTCGCCACGCTGGGCGCGGACAACTTTCCCGAATTGCGCCACGCCTTCGCCGAGGCCGACGACTATAGCCACGTCCTGGCCATTCCCGCGCCGGAACGCCTGTTGGCGGACTGCCGGGCCACCGGCTGGGCCGTGCGGGTTTGGGAACGCGGTCTGGTGCGCCGCCACTATCCCGACGCGCGGAGCGCGTTGCGCAGCGTCAAGGCGGTCGGCGCCCACGAAGTCGAACGCCGCCGCCCGACGCCGTTGAGTCGCGGCGCCTGGCAGAAGATCGATGCGCGCTACGAACAGTTGCGGGAAGCGGCGGGCTTGCCGTTGAGTTATGACGGGGTGTGGCTGATCGCGACGCGACCGTGATCGCCGGAACCGAGGATGCCCGGCCATTCCGCAACCGCTTGCTCTGGGACTGTTTCATTTTGCAACCCGTTTCCAGGCCGCGACGACATCTGTGCTCTCCAGTGTCCTATAATTGCTCGGTATCCGGTGATCAACGTTACCGATTTTGACCTTTCTTCCACGGATCTTTAAGATAGGTGTGCTTCTTGCGGTTATCTTCAGAGGATTTATAGAAGATAAAAAGTCTAAATATTAGACACTCAGGAGCCGCCCGATGAATACCCCGTCCCATGAACTCAGTAGCGCCGTCGAACTGCGTCAGCGGGCCGAAGAACGGGCGCGGAAAACCGCCATCCCGTCGCTGGATCACCTGGAAGCCCAATCGCCCGCGGCAACCCACCAGATACTCCACGAACTGCACGTCCATCAGATCGAACTGGAGATACAAAACGAGGAACTGCGCCGGGCGCAGGTAAAACTGGACGTCGCGCGGTCCCGTTATTTCGATCTTTACGACCTGGCCCCGGTGGGCTACGTCACCACCAGCGATCACGGCCTGGTTCTGGAGGCCAACCTCACCGCCGCCACCCTGCTGGGCGTCCCTCGGAACGGGCTGATCCAGCAACCGCTCAGCCGGTTCATTTTCAAGGAAGATCAGGATCTCTACTACCACTACCAGTACCACCATCACCCACCGAAGACGGCTGAAATCAGCCCGTCGCGCGCGTGCGAGTTGCGGATGACCCACCGGGATGGCACGGTTTTCTGGGCGCGGCTGGAAGCGACGACCGCCACGGATTCCGAGGGTGCTCCCATCCGCCGCCTCGTGTTGAGCGACATCACCGAACTCAAGCGGAACGAAGCAGCGCTGCAAAAAGCCGTTCAGGAAAAACAGGAGCTCAACCAGGAATTACAACATCGGGCCAAAAACAGCTTCGCCCTGATCGTCAGTCTGATCGAACTCATGGCGAGCGTTGCTCAGGGTGACGAAACCCAGGCCACGCTGGCGGAAATTGGTGCCCGGGTCCGCGCGATGTCCGCGCTGTACCATCTGCTCCAGACCACCGATGCGAGTATCGAGACGCGCCTGGATCGCTACTTCACCCAGGTGATCGCCACGACCGCCGCCGCTTATCCCACCGGGAACCTTCAATTCCAGCAGACGTATGACGCGATCACCGTGCCCGTGAAAATAGCCGCGCCGCTCGGGATGATCCTCACGGAATGGCTTACCAACGCTTTCAAACACGCGTTCCCCAACGGTCGGTCCGGGACGATCACCGTGTCCCTGAGCCGCACCGCCACCGGCGCGCGCCTCCAGTTTGCCGATGATGGCGTGGGACTGCCCGCCGGGTTCGACGTGACGGCGACCCAGACCCTGGGCTTGCGGCTGGTGCAAATTCTGGTCAAGCAAATCGCCGGCCGCTTCAGCCTGGAACGCACGAGCGGAACGCGGGAACGCGCGACCGGAACACGGTATGCCATACAATTTCTGCTCGCGGAAAGCCCCTCCCAGTAAGGTGACGACCCCGCGAGGTCCCGGCGATTGAGCGGCCAACGAGGAACTGATGAACCACGCCTATTTCGTGACCGGTACCGACACCGGGATCGGCAAGACCCACATAACCTGCGCCCTGTTGCACGCCACCCGCCGGCAGGGGCTGACCGCCGTTGGCATGAAGCCGATCGCGGCGGGCGTCGAAGCGGACGGGCGCAACGACGATGTCACGCGCCTGCTGGCCGCCAGTTCGGTTCAGCCGCCGCTGGAATGGGTGAATCCGTACTGCTACGACCCGTTCATCGCGCCGCATATCGCCGCTCAGGAAGCCGGGCGGCCCATCGAGATCGCGGTGATCGACCAGGCGCTCGCGCGGTTGCGGACGCTGGCGGAGGTGGTGTGGGTGGAAGGCGTGGGCGGCTTTTTAGTCCCCCTCGACGCCCGACGCGACGCGGCGGATTTGGCGCAAACCCTGAATCTGCCGGTGGTGCTGGTGGTGGGGATGCGGCTGGGCTGCCTCAATCACGCCCTGCTGACCGCCGAGGCGGTGGCCCGGCGCGGCTTGACCCTGGCCGGCTGGGTCGCCAACCGGATCGATCCGGAGATGGACCGCTTCGCGGCGAATCTGGAGACCCTGCAAGCCCGCCTGAGCGCGCCCTTGCTGGGGGTGGCGCCCCACGGGGCGAGTCCTGAAGAAATCGCCCTGACGCTGGCGCTGCCGTTCGAACAGTTTCGTTAGTTCGCCGCTCTGTTCGCGCCGGAATCCGCCGCGCCACCGTTGCCTACCACCCGATCGCGGCCTTGCTGTTTGGCTTGGTACAGCAAATCGTCGACCCGCTTCAGCCACTGGTCCAGGGTCTCGGCCGCGCGGTACTCGGCCACGCCAAAACTGGCCGTCACCGGACCCGCGTCGGCGAACGACTCTTCATGCAGCGCCGCCAACAAGGTTTCCGCCAGAGCGACGGCCTGCCGCAGCGTGGTTTCCACCGCCAGAATCACAAACTCCTCACCGCCCCAGCGCACGAAAATATCGCTGTGACGCAGGCGTTGCCGCACCAGTGCCGCCATCCCGGTCAGTACGGCATCGCCTTGCGCGTGACCGTATTCATCGTTAAAGCGCTTGAAGTAATCGATATCGAACATGATGAGCGCCAGCGGCCGGTGGTAGCGTTGCGCGCGACTGATCTCCTTGTAGACGATGTCCAGGAAATACCGCCGATTAAATGCGCCGGTTAATGAGTCGGTGGTGGCGAGTTGGCGCAGCTCTTGTTCCAGACGTTTGCGCTCGCTGATATCCAGCAGCGTACCGCACACGCGCAGGGGCCGTTCTTGCCGATCGCGCTCGGTGACCTTGCCCTTGGCCAACACCCAGATCCAATGCCCGTCCTGGCACCGGAGCCGGTGCTCGCTTTCGTAGCAGGGCGCGCGATTTTCCAGATGCGCGGCGAAGGCTTCGCGCATGGCCGGCAGGTCGTCGGGATGAACCCGCCTCTCCCAACTGGCGAATTCGGGGGCAAGGTCCGCCACCTGAACCCCCAGAATATCGGCCCAACGTTCGTCGTACACCACCAAGCCGGTGCGGAAATCACAGTCCCAGATGCCCATGTCGGTGCCCCAGAGCGCCAAACTCAACCATTCCTCGCTTCTTTTCAGCCGCCGGTCGATGGCATGCCGGTACAACGCCATCTTGACCGACGCCAGCAACTCTGCGGCGGACACCGGCTTGATCAGGTAACCATAGGGATCGGCGTCCTTGGCGTGCTCCAGCACGGCGTCCTGGGAAAAAGAGGTCAGGTAGATGACGGGAATATCATGGTGCGCGTGGATGCGCTCGGCGACGGTGACGCCATCCACCGCGTCCGCGAGTTGAATGTCCATCAGCACCAGATCGGGCACCGTCGCCGCCACCGCAGCCAGCGCCTCCGCGCCCGTCGCCGCGGGGGCCAGGACGGTATAGCCAAATCCCGCCAGCCTATTTTGTAGCTGGGCGGCGAGGATGCCGTCATCTTCAACAATCAGGATCGTTTCTCCCGTCATGGTTCCACGCTCCTGTCCCGTGGTTGGGTGGTAAACCGCAGCGAGAAGCAGGTTCCAGTCGTGCGATCCAGTTCGAGCGTTCCCCCGAGTTGGTGCTGTCCCAACATGCGCACCAGCCGCAAGCCCAAGCTGGGCGTCGTCGTCCAGTCCAGATCGGCCGGCAAACCGACGCCGTTATCGGCGACCGTTACGGTGTAGTGAACCTCGTCATCTTGTAAAACCGATACCTTAACCAGGCGGTCGTCTGGTCCAGCCCCGCTCCGCTCCTTGAGGAAGGCGTACTTAAAGGCGTTGCTCACCAACTCCGTGATGATCAGCCCGCACGGAATCGCGGTGTCCAGATTCATCCAGACCCCAAAGGCCGCCAGTTCGATCCGGACCGCTCCGCGGAGATCGAAGATACCCTGGAGGTGACCGAGCAGCGCCTGGAGATAATCCTGAAACTCGATCCGGTTCAGAGGACCGGACTGGTAGAGCATCTCGTGGACCAGCGCCATGGACCGGATGCGACCGGCCAATTCGTCCAGCGCGGCGGCCAGGCTCGCATCGTCCAGCGCGTCGCGCTGCAAGTCCAGCAGACCGATGATGGCGGCGAGATTATTCTTGACCCGGTGGTGAACTTCGCGCAACAGGGTTTCTCGCTCTTTCAGGGCAGAACGCAGGGCCTTCTCCGCCCGCCGGCGTTCGGTGATATCCTCGTGGGCGATCACGACGCCCGGACGGATGCCGCTCAGGGCGTGAACGCGCATCGCGAACCAGCGGGATTCGGTCGGCGCATGGCAGGGGTATTCCAAGCCAAAGACCGGCTGTTCGCTGCCCATGACGGCGCGAATGCCCTGTAACGCCGCTTGCGCCAAGGTGTCGCCCTGATCGATGGCGCTTTGGCAGGCGGTCAGATAATTCGTCCCAACCCCGACGAGGCGATCCGCGCCGCCGTTCTGCTCGGCAAAGCGCCGCCAGGCGTTGTTGACCAAGAGAAGCGTACCGTGCGCGTCCAGCACGGCGATGTGCGCGGTGAGCGAGTCCAGCACGTCCCTGAGCAGCGTTTCGCTCTCCCGTAGCGCCTCCTCGGCCCGCTTGCGGTCGGTGATGTCGGCGAGCATGGCAAAGGAACCGATCACTTGGCCGTCCACATCCCGCAAGGCGACCGCCGAGACCGCCGTCCACAGGGTTTGCCCGTCCTTGCGGCGAAACCGCCGCTCGTACACCGAATTTTCACCTTGAAATCGGCGTTCGCGCTGGGCGCGGTGTGCGTCCAGGTCTTCGGCGAACAGGAAGGACTCGAACCGTTGGCCGAACATTTCCTCCGGCGCGTAACCCAGCAGATCCATCATCCGCCAGTTGACGAAGGTGGTTCGTTGCTCGGCGTCCACCGCCCAAATCCCCTCGTGGGCGGTTTCCACGATCTGGCGGTAGCGTTCCTCGCTGATCCGCAGCGCTGTTTCAGCCTGTTTGCGCGCGGTAATATCGCGGTTGCTGCCGCGCTGGCCCAGGTAGCGTCCGTCGCACCCATGCACGGCCTGGCAGACATGCCCGATCCAGATTTGCTTGCCGTTGCGGGTGATCAGTCGGAAATCCAGAATCTCGTGCGGCTTGCGGTCGCCGAAATGGTGCGCCGCGACCCGATCGCGATCCTCGGGATGCACCAGGGTCAACAGCAGGTCGGGATTGGCGATAAACTCTTCCGGGCGATAGCCGGTGATGCGCTCGCAGGCCGGCGAAACGTAAACGTAGCGACCGTCCGGATCGATCCAGTATTCCCAATCGTAGGTAAACTCCGCCAAGGTACGGTATTTTTCCTCGCTCTCCCGCAAGGACTCCAGCGCTTGATGGCGTTCGGCGAGGTCGCGTTCCGCTTGCGCGGCGCGCTCCTGAAGTTGCTGCTCCAATTGAGCGCCATGCCGCCGGAGCGCCGCGATCGTCCGCCGCTGGAACGTGACCAGTACGGCCACACCCACCATCAGGACACCGGTCAAAACCCAGGCGAGGATTGTTGGGAACAGCAGGGTCTCGGTGGACATAAATTTTAAGAGTCCGAGAGTGATGTTTGATTTTTAAGTCATACCGCTAAAAGTAGCCGGGAACGTCATCCTGGGGCGAAACCGTCGTCGCTCCTGATGCGCGGCGCTAAAATTTCATAGAGATTATCACGTTGCAGGCCCGTTGGGGCCGGAAACGCAAAAAGCCCGGCAAGCCGGGCTTTTTTTGCTGCGTTCGGTTCACTTATTCCAGGGGGCGAATATTCGTCGCCTGTTTACCCTTGGGACCGGTGGTCACGTCGAAGGAAACTTTTTGGTTTTCCTTGAGTGTCTTGAAACCGCGCGCCTGAATTGCGGAAAAGTGCGCAAACAAATCGTCGCCGCCGTTATCGGGGGTGATAAAACCAAAACCCTTCGATTCGTTAAACCATTTGACGGTGCCAGTGACCATATTCGAGTATTTCCTGAGGACTAAAATTCATTGGAACAGAGGGGCCGAAACCCAGAGACGTGGCACGAAGATCAAGCACGGGAAATGGGCCAAACCGGGTTACCGAAGAGGGTGTTGCGGTAGACAAGTGAATTCCTGATCGTTCTTGAAAATCATACACCGCAAAAATTGTAGGCGAAGCGTTCGGATAGAGCAAGCTGATTTTATCGACCGGCGAAAATCCGCGAAAACCCATGACCGGGACCCGATGTTGCCGAGGATTCTCAGAGTTCCCGCGCCATCACCAGCGCATCTTCCCGACCCCGGACGGCGGGGTAGTAGCGGGGACGCCGGCCGATCTCATGGAAACCGGCGGAGTCGTAGAGATGAACGGCCCGGATATTAGAGGGACGGACTTCCAGAAAGACGGTTTGCACCGCATTGGCGCGCGCCAACTCCAGCAAATGATCCAGCATCCGCCGCGAAAACCCTCGTCCTTGCAACTCCGGCCGCACGCACAAATTGAGAATATGCGCCTCGCCCACCGCCGCCGACAACACCCCGTAAGCCTGGATCAACCCGTGCGGGATTTCTAACACCCGGCAATGATGGCCGGACCGAATGCAGTCGCGGAAAATTCCCTCGGTCCAGGCGTACTCGTAAGACCGACGCTCGATCGTCAAGATCTCCCGCAGATCGGCGTCGATCATCTGGCGAAACCGACCGATGTACGGTTCTCGCAGGGCGTTGTTCATACGCGGGAAAAATCTTCGTTCGGATCCGGCGGTTCGGCGGCCAAGGCGCGCCGCGCCAAGCGCAAATCGTCCCAGGACTTGCGCTTCTCGCGCGGGGAGCGCAGCAAATAGGCGGGATGGTAGGTCACGACCAGTGGGATGCGCGCCGGGCCGAAGGTATGGACTCGACCGCGCAGCTTGCCGATGGGGGTCTCGGTTTCCAACAGATTCTGCGCGGCGATGCGCCCCACGGCGAGAATGATGCGGGGGCGGATCAGGTCGATCTGCCGGTGCAGGAACGGCCGGCAACTCGCGGCTTCGGCGGGCGTCGGTTCGCGATTGTCCGGCGGGCGGCATTTGAGAATGTTGGCGATGTACACCTGCTCGCGCTGCAAGCCGATGGCCTGCAACATCGGATCGAGCAACTTGCCGGCCCGGCCGACGAACGGCTCGCCCTGCCGGTCCTCGTCGGCGCCGGGTGCCTCGCCGACGACCAACCAGTCCGCCCGGCGGTCGCCTACCCCAAAGACCACTTGCGTCCGGGTGGTGCATAAGCCGCAAGCCTGACACTGGCGCGCTTCCCTCGTGAGTTCCTCCCAATCCATCCGGGCAATGCGCGCTTCGCGGCTGGCGGCGGTGGCCGAGGCGGAAACATCATCGGCGGCGTCCCTCTCGAATAACGGTTCCCAGGCATCGTCCGCCGGGGGCATCCAATCGTCGGGGGGTAATCCCGGATCGGGGTCGTCGGCCGATTCAGCCCTCATCTCTCTTTTCTCTGCCGCAGGGAGTGGGGAGCGATCTTCGACCTTGACCTCGGGTTCCCCCCTCTCCGGCACCGGCTCATCTCTCTCCACGGGAGCGGCGGCCGACTGGATGGCGAGCGGCTGGCGCGGCAACCAGAGTGGAATGCCCATCGCCGCCAAATACTGACGTTTATCGGCCATCATGGCGACTCGTGCGAATGGTTCGGTTCACAGCAACTGTGGATGCGCCCGTTCGCTCGGCTGCAACACCTTGTTGAGGGCATTGATATACGCCTTGGCCGAAGCGATCACGATGTCGGTGTCGGCACCCTGGCCGTTGACGATCCGGCCGTCCTTGGACACCCGCACCGTGACCTCGCCCTGCGAGTCGGTGCCGCTGGTGATGTTATTGACCGAGTACAGCAGCAGGTCGGTGCCGGTTTGCAGGAGACTCTCGATCGCCTTGAACGAAGCATCCACCGGACCGCCGCCGGTCGCGGTCGCTTTTTGTTCCACGCCGTCCACCGCCAGGGTCACCTGCGCGTTCGGCATCTCGCCGGTTTCGGAGCAGACCCGCAGATACCGCAACTTCACCCGCTCGTTTTCCGCCGTCAGATTGGCGTCGGTGACCAGCGCCTGTAGGTCTTCGTCGTAGATTTCGTGCTTCTTGTCGGCCAGATCCTTGAAGCGGGCAAAGGCGGCGTTCAGATCTTCCTCGGAGGCAAAACTGACGCCGAGTTCCTCCAGCCGGGCGCGAAAGGCGTTGCGCCCGGAATGCTTGCCCAGCACCATGCGGTTCTTGATCCAGCCCACATCCTCGGCGCGCATGATTTCATACGTTTCGCGATGCTTGAGCACGCCGTCCTGATGGATGCCGGCTTCGTGGGCGAAGGCGTTGGCCCCGACGATCGCCTTGTTGGGCTGCACCGGGAAGCCGGTGATGTTGGCCACCAGCCGCGAAGCGGGGACGATCTGAGTCGTATCGATATTCGTCTCCAACTGAAAAATGTCGCGGCGGGTGCGAACCGCCATCACAATTTCTTCCAGCGAGGCGTTGCCGGCCCGCTCGCCCAGACCGTTGATGGTGCATTCCACCTGCCGCGCCCCGGCCAGCACCGCCGCCAGCGAGTTGGCCACCGCCAGCCCCAGGTCGTTATGACAATGGACCGAAAAAACGGCTTTATCGGCGTTCGGCACCCGTTCGATCAGGCTGCGGATGGTGTGGGCGAACTGCTCGGGAACGTTGTAGCCGACGGTGTCGGGGATATTGATGGTGCGCGCGCCCGCCTCGATCACCGCCTCGGTGATCCGGCACAGGAAGTCGAGTTCGGAGCGACCGGCGTCCTCGGCGGAGAATTCCACGTCGTCGGTCCAGCGCCGGGCGCGGCGCACGGCTTCGACCGCCCGCTCCAGCACCTGATCCGGCTCCATGCGCAGCTTCATCTTCATGTGGATCGGCGAGGTGGCGATGAAGGTATGAACGCGGCAGGCCACGGCATCCTTCAGCGCTTCGCCGGCTCGATCGATATCCTCGTCGGTGGCGCGGGCCAGCCCGCAGACCACGCTGTCCTTGACCGCTCGCGCCACCGCCCGCACCGCTTCAAAATCGCCGGAGCTGGCGATGGGAAACCCAGCCTCGATGACGTCCACCCGCATCCGTTCCAGCATCTTGGCGATGCGAACTTTTTCTTCCTTGGTCATCGACGCGCCGGGGCTCTGTTCGCCATCGCGCAGGGTGGTGTCGAAAATCGTCAATTTGTTCATGCCGCGCTCTCCAGGTGAGATGGATCCGCCACGCCGATCGCGAAAAACTCAGTGGGCTGTGCGGTCATGGCGCTTGATAACGGTGATTTTGCCAGCTTTGTCAGCGGAATGTTGGGCAACGTTTATGCGGGTCCGCTTTTCGTGAGACCGTCGCCAACGGAACCCGCTTTCGGCGCTTCCCATTGATCGAAGTGGTATAATTTCCCTGACAGACCAGCGGGAATAATGAAGTACCGCCGCATACAGGAGGGCCAGCAACCATGAACGCACCAGCGAACCAAAATTATCTCTCCGAGTTTCTGGGCGCGCACGAACCGCCGTGCCTCTCGCTCTACCAACCGACCTTCCGCCATCATCCGGATAAACAACAGGATCCGATTCGGTTCCGAAATCTGGTCAAGACCCTGGAAGAGTCGTTGCGGCAAAAATATCCGGCATCCGAGATCCCGGCCTTTCTCGAACCGTTTCAGTCCTTGGCCGATGATCGCGACTTTTGGAAGCACACGCTGGATGGGCTGGCCGTGCTCGGCGCGCCTGGCCTGTTCCGGGTTTTCAAACTCCAGCGGACCGTCCCCGAACGGGCGATCGTGGCCGACAGTTTTCACATCAAGCCCTTGCTGCGGGTCTGGCAATCGGCCGACCGCTATCAGGTGCTCGGCCTGAGCCGCCAGGAAGTCAAGCTGTTCGAGGGCAACCGCGACGCCCTGGACGAAATCGACCTGGCACCGGGCGTGCCGCGCACCATCACCGACGCGCTGGGCGATGACTTGACCCAACCGCATCAAACGGTCGCCTCCTACGGCATGGGCGCAAAAGGGACGCCGATGCGTCACGGCCACGGTGGGAAAAAGGATGAGGTGGATAAGGACGCGGAGCGGTTCTTCCGCGCGATCGATCGGGCGATTCTGGAGCATCACTCACAGCCCTCCGGATTGCCCTTGCTCTTGGCCGCGTTGCCGGAACACCACGCCCTGTTTCACCAGGTCAGCCATAACCCGTTGCTGATGGCCGAGGGCATCGATATCCATCCGGATGCGCTGGCGCTGGACGCGCTCCGCGAACGCGCCTGGCAAGCGGTCGAGCCCCGGTATCTGGTGCGACTGGCCGGATGGGTTGAGGAGTTCGGGGCGGCGCAGGCCAAGGGGCTGGGATCGGATGACCTGGCGCAGGTCGCCGAAGCGGCCGTGGCCGGGCGGGTCGCGACGCTGCTCGTCGAAGCCGAGCGCCAGGTTCCCGGCCGGATCGACGCCGCGACCGGTGAAATCGAGTTCGCCGATCTGGCCGACCCGGAGGTCGACGACCTGCTCGACGACTTGGGGGAATGGATCCTGAAGATGGGCGGCCACATCGTGATCGTCCCCAGCGAGCGGATGCCGACGCTGGCCGGAATCGCCGCTATTTACCGGTTTTGAGCCGAGTAGCGAACCGTCAAATCACCCCGTCAGGAGTAGGCCCATGCAGATTCAGCTCAATACCGATAGCCATATTTCGGGCCGCGAAAAATTGTCGCGGTGGATCGAGACCGTGATGGTGGACGCCTTGGACCGGTTCAGCGACCAGATCACCCGGCTGGAAGTCCACCTCAGCGACGTGAACAGCCACAAACCCGGCCACGATGACAAGCCGGATAAACGCTGTCTGCTGGAAGCCCGTCTCGCGGGTCGCCAGCCGGTTGCGGTGAGCCATCAAGCCCCGACTCTGGAGCAGGCCGTCGACGGCGCCGCCGGGAAATTGAAACGCTCCCTCGATAGCACCCTCGGACGGTTGAGCAATCGCAAGGGGCGGCCCCCTCCGCCGGAGGAATCAGAGCCGTTGAACGAAGAGAAAAATTAACCCTCTCTTCAAGCGCCTCCCCACCTTGCCGTCCGCTCGGGTACCCACCAGGACCTCGAGCGCGGCGGCGTCCATCGAATGGATCCGACATGGCCGCAACGTCCGACACCGAGCAGGAAACGCCGCCGCTCTGGCAATGGGTCAGTGTTGCCGATTACCATCCGCCCAAGGCGTCGGTGAAGGTCGTCTCCGAAAATTGGCTCGCCACCCTGCGCGGACGCCGCCGTCCTGACGCCGCCGATGCGGAATCCGCCGCCAGCATCAACCATCTGGAAGCCTTGTCCCACGAGCAGCTCGCGCGGATTGCTCCCGACCCTGGCTGGGGCGGTGCCGTGGCGGCACTGGATGGTGCCTTGGGGGATTGGCTGGCGAACGAGCAACCGGAGCGACTGACGGCTTTCCTGATCGCCCCCCCTCACGGCGGTTCCGCCGAGATCCTGAGACTCTGGGCCGAACAGCGCCAGTGGCGCGTCCTCGAGCCACCGGTGCCAGAGCAGATCCTGGCCGGCGATTCCCACTGGCTGTCTTCCCAACAACTCGCCGAGCAGCCGTGGGTTTTACCTGCTCTGGAGCGGGTTTATTTGCGCCATGCCGCTGGCCTGGGTCTGATACGCCAGTTTCTCCACCAGGCTTACTCCGGCAAACTGGGCCGCGGGGTCATCGGTTGCGACAGTTGGGCCTGGGCGTTTCTACGGCGAGTGTCGCCGTCGGGCGGGCGGTCCAAAAAACTGACCGTGCAAGCCTTCGATAAAGAGCGCTTGGCGCTGTGCTTTCAGGCGCTGGCCGAGGGTCCCGACAGTCGACCTCTGCTGTTCCGTCAGGCCAACAACGGCAAGTATGTCCTGCCCCCGCCCGAGGGGACGGTTGATACGTCTGTATCCCACAGTGATTTCCTGCAACACCTGGCGGCGCACAGCCGGGGCATTCCGGGGATTGCCTGGGCGATCTGGCGCGCCAGTTTGCGCGCCCGGCCCGATGCGGACACCGCCACCGGGGAAACTGCCGCCGCAGACCACCACTCCCCTCATCCCACCCTGTGGATTACCCCTTGGGACCACCTCAACCAGCCTGAGCTACCCACCCCTGTCGGGCGTAACCACGCTTTTGTGTTACACGCACTGCTACTGCACAACGGCCTGGCGACCGAATGGCTGGCGCGGTTGCTGCCCCTTTCACTCGATCGGGTGCTGGAAGCGCTCGCGCTGTTGCAGGACGCCGACGTGCTGGAGCAGACCGGGGAAATTTGGCGGGTCGCCCCACGCGGCTATCCGGTCATCCGCAAGTTCCTGGAAAACGAACGTTATCTTATCGATGATTTTTAGGTTAGGAAGGCGTGATGAACGGCGTGGATGAGGTGAAAGATATTTTCTCGTTGAGTCAGATCAATCTGCTTGAGATTGGGTTAATTCTCGTCGGAGCATGGCTGCTGATCATCCTGGAGCAACGCTTGCTCCCTTGGTTGGCTGTTCGCTCTCCCAACCGCCGCCGCCATTTACTTCTGGCTACGGTGCCCGTGCTGCGGCTGTTCATCATTATTTTCGCCTCGACCCTGATCGTCCCTCGCGTCATCGAGCCGTCCTTTGAAAACATGGTGGCGATGATGGGCGCGCTGGGTCTGGCCCTGGGCTTTGCCTTCAGGGATTACGTCAGCAGCCTGATCGCCGGGGTGGTCACGCTTTATGAGTTGCCCTATCGTCCTGGAGACTGGATTGAAGTGAATGGGACCTACGGTGAGGTGCGGTCGATCAAAATGCGCGCCGCGGAAATCGTCACCCCCGACGATACTGTGGTGATCATCCCGCATTTAAAATTGTGGGACCAATTGATCCACAATGCCAATGACGGCGGCCCCAACTTACAGTGCGTGGCGGATTTTTATCTCCACCCCCGCCACGACGCGGCGCAAGTCAGGTACGCGCTGTACGACGTGGCCCTGACCAGTCCTTTTCTACAAATCGACCAGCCGATCAAGGTGGTGGTCCAGGAAAAGCCGTGGGGCACGCACTACCGTGTGCGGGCTTATCCGATTCACCCCGGCCAGCAGTTCGCCTTTATCACCGATCTGACGGTGCGGGGTAAGGC